>JBEKDR010000028.1:0-41113 GCA_050014255.1 Bacteroidales bacterium | reverse complement strand
ATAGTTAACTGTAATATGTTTCCCGATTTCTCTTATAAAACCAAGGAAAGAATATTCCTTCATCCAGTCATAATTATTTACCATGACAGCCCGGTTTTTATTATCTGAATTGAAATCGAGAAATTTAGAAAGTTGCTTCTTTATGGCTTCCTGATTTTTTCTCAGAGATGCTTCATCCAGCAGGTTCCTCTCTTCAGATTTTCCGGATGGGTCTCCAATCATTCCGGTTGCTCCACCAACAAGAGCAATAGGTGTATGCCCGCTCCGTTGGAAATGCACGAGTAACATAACCTGCACCATATGACCTATATGCAATGAGTCGGCAGTAGGGTCGAATCCGATATATCCGCTGGTTTTTTCCTTTTTTAATAACTCTTCAGTACCTGGCATAATATCGTGTATCATGCCTCTCCATTTCAGTTCTTCAACAAAATTCATATCAACTTTTTTCGAATTTATAATTTTAATTGAACATTCCCTACTTCATATTTATCAAGGTACTGGGTTCTTGGTCCTGGGTTCCGGGTCTTTTTGCTTCTATACTTCCCCTTTAACCTATTTCCTTTTTTGACCACGGTTCATGGATTTATATGGACTTAATTCTCCGCCTTTTTAACTTTGAACTTTTGCGCCGTTGTGCTTTTCTGCTTTCAGATTATCGGCTCTTCTGGTTTCTTTTTGAACCGGTCGAAACTGCGATTAAAACCTCCCTCTCCTATTATCGGGAAGATAGCCGGGGCAATATCGGAAATTGGATTATAAAACTTTGATTCTTCAATTGTCTTCTTCGGAAGGAATGACCTTCTGGCATCAATTGCATTTAATACTACAAAAAAAACACTCATTATCAGCACTGATTTAATTAATCCGAATGCAATCCCGAGAAGTCTGTTTATAAATCCAAGAGAAGCTGCGTTAATAATTTTGTCAGCCAGTATGCCTATAAAATGAATAACTACAACTATTAATCCGAATGTAATCAGGAATGCTATTACTCCAACATAATGCCCGGTCATATCAAAATAATCATAAAGTTTTTCAGCAGTAAAGGTCGAAAATCTGATAGCGCCCCAGATTCCCAGAATTAATGCTGCGAGCGAAGCCACCTCTTTTACCAGTCCGTTAATAAAACCGGTCACCAAAGATAATATAAGGATAACGACTATAATTGCATCTAACCAGTTCATGACATTAAGATTTAGCAGTATCAAAGATAATTTATTTTTCACAATGGAATACGATAGATGCATGGCTCACGATGCACGACTTAAAGTTTTCTTCTTCCTTGCGTCGTTTGTCTTGAGCCGTGTGTCTGTATTGTTAAACCGTGTGATTTGCAATGATGAAAAAAAGGTATACTTTTGCGACTGAAATTGGCCCCATAGTTCAATGGATAGAATGGAGGTTTCCTAAACCTTAGATTCAGGTTCGATTCCTGGTGGGGCTACATGTATGAAAGCGCAAAAAGTGATATATTGACTGAATGCGCTTTTATAGTTTACTCTATGTAGCAACAATGCAGCAACATTTCTGTTAAAATAAATAATTACATTAACACAAATTGACCTTTTGTGGATTTGTACCAGCTGGGCCCACAGATCACAAACAAAAAACCCTCTAATTCAATCGATTAGGGGGTTTTTAATTTTTCAGGGGACAGTACAGGGGACACCTTAGTCTATTCTAAGCTTACATTAATCACGTTTAATTTATTTCCCAAATTGACTCAAATCATTTATTTGCTTGGCAAAGTAAATCTATTTAAATTTAACAAACAATGTGATTAATAATTTTTGAATATGAAACTTGTTTTTGAATATATTGGCTTTATCCTACTGCTATTGATACTCGGCTTGTCAATCTGGAATACGCTTAATCTCCGCTCAATAAAGAATCAAATAATACAATCAGGAAAGTTTTCCAAGGAATATTTTGAAATTAAATATCGTTTACAACTCATTACCACTATAGGTTCAATAATAGCAGCAATAATAGTTTTTTATGGCTATAATTCCGAAAAGATGATAGATGAGTCATTTAATAGATCAATTGAGTTAGCTATCCACAAAAACGACACTCTAATTACTAAAAAATATAATGAGTATTTAGGGAGAATTTCTTCAACAGAAAGTAAAATAAAAAGTATTGAAAATAAAGAAATAATTAACGCTGAAATCTACATAATAAAAAATTATAATGTCAAAACTGCTAATTTTTTAGAGAATAGCGCGAAAATCTATTATAAAGAATTACCAAATACAATAAGTGGAAAGAAATTACCTGTTTTTAAAAATCCACCTGTAATAAATTTAATCCCGACTAATGGATCGGAATTTACAATAAAAAAAGTAACTAAAGATTATTTTGAAATTAAAATTTATGCGTTTTTTTATGAAACATCCTCTTTTGATATATGGTTTGCATTATAATTTGACAATTATATTTTTGTTTGTAGTGACTCTTTATTCATCTGCTCAGGTTAAGAGCTATAGAAAACTAAATATTGATTCTCTTGAAGTCAATATTGTAAGTGGAAAATTTGCGAATAAACTGAATGATACAGTTTCTCTCGAAGCTGTATTTAGTGATATAGTAAATAAATCCTTAATTATTAAGGACACAAACACCTTAAATTTACTGACAGATAATAGAAATTGGCATGATAATATATATACGGATAAAATTGATCCATTCAAGACCGGACAATTTGCAATAGAAAAAAATAATCATTTTATTTTCATTTGTGATGGAAGCAAGCTAATTAGAATCCCGATAAGCTTAGAAAGTATAAATAATATAAACTCTATTCAATTAATACCGTCTTCTTCCCCTCCTAAAGGTTTTCGTGAAGGAACAATATATTTCGATAAGGTAATTGGTAGATTGAGATATTTTGATGGTAAAAAATGGAGAAAACTCTAATTATTAAAACCTTCAGAGTCCCATCCATTTTTAAATATAATTAACTGTCTAATAATTATATTCTGCTAATTGATTTGGCGAATTATCAATAATTTATTTAATGCTTTTTGCTTGATTATATCATTCGATATATCTTTTGTCCATTGTCTAATTCCATCTAAAACATCTTTACAAAATATGTCTACCTGTAATTGAAGCTTATTATTTGATTGATTGCAATGTATTATCGAACCTTTTGGTGGATTTACGAATTCAAAGTCATCAAGTACCTCTCTTGCATTTTGACCTAATATGTCTGATTTGCCTTCATGTAAAAATGAACATCTTAATAACAGTCGTTCCCTGACAAAAAAATATGTTCCTCTTTCTTTGGTCCAACCTTCGCTTTATACTTATCTCCCAAATATTTATCAAACCAAGCTGAATATCTCTTGTTTGAACTCGAAATTGGGTAATCTACTTTACCTGCAATGTCTGGAAGTGTGAGTGTTAGTGTCAATGCAGAATACCAGTTTCCTATCTTTATTGAGGATTCAACTGAATCAATTAAGTGTTTCATATAATTAATCTATAATTTTTCAATAAAAAATGCGATATCAACTTTTACATTGTTATCGCAATTTATTCAATTAATAATTTAAAAAGAAATCCTATTACTAAAATTCTCAGTTAATTATGAAATAATTCATCTTTAAAAACCTTTTTTAAAAGTCAATAGTTTGGAATGAATTTAAGTTCAATTATTATAACTTTTTATTTTTATCTCAATCTTATCCATTTTTTCTCTGGTAATTTCTAAACTGCCAAAAATTGCCTTCTCCATTTCCAAGGCAGTTTTGACAATAGGTCTTTCTGATTTATTATCATCCTTTAACGAGTCATAATTAAACCCCATACATTCGGAATCTAAGGTTACAAACTGTTTCATTAAAGAATAATTATAAATTTTTGTATTCTGATCATTTAAATTACTTTGATATATATAAAATAATGTTCCTATTCCTTTTTTGCATAACCAACTATCGTTAAAATCCATTCTATATTTTTCATGCACAATTTTATTTCTTATACTATAGACGAACATAATGTTTGTATAAAACATTGTTAAATAAGGTTCCCAGTTTCTTTTGTGGTTTTCACTTTTTAAACAATTCGATAATCTTATTTTAAATTTTTTCCCACTAATATTTCTAAGATTGAAAAAAATCTCAATAGATGAAATGATTTTTCTTATAGAGTCATCTAAATTATAATAAAAATAAAAGGTTGAAGCTTCAATTAAGTCCCTAATAAACTTGTAATTAGATTCTTCTGCAAATTCAGCCGTTCGAGGAAAATTAGTAAATGCCATCGGCCAAGAGAGCTTACCATAATCTTCATTTTCTTCGTTTAAAACATATAACTCATGAATATCTAAAAGTGAGAATGTTCGAATTAACAAATGTCCACTTTGGTACTTTTGTCTTATTAAATGTTCATTTAAAACAGGTAGAATTTCACTAATATAACCAAGAATAAATTTTTCTGCCAGATGATCATTCAATGCAGAATAAAAAAGCTTCTTTGAAATCTCTTTTGAAATTTTTAAAATGAAGTCGCAGCCATCTTGAGCCGTAGTCACAACGCAATTACTAATGTTAAAACTTATCGGATTAATTAACGCAGACAAGTGAAATTTGCAAAAAATTATAGCTGGAACTTTTTGCGTGTCTTCTAAAAATTCGTGCGCTGGACTTCTATCAGGTGGATTAAAACCCTTCTTAGCCGATGGCGGTTCATAGACCTTTAATGGCTTCTTTTTTTAAAAAATATTAAATAAAGGAAATCTATGTCTCCTATCATTTTTTAAATTATTATAAGATTTCAACATATTCAAATTTACAACTCGTCTTAGAGAAAGACAACTAAATTTTTGAACTGGTTTAACAAAGAATCAATACTATAATTTGTTATACTTTTAATTATTTATCATAAAATTATTTCCCAAATACCCTCAATCAAATTCAATCGGGCGCGAGCCGTGGCGAGTACCAGACAATTTTCGACATATGAAGTGGGGTTATTGAATGACTAAAGCAAGGCTTATGCAATAACCCATTGGGCTTGGCCTTGATGTGTCATGAAATATTGCTTTCTGCAAACCCACGAATACCGATTAAAATTGGATGCCGCAGGCTCGCATTTATCAATAGTGAGGGTTGCGATTTATGTTGCATACCTTAGACATGAGATTTTCAATATGCAACATAAAGAGAGCATACCCGAACACCTTATGACCTCTTTTCTCGTTTGGTACCCCGAACGGACAAAAGCTGCAACGAATGAACAAATTTCTTCGTCTTTTTGAGCCGAATTGCAGCCATGATAAAAATGGAAGTCGATCAATTTATTCTTTATCCGATTTTGATCGAAGTCATAGTTAGGGAACCTGCAACTGCCTTATCATTAAAGATTTCTATCTTTTCATTTTCCTCTTTCAATGCCAGCGAATATAGCAACGGAAGAAAATGATCAGGTGTTGGAACTGCAAGGTTAAAACCTCTTCCCAGTTTCTTGTAGTCAATCAGTGATTTATGATCGTTTGAAAGAATAAACTTTTTTACTTTCTCATTTGTCTCTATCGCCCAGTCGTACCCAAAACCTGACTCTTCCATTTTATCCCATGCAACCAGTCCCAGATTATGAACTATGTTTCCACTGCCTATTATGAGAACCCCTTTCCTCCGAAGCGATGAGAGCTCCTTTGCAAGGTCATAATGATACTGTGGCTGCTGAAAGTAATCAAGACTTAACTGAATTACAGGAACATCAGCGGCAGGGTACAGATGTTTTACAACACTCCAGCACCCATGATCAAGCCCCCATTTATCATCAAGACCGACCTCTGCTTTTTTAATGATAATTTTGATCTCTTTTGCAAGCTCCGGGTTTCCTGGTGCTGGATACTGTACTTCATAAAGCTCCCCTGGGAATCCTCCGAAATCATGAATTGTCCTGGACCTTTCCATAACAGTGACATGAGTGCCTCTTGTTTCCCAGTGTGCGGAAACGCAAAGAATAGCATTTGGCTTAGGGATGGTTTTCCCGATGTCACGCCACCCAGTGACAAACTCATTTTCTTTAATGGCATTCATCGGGCTGCCATGCCCCACAAAAAGCACTGGTATTTTTTCTGTACAATTATAAGATTCTGTTATTTTGCTTAAGTCATTTATTTTCATTGCAGTAAATGTCAACAGTATCAGAGATAATTATTATGAAATTTTTCCTGTCCATTCCCAGATTTATTCCTTATATGAAGTGATTTTAAAGATCATTGTTTAATCAATTTAAGTTTTGAATTCTTCTTGTCGTAATCCAATAACGTCCAGAAAATCCATAATGAAATACAAATTGTCAGCCCAACAAACGGAAGAAAAAATGAGATTATAAATGCGATGAGGTAAATAAAGAATCCGAACCAGTAGGCATTTCTGATTTTGTCAATAAGTTCGTCAGATATTTCATCTTTAACCAGTCTTCGCTTAAAAGCTGATGAAAACCAGAGCAGATTGTATGCAACACTTATAAGTACCATTGAGCCGCAATAGAAAGCCGATGCAATATTAAATGCGGGTGTCTCAAAATATCTTGCAAGAACTGCTGTGGGATAGTTAATGAATGTTACCATCAGCAGTAGAAATCCGTTTGCAAACAGGAAGGCAGTATTTATTTTCCTGAGGTACTTGAAAAAACCATGATGATTGATCCACATGATCAGTACCGCAAGGAAACTGAGAATAAAAGCAAAGTATGAGGGCCAGAGATTTAGGAGTGCTTTATAAAGGCTGGCACTAGTTCCAAAGTCACCAAGATCCGGCACTTTTATTCCCAGGATCAATAATGTCAGTGCTATAGCAAATACCCCATCGCTGAAGGCTTCAACCCTAGAGGTTTCCTTTTCCATACAACTTTTATTTCATTGGTACTTCCATCAGCAGGAATTCAGCTTCAGAATCAGCCTTTATTGCAATCTTATCCACATCCCAAATGCCAAGTCCGTCTCGGGATGCAAGTTCCTCATCATTGATTGTAACTTTGCCACTCAATATGAAAGCATATACACCATTCTCTTTTGCTTTCAAATTATAATCTGCCTTAAATCCTTTATCAAATTTCCCGAGATGAAACCATGCATTCTGATAGATCCAAACACCTTCATCATCAGGGTTGGGAGAGAGGATCTGCTGAAATTTATTGTGACGATCCTCTATGCTTAGTGTCATCTGATCATATCGGGGCTTTATGTTCCTTACACTGGGTATTACCCAGATCTGCAGAAATTTTATAGGGATATCTTTGTTTTTGTTGTATTCGCTATGCGTTATTCCTGTACCTGCACTCATTACCTGCACATCTCCATGCAGGATAACCGAAACATTTCCCATACTGTCCTTATGCTCCAGATCACCTTCCAAAGGGATGGAAATTATTTCCATATTATCATGAGGATGGGTACCGAAACCCATCCCTGCCTCAACAATATCATCATTTAACACACGGAGCATTCCGAAATGGACCCTTTCAGGATCATAATAATCAGCAAAACTGAAAGTGTGTCTGCTGTGAAGCCACCCATGATCCGCGTCCCCTCGTGTTTCTGATTTATGTAATACTGAATTTGCCATGATATTTAACTTTTATTGTTGTTTTACCAGCTGAACTTCGCAGCTAATTCTTACATCATCACTTACCAGGACCCCGCCAGCTTCAAGGGCGGCATTCCAGTTCAAACCCCAGTCTTTCCGGTTAATTTTACCGTTAATTGTAAAACCTGCCTTCTCATTACCCCATGGATCTTTAACGACTCCACCAAATTCAACATCAAGTTTGATTTGTTTCTTTATCCCTTTTATTGTGAGATCACCATATAATGTAAAACTCCCATCACCGTCAACTTGTTCATAGGTATTCCCTGTGAAAGAGATCTGCTTATGATTTTCAACATCAAAAAAATCTGCACTTCTCAGGTGTTCATCACGCTTCGTATCACCTGTATCTACTGATGCAGGATTTAACCAGAAATCTATCTCGGAAGTCATGAAGTCTTCTCCAGAGGTATAAATACTTGCATCGAATTCCTTGAATTCACCTTTTACATTGGTAATCATCAGATGCTTTACTTTGAAACCGATTTCGCTGTGAACAGGGTCAATGCCCCATTTTATTTTAGTTAGTTCTTCTTTTGTGGTTTTCATATTATTTTTTGTTTATTAATTCTAGATCGTTTTTTGATATTTATCCTTATAACCTTCTCTTTGTTTAGTGCATGGATCTCAATGAACAGAATATCTACTCTCAATAACTAACCTGGCAAGTCAATTAGGACTATTTTATTTTCAAATGTATATGATTTTGGTTTTAATAATTAAAATTCAGGTTTTCTATTGTTTGAAAAACTCTCCATCTGCTTTTATCATTACATCAGTGCTGATATCGAAAGGATCTGCAGGTCCAACATTAAAGTCCGTCCGATCTATGACTCCTGTTAGCTGAAAGCCAGCTTTAGTTTTCTTCGACATTGCATCCTCTATTGTTCCTCTGAACCATAAATCCATAGTAACGGTTTTGGTAACGCCATGCATCGTCAGATCACCTGTTATCTTGAACCTATCCTTCATCCCCGTTGTATTAAGAATTGAGGTGGATTTAAAAGTCATAGAAGGATATTTTGCTGCATCAAAAAAGTTCGGACTCCTTAAATCATCATCACGCATTTTCACTTCTGTATTAATTGACGTTATATCAACCGAAAGAGTAAATACGGCATCGCTGAAATCTGATTTCGATGAAGTAATTGTTACATCAAATTTTTGAAATAATCCAAAAATAGAGGAGAAACCTCTATGTATAACTGTAAATGTTAATTTGGAATGCATGGGGTCTGCATTCCATGTTGTTGTTTGAGCAAATGTAATATTTGCAAAAACAAGGATTGTTAGAATGGATAATAGTTTTTTCATAATGTTTTGTTTTAACGATGAATGAGGAATGCAGAACGTTGAAATCAACTATCTGCATTTATTAAATGGCTTCTGAATAGCTGTGATAAACTATCATGATTTATTTACCCAATCCCAATTGATTCATGTAAGTTTGATTATCCCAGAATAATGATTCTTCAATCATAATACCGTCTTTCCAATGTCCTATGGTACACATGGGCAGTTTGAATGATTTTCCGGTTGGCTGAATAAACTTATCGCCGCCTATTGGCATTGGTTTGGTGAAAGTTCCTTCCATCACTCCGGTTACTGCAGTCCATTCTCCGTTGCTGCTTCCAAAACGGATCGGGTGCTGTTTGATCCTTGTGTCAGGTGCATAAACAAACAAGGCTTTCAAATCTTCAATATGGCGGTCAAGTCCAACTGTGAAGTGTCCATCAGGCCAGTTAACCTTGATATCTTTTGAGTGGCTCTCATGAAACCTTACCCATTCCTGGTTGGTGAAAATGGTGTAGTCAAGTGTGTCGAATTTAACTAAGTTTTTGGCAAGCTCTGCGTTACCTGATGTCATCACCTTAATCTCGTTCCTGAGTGAATCGATTTCTGACTGACGTACTGAAACGTTTCCGCTTTTTGTAGTACAACTGTTTAATGCTGCAACTCCTGCAATGAATATTACTGCTGCTAGTGCTCTTGCTGCGATCGTTTTTGTTTTCATTTTTGATCTTTTTAATTATGATTAATTGTAAATAAATTCATGGTACAAAGATGCACCAGAACAAATGGCAGGCGGTAACACTTTTCGGTAAAAGGGTTGTAATTTCAGGAAATGAGACTGGTCATCTCATTTCTGAACTCGGTCGGAGTCTGTCCCGACTTCTTCCTGAATACATTTGTGAAATATGATTTTTCGTTGTACCCGAGTTCAAAACCTATCTCGGAAATAGTTTTATTTGTGGAAACAAGGAGATTTTTAGCTTCGATTAATTTTCGGGTTTCAATAATCTCTGAAACGCTTTTCTGCAAAATATTGTGGCAGATCAGATTCAGATTCCTCGATGACATGAATAATTTCTCTGCATAAAAATCCACTCCTTCGGGTCTCCTGAAGTTTTCTTCAAGAATTATCAGAAAGTTCTTAAATGTAATATTCTGAGTACTGATAAGTCGCTTGTCCGGATCAATGTCTTTCCTTCTTTCAGATTCAATCATGGTGAAGAGAGTGTTAAGCAACAATCTTATTACTGCATAATCAGGTGTGCTCTGAACGGATTCATTGTACATAAGTTCACACATTGTTACCATGCGGTTGAAATTATCACCTTTCTGCATTGGGAGGTTTGCATGATCATGATAATACGAATAAAGCTGGAAAGTCATCTCCGGAATAAACTCGCTTTTAAACTCAATGACCCAGATGTCAAACTTTTTATTTTCAGGACATGGTTTCACGCCATGGACTTTTCCTTTCGTGACAAAACTGATAAAAGGAGATATGAATCTTTCAGATTTGAAGTCAATAAAATGTTCAAGTTCCCCTTCGATCCCCACAATCAATTCTTCAAAATCATGAACATGTACTCGATCTGGTGATTCTTCAATTTTTCTGGCTTCTTCCAGACTAATCTTGAATATGTGAAAGAGATTATCCATTCCTCACAAAATTAATAAATGTACTTGTACCAAAGCAGTCATTTTTCATTTTATTGCTTCCACCAAGACTCTTGGTTGCAACTCTGACTAAGAACTCAGATTCGGCAAAAAAAAAAGTTGCAACCCTCTCTTGAAAATCGCTGTACATCTCATCCTTAGAATTAGTGATGGTTTCAGAATTTCATAAAAAAACAAGAGGTCAATTTTAACCTCTTGTGCCACTGGGTACACCCAATGATACTTGAACAAGTCTTTTCCCCATATTTGTTTTTGTAATGGGAAATTATAAAGTAGTATTTATAACTCGGAACCCATTTAATATCTGAATTATTTTTTACACTATACATTAATAGGTATATACACAAGTCAAATAAAAATCCATCCACCCAGAAATTAATCCAGATGGATGGAATTATCTAATGAATATTGAGAGAGTAGACAAAGTACTTATATACTGATTATCTGATCATAAGCATAAAGTTCGATTATTGTTACATACTTGCAGTTGCTCCTTGAAAATTAAAAGAAATACTTCTTTTTACATTGTCTTTTTCAACTGTAAGACGGAAATGTTGTTCTACACTGTTAGTATCATGATCATGATAAAACCTGATAATTTCTTTGTCATCCACTATTTTCCAGTCTTTGTACTGGCTTTTTAAAAGTTCTTGCATAACATTGGCAGGTACGGCAATATTAGTAGAAGCCTCTCTGCTTTCGACCAGTTCTCCCTTTGCAGTATAAACTGCCCAAAGCTCATTACCTTGTTTGTTTTTCATACTTACTTCATAGCGATCGAGCTTGACATCTGATGCCCCTACATCATAGACCCAACCATATTCCTTTAAGGCATAGGGGAACTTTGACCATGTGCCTGAATTACTCAAATCAAACTGAGTCTGAGCTGCTTTAATAACTGCAGCTGGAACCTGTTCTCTTGTAATTGTAGTATTCAAAAGAGGGACCCGATCATTTTGATTAAAATCATGATCGATCTGTGCCAGCAACGGGAATAAAAATCCTGACAATGCTAAAACTGAAATCAATAACTTTTTCATAAGATTTGTGATTTAATTTAATTTTTATTTAGACATATTAAACACTTAAAATCAAAAATATGTTCAAAACGAAGTAGGTTTTTAATTTAATTCTATGATTCTATCCTGTTAAAAAATTAAATAGATAATTTAAAATCTGCCAATTACTTAAACAAAATCTTACTCAAAAAAACTCAAACTCAAATTTATTATTATAAAAATCCATCCACCTAAAACTTAACTCAGATGGATGGATAATGCTTTACATTAAGAGAGCAACCCGAACCTTTTATCTGCGTCAATAAATTTGGTTAATCGGTTAGCTCATATTTTTTCAAATTCATTTAGTACTGCATAATATTCACCTCCACATTTTGGTACTAAATTATCTTCTTTGGAGGCACTGCTTATTGTAATACTAGCAAAACTTGGTATTGCTCCATACTCTCTCGATATTTTGGAAATTACATCATGTGTATCATTTGGCACATATACAGGAATATTTGGAGCCAAGTCTGTTTTGACCCAAATATAAAATAGTACTTTCTGTGGATTCCAGATCATTATGTGTGGCGCTCCATTTTCAGGATTCATATTTACAGCTACAAGTTCAAAGTTTTGATCAGACAGATAAGATGTAAATAGTGCCAATCCAAATTCATGCAATTCTATACCAGTCATATCCTTACCTACAATCTCTGGTTTACAACGATGGGTAATTGGAATGGGTGTATCATCGTCTGACAATCTGTTTAATGAAAACATAATAATGAAATTAAATTGTTAAATTAATTTTTTATAATCACTCATCCAAGTCCCCTCTTTGGGGACCTGGAGAATGATAATAGCACTGTTGATTTTCAGTGGTTCTTGATTACTTAAAGTCGAGGTGAACCATCTCAGAACAACAATAAAGAAAATGCAGCATGACTCGACTAAATATCCAGAGTTCGGGTCTACGTGACCTAATGTCTGGAATTCCTTGTTTTGCACTCTAATACTCTGAAATTGAATCAGTAATGGACTTTATTCGGTATGATATAAACATCAATTTGGCTTAAATCAATTTTAACAACTGAAACATTGCATATAAGCCCTTTTTATATTTCGACATCATTTTGTATTACCTCGACTGAGAATAGGCGTAGTAAGCGTTGTAAATGGCCAAGTTTATTTATGATTAATCTGTCGATTTTAAAGTACTTGGATATCTCCTCAGTATACTTCCTCCTATAAGTAAAATGGGATGATGCTTTCACATCACCCCACTTAATATAACTAAACCTAACCAAACGAATCAACTATCCAAAATAATTGAGAAGTAAATGATATAATATGCTGTCCCTTTAATGATGAACACTTCCTTGACCTCAATAGTGAGCTTTATTGCATCTACAGAGACTTTCTCACCTTGTTTGATATCAGGGAAGGTCACTAGACAAATTGCCCTGAAAGGGCAGTAAATGCGTCGTAACCTCCCTGATTTATCAATAACCAGCATATCATCTGTAGATACCCATTTTAATAACTCTTTTAGATATTCCTCTTTACTCATAAGAAATAATAAATTAAATATGATTACGACAGGAACCATGATCGTTTTCTTTCTCGAATATGATCAATGAGGCTATTAATGAATAGAAGTGAGCCAACATTGCGGTCTATGAATGTATCAATGTATGATGATTTAGTTGCTCCAGTAAATAGGTTGTACACCTTCCAGAGATTTATATCTCCGGAATCATCTCTGCAGAAAGACTTATCTTCATAATAATCCCTACCCACTGTTGAGATTTGAGTGTCTGATATTGGCACTACAGTATCCAGAGCTTTCTTAGTCTTCGGAGGTAGGTACTGATACAACCTCGATTTGCCGACCAGCTGAGCGAATTGATGCTCAGTCAATGTATAGTCCGAAAGAGTTGACAGATGATTAATTTGCCTTTCAGCATCAAATCTTGTCAGAAGTTGAAATACCCTATTAAAGAGCTCCTGCACTGACATTACCCTTAGATCATCTAGGAAACCATCTGTAGAGATGCAGAGATTGATACAAACATGGTTTTTGAAGCCTATAAACACTTTAAAGTGCTCTTCTGTCTTCTTACCATACAAGTTCTCAGAATTATACGCTCTCACTCCCCCGATAGAAAGAGAAAGTTTGTTTCCATTTACAATTGAAGTTATTCCTGGTACTTCATATAGAAATGCCATTCTCTCATAGTAAATAGTCTTTTCTTCTTCAAGCAGTACATCAGCTGGTTTTCCCATAGCTTCAGGTATTCGCCCTTTGATTGGATGGCTGATCCTGATTGCCGGATGAAGTATGTTTTCAGAAGTAAAGAATTTCTCACAAGCCTGACCTACAATATCAACAAACTCACTATGGGATATAGTAGATTCATTATCCTTACTGAATACAGGAATAATACATTTATGTTTTAGCTCCCCATATGATATAGGTTGTGTATTTGCAAGTATAAACCTGTTGTCTGAAGTTTCGACGACTTTCGCTTCATCAGGCACAATAGTGCTCTGTACGTTAATTAATTCCATAACATTTAGTTTTAAGGATTAACAACCGGATCTGTTACAACACCCTCAATCTCATTCTTTCTCTGAATGCAGAGAGGTTCAATCTTAGTTCTAAGCGTAGGATATTTAATAATAATATTCCTTAGCTCCTGTACAGTTTGGCTTCATTGATTTGTAGCTCAACATTCTTGAAAAGGTCTTCACCAAGGCACCACATTTTTATTTTACTCCCAATCTGATCTGTGATCAGGAATGGCAAAGGATTAGAGAATAATCCTGTCCTGTCTTTGCTTGCTGTAGCCTGATGTTTGATATCGAGGTCGAGTACCAAGGTAAATTCATAGTCCATACCGTCTCTTGTAACACCTTTCAACCCTACTTTTTCAGGAACCATCTTCCCATTTTTATCAGTCAGGACATAATCCTGTTTTGACCTTATAGTTGCAATAATATGGCAAGGTGATTGAAGTATTTTCTGAACAAAGGCATTATGCCTGGGTGTAACCCGATTCCAGTTTGTGAATGAGTTACCAGCCATATTGCCATGAGTTTCAATTATACCTCCAGAACCTTCTCATTCCGGGCTAATTGAATCTATCATTATAACCTTTATCCCAGCCTTTTCACAAGCTTCAATTGCCTCAATGTATCGCTCCGGTGAAAATGGTTCTGTTAAGGATAATACATTAAAGGAACCCAGATGTGAATAAAGATGAGATGAATTATTCTCTGTATCTATCACAACTATTTGGTTCCAGTTTCCAACAAGCCCATAAGCTAATAGCAATGAACTATAGGTTTTACCTGATCCCGAAGGACCTTGAAGAGCAAGCTTAATTAAAGCTTGTTTACGTTCTGCTTTTTGTAATTGCATAACATTAGATTTTTATTTGATAAATAAAAAGGGGCGTTTCAGCCCCTTGAGTTTAAACAGGCATTGCAACCTTTGAATCTGCAATAACCTTTTCCTCAATAGTCTCACCTTCCTTCAGATAGACCCAACGGTGATTAAGAAGAAGTACTTCACCAGTTTCTTTATTGGTGAATTCATAGGGTTCAGATACAACTTTCTGAATAGAACCAGGTATCTGCTGCCCGATAAGATTCTGACAAGTAGCATCATCAAAAGTAGAGCTTATCGAGGCTCTCTTTGATGTGGCATAATAGCTCCCAGTCTCTTTAGATTTTACCAGTTCAATCCCGCTTTGTAGGATCAAGGCATTGAATTCTTTGCCTTCTCTGTTTTGTCTTTTGACAAAGTCAACAATTGTTACCATGTGTTAATATTTTTTAGTGAATACTACTACGGGGTGTTTTCCCGCCGGGATTGCAAAGGGGCTGTTTGATCGAGGTCCTTCTCTTGTTCTTTAATACACATCCGAAGTACGCCCACTGATATTGATACAATCAATATCAACTGTCGAAGGTGATTCAGCTACGCTTAAATACACCTCGTAAACTCAAACATACAGCGAACAAGTCGCATTAGGTGATTCTCGCGTACGTTAGTATACTCCGCTTAAAACTATATGCATAATTATAAATTCTCGCGCTCTCAATTATTTATTGAAAAAATGACTGGGGGGATCAAATAATTTTAAAGTACCTTATGACGGGGGTATTTTCTGGGAATTTATAAACTCCCGGATTATATTCCTCCTCCTAGGAGAGCTTCATCTGACGTAAAGTGATGAAGTAAAAGGATGATTAAATATCTGTATAATAAGATATTATAAAATACAATATCATTTCTTTCTAACAGCACAAATTATTGAACCTATTATACCAACTAAAATTCCTGGAACACAAATAAAAAATGCTAAACCCATGGCAATGCCCTCATTAATATATTCCGTCTTGTGCATTTTGCTAAGGATAGTTATTCCTAATAATTCCAGTAAAAGGATACCAATACATACAATAGTCAGGATTCCATAGTTACCCGCCTTTTCCCATGGATGTAAAACTGAGAAGTAGAGAAAGACAATCCCTGTTAAAAGCATTGCAATCATAGGCAAATTGTCACTAATGCCCACCAATAGTGCGATAATGATAAATAAAGTCGCAATTATAAAAAGGTAAATTGTTCTTTTTCGGTGCGTAGTATCGATAAGAGAAATGAAATGCTTTTTCATAATGGTATATTTTTTACTAAAGTTACATCAACAAAAAGCCGAAGTCAAATAAATTTGAATAAAGCCTAGGGGACGAACATTTAAGGTATATTAGACGGGGGTATTTGCAATGAAAAACTATATAAGGATGAGGATTTTAACATATCCGATTTCATTTGGAAATAATGAAAATCAATCGGTAATTAGTTCAATGTGTGAGCAGTTTTTATACTTAAGTTTTGAATCACCTTATGTGAAAAACTTAATGCATTTATTTGGGTAATCTTCCCCTATTCATATTTAACACGTCTGACTCTGGATAAGAAAAGTTCAGGTTCAAGCCCTGACGGGCAATAAAAAGTCGATTACAAAGCTGCTTTTTTGTCCAAGAGCACTGCTCTATTTCAGTCCAAGTTTAGTCTTGATCAAAGGAAGCATATTAATACTCTTTTTTTCATCGAAATAATATAATACTCCAACATCGAACACGAAAGTAAAGCCTTGTTCTTTAGCAACATCCTTGATGACTTTATCTGCTTTTGCTTCGATTGGTTGAATAAGCTCAGCATTTTTATCATTTATCTGTTGATTTGCCTTAACCTGAAAAAGTTGAATCCTATTATTTAAGTCCTTAAGCTCTTCCTCCTTGGTCTTACGTACTACATCAGAAAGACTGTTGCTTACGTTATTAAGAGCTGTAGTCTTGTTGCTAAATTCATCCTGCATTAATGCAAGCTGATTAACGAATTCTTTTCGCAAGTTTTCAAGTTTAACAATGGCTGAATCATAATCAGGCATTGTCTTCAGAAGCTCATCCCTGTTAATATATCCAAATTTAAAATTCTGTGCTCCAAGGGTCTTCCCTGCTATTATTAAAATAATGCTGAACATTATAGTTCCAATAAATCTCTTCATTTTAATATCATTTTTTAATAAGCACAAAAGTAATTAATAATTCATCGCTACCGAAAAGTTTACAAGATTACAAAACCGGTCAGCATGACGATTTCTGGCTGGTTCTATTATCATCTATTTAAGCTGTTTGATATCACATCTCTGCATCGGGTTGCGTATGATCAATTACCTCCCATTTGAGGTGGTCAGGATCAATCGCTTCCAAGCCTTGCGATTGTGTCATAAAAATTACGGACGATCAGTTTTATCATGTCCTGCTAAGTCTTTACAATGCAGGGACGATATTATTTGCTAGGTTCTTGCTAGGTTTTTGGAAGATTTTGTGAGAAATCGTTTAAATTTAAACAAAGGTCTGTGGTAATTAACACCATTCCTTTCTTATTAGAAAATCCAATGCCTTTGCCACCTTTGGCCGGAATGAAGTGACCACCCATACCCGGAGTTAAATAATTGTTGTTTGAGTTATGTAAGTTAGTTATAATTTGACCGGTCAGATGCGATCAATAATCCTGGCTTTTGTACTATAATGACCTGACGGTTTTGGTTAGTTGATGTCCGCGTCAGGGCTGGTGGAGTTTTTGCCAGTCAAAGCAGATGGACGGGAGTTACCATGTCACGATGAAGTTGTCTAGATGTAGCAAGTCCCGGGAGATGGACGAGAGTTGTCATGTCACGATTGAGTTATCTTAGTAGCAGAAAATAGTCCTTTTATCACAAGTAGAAAAGTTGTCTAGGTATTAATGGGCCGGCTCATAACGGTAGGCCGCTATATGCAGTCCGGGTTTCATTTCTGCTAATCCACTGATAACCAAAACTAATAGTAAAAAGTTAACTTGGCAACCTTTGGAACCCCGGATTACATTTAGCGGCGGTTAGCGGCTGACATTTTTTTATTTCAATCCCCTCAATATCTTCAATGCATCATCAACATGTCTTTTAGTTTGTGTTTGAGAGTCGAAAACAAAAACAACTTTACCATTTTTATCTATTACATAAGTTACTCTGCCTGGCAATAGACCTAAAAAATTAGTAGGAACACCAAAAAGTTTCCGTATCTTATTTCCTTCATCGCTCAACAAAGTATAGCTAAGCCGATATTTTTCAGCAAACTTTTTATGACTTTCAACAGATTGTCCACTGATACCAATAATCAAGGCATTAACTTCGTTAAAAACCTCAAATTGGTCTCGAAAATAACAAGCTTCTTTAGTACATCCTGGACTTTCGTCTTTAGGATAGAAATAAATCACAAGATTCTTTTTGCCAAGCACAGAATCAATGGCAAATAAATTACCATTCTGATCTTTTAAAGTGAATTGTGGGATGATACTCCCAACTTCAATTTTTTTCATATTCTGATTTGAGTTAAAGAAAGCATAACAAGCAAACAACAAAACATAAATGGATAGATACATACGGTAAAAATTTCTGAATTTAAGATAATTCCTGTTATCAGGATACAGATTTCCGAACAATGCTTTAAGTTCTTTCCAAAAATAAGGCTTGATATTGATTACCCATCTATCGGTTTGATATACTATTTTCCGAAATTTGCTGCGGTAAAATGTTAGTGGCAAGCCCCAAAAAACGAATAGAAAAAACCATGTTTTTTGTGTCATAAGCAGTATGAAAATCTTTTTATTTTTTAGGGAACCAAGGGATGAAAGCGTTGGTTTTTTCGATATAATCTTTGTATTCAGGCTTTGTTACTTTTAATGTTTTTTCGAGAAGTGCCACTCCCGAAACTTTAATAATTAAAGCTATCATTAAGACAGAGCCTAAAACCGGAATATAACTGCCGGCTGAGATGCATAAAAGAGCATATCCGCACCAAACGGTTGCGTCACCAAAATAGTTTGGATGGCGCGTGTAATGCCAGAGACCTTTATTTAGCACTTTCCCCTTGTTTGCCGGATCTGCTTTAAACCTAGCCAATTGAATATCACCGCCTGCTTCGAAAATAATTCCAATAAGCCAAACAAAAACACCTATAAAATCAAATACATTTAGAGCGTTTCCATCGTTGTAGTATTGAGCACCCAATAATGGCGCTGAAATGACCCACATTAAAATGCCCTGCAAAAGAAAAGTTTGAAAAAAGCTTATCCACCAGTAACGCTGTTCTCCATAATCCTGCCGGAATTTCTGGTATCTGGGATCTTCGCCTTTTCCAATATTGCGCCATGCAAGATATATCGAAAGACGCAGCCCCCAGATGGAAACCATTGTTAATAAAAGTATTTTACGAATTTCAAGTCCATCTGCTTTAAGAAAGTAAATGAAACAAGCTACTATAAACCCAAAACCCCAAAACAAGTCAACTATACTTACATTTTTTATTGGGATGCTTATTATCCATAATACCGACATCATTATCATGATCGCCAATAGAGCAAAAAAGTAAATTTGAATATATGTCATAATCATTTTTTTAATTAAACATTAAAGCAACAGAAACTGCACCAATTCCCGCATTACTTCCTATTACAGGCGAAATATTAACCACAGCAACAGGCATTTTACCTGTGAATTCATTCATTTTTTGTGTATACCATTCGGCTGCATCCATATTTTGGGCATGTAGAACGATATAATTCCATACTTCAAGATCTTTACAAATATTATAGATGTGCTCCATCACCCTTTCCATATTTCTTTTCTGACTGAATGTATTGCCAAAAACAAACGAGTTTCCATTTTTGTCCATCGAAACGATTGGGTTTACATTCAGTAAATTCGTCATAAAGCCTTTTATGTGCGAAACCCTTCCACCACGAACCATATATTTGAGCGTTTTCACGCTTACAAAAATGCGAGTGTCCCTTATCCACTTTTCAGCCATCAAAACAATTTCATTATGCGAAAGCCCAGCTTCAATGGCTCGAGCCACACGTAAAATTATCAATCCAAGCGATCCCGAAAGGTTTTTCGAGTTTAAAACGGTTATTGGTTTATTGAACTCCTTACTTGCAGCCTGTGCCGCTTTTTGACTGTTAAAATAAGTTCCGCTAAACTTGTCAGTAAGATGTATCGCTATAATTGAATCGTACTGAGCTGCCAACTGAGCATACAGTTTGACGAATGTTTTTTCATTAATTTGAGATGTTTTAGGAAATTCGCTATACTGACTAAGCAGCGTATAAAATTGTTCGGGCTGAATAGTAATTTTATCGAGGTAATGACTTTCGCCAAAATTGATATTGAGGGGCAGCATATTGATCTGGTACTGATCAATTAGCTCTTGCGGTAAATCGCAGGTCGAATCAGTTACTAACGCTATCTTCCATTTTCGATTAAATATAACTTCACTCTGCCGTAACATGTCATCGGCTTTTTGAAAAGTAATCAGACTAACATCTTTTAACTGATGAAACAAATTTGCAGGATTGTTTGTGTGAATATGAATATGCTTAATTTTTTCATCACCAGCTATTACAACTGAATCGCCATTTTGCTGAAGTATGCGGGAAAGTGTTCTTTGATCAATTGTTAGCTTCCTTAAAATGCCTTCTGTGCAATATCTGAATTTAACTTCTTCCGAAATGTGCTCATTATTCATTGGCAAAATAAGCGGTTCCGTTTTTGAGCGTAATAGCTTTCTAATGCTGTTTGTATAAATAAACTCTATGATCCCTTCAATAAATAAAACAAAAGCATTCGCGCCAGCATCAACAACATTAGCTTTTGCAAGCACAAGCAGTTTCTGCTTTGTCTCCGAAAGGGATTTTAATATTACCTCCCTTGAACAGACGAATAGCTGGTTAAAATCAGTAATAATTTCTCTTTTAGTGTAAATGAATTCAGACCATTCTCTAATTACAGTAAGCATAGTACCTTCAACAGGATTGGCCACAGCTTCATACATGTAATGTATAGAATTCTTAATACATACTGCAAATTGAGGAATGGTAAGACTTTCGCGCTCTCCTGTTTCCTTGCTCATGCCAAATAAGAATTGGGCGAAAATTATACCTGAATTGCCACGGGCATTCATAATGGTTGTTTCTGCTATCCGGTTGGCAGTAATTGTAAATGACTTGTCGGGAAGAACCGATTCAATAGCAGACTGAATGGTAAAGGCCATATTACTACCAGTATCCCCATCGTTCATAGGGTAAACGTTAATTTTATTCAAGTAATATTGCTGTTCAAGAATTTTCTTCCCTCCAGCAATAAAGGTGTAATATAACTGACGTCCGTCTATTCTATATATGGGTATAGCGTTCATCGTTTCATTTTAATGTGTTTTCCCAGCTAAAATCATTGAATGTTTTCATTGGTTTGGAATAGTGCTATGATAACATACAAAGAGGTTATAAAGTTGCCTAATAATAGGATTAAAATAATCTAAAAAACTACAAGCAAAAGTTTTTCTTCTCGAAAAAGGATCCAACTCGAAAACAAAAAGTTAACTACTCCCCATTCTTAGACCACAGGGTTTCAAATATAAGTTTTTCTTTCTGATGATTTTTCTATTCTAAATACTTCTTTAAACAGGTTGCAGGTTCTGTCAAGACTCCTTAAAGGACTTGTCTTGGTCTTGATAGGTTCTGTAGGCTGGTTATCTTGGTATTTAGAAAGAAAAATCATTATGCTGCCTGATAATATCTGTTTGCAGGGATCTGATGATCTATCCCCTGATGACAAAGCTCATTGTTGTAGTAATCAAAGTACTCCTTCAATCCTTGATAAAGCTCAAGTCCATCAGATGGTACTTTAATATAGACATAATCGTATTTTACTGACCGCCAGAGCCTCTCAATGAAGATGTTATCTATAGCTCTGCCCTTAGCGTCCATGCTGACTTTAATATCATTCTTTCCCATGTATTCCGTCCATTCATGACAAGTGAACTGACTTCCCTGGTCCGAGTTAATGAGTTCTGGTTTTCCATGCCTGAAAATTGCCTCTTTCGTAACCTCCAGGCTACAGGAAGAATCAAGAGTATTGGATATTCCCCAGCCAACTACATAACGACTGTAAACGTCAATTACGGCTGTCAGGTAAAGAAATCCCTTTGGCAATGGAATGTAGGTGATATCAATAGCCCATACCTGATTAGGACGAACAATATTAAGCCCTTTCAACAAATAAGGTCTGATATATTTTGCCTGACCGAGTCTACTCAGGTTCTTTTTGGGATATATCGCCATTAAACCCATTAATCTCAATAATCTTCTGACCCTTTTATGATTAGCAATAGTGCCGAGAGTCATCAGAAAATCACGCATGCGTATTACTCCCGCTGTAGGATGATTTAGATAATGTTCATCCATCAAACGCATAATCCTCAGGTTTTCTTTAGTCTCGCCAACGGCGTGATAATAAAAACTACCTCGATTAACGCTTACCAAATTGCATTGACATCGGATGCTCAGACTCACTTTACGGTCAACCATTTGAAGTCGATCGGTCATAGGCCCAGTTTCTTTAAGTTTTTTTTTAGAAACTCACGTTCCATTTCTAACTGCCCGATTTTGGCATATAATTTATCAAGATCAGTATCATCTTTCTTTTCTGAAACAGGCTTCTCAAATAATTGCGGTGCCCTTTCTAAGAACTCTTTCTTCCAACGGGCAATTTGGTTTGGATGTATCTCATACTTCTTTGCAAGTTCACTTAAAGTCTCTCGTTCCTGCAAAGCTTCAATTGCTACTTTCGCCTTAAAGGCTCCTGAATGTTTTTGTCTTTTTGCTTTCATAATTCACTGGTTTAAAGTTATTAAATTTAAACTTAACCAGTGGTCTTAGATTCGGGTAGTATTATAAAGAATCCAACATATACATCAATTAAACTAACCTTTCCGCAAGCCAAGTATATCAGAATGTTGCCTTCCTCAAAAAAATAACCGCTAATAGACCCATACAACAAAGTAAGTAACATAATGAATGTACATGTAATTGATAAAAATTTTATTGCTCTCAAAGTTAATATTACTTTACTTTTATTAAATGTAAACAAATACCAGCAACGTAAATTTAAAAAATCTAAAATGTAATCTTTATCACTATCCAACTCCCGAAATGACTGTAAAACTGATTAAGTTAGTTGCTCCTGTATTTGTCGAGTTATGTATGTTCGGCGAAATCAAATCGGACAGATATGTTCAGCATTTTCGGCTTTTGCATATCTGACCAAATTTGATTAATTTTATTTCCGTTTAAACCAATAAAAAATATTCAAATGTTAATAAAACTATTTTTAATAGCCTTACCGATATTTTTTGTAATCGACATAGCTTGGTTGGTACTTGTTGCAAAAAAGTTTTATCAGCAGCAAATCGGGTTTTTGATGAAGCCAGACATTAATTGGTTTGCTGCTATTATCTTCTATCTGTTGTTTATAGCCGGATTGGTAATATTTGTCATTTCGCCGGCTGTTGATAAACATTCTTGGGTACATGCAATCATCTTTGGTGCATTATTTGGTCTTATAACTTATGCGACGTACGATTTAACAAACCTGGCCACTATGAAAGACTGGCCTTTATTAGTAACTGTAGTCGATTTAATTTGGGGAACTGTATTAGCAGGTTCCATTTCTGGTATAACATATTTTATCGCTGACAAAATATAGAATAACCGGAAACTATTTATTGGCAAGAATCAAGTTCTTATTGATTGTTAAATAATGGGATTGTATTGTAACACTTGGGTAGAATCTCTCTAAGTCGTAGTAAATCTACTGATTACAAGTTCTGATCCTTATTTCCTGGAATTATTATAAATATGAATTTTATATGATAAATTTCACAAAACAAGTTTGTGATATACAAAATACTGAGAGGATGACAAAAGTATTAATAACAGGAGGCACAGGTCTTGTAGGGACGCATCTTGGCATAAAACTACAGGAACTGGGATATGAAATTGCTATTCTAAGCAGAAATAAGAGAAATGAGAACAAAATACAAACTTACTTCTGGAATTACAATAAAAATGAAATTGACAAAGATGCAATAAATACATCTGACTATATTATACATCTTGCAGGAGAAAATCTTGGAGAAAGAAGATGGACATCAAAAAGAAAGCAACTGGTTTTCGATAGCAGGATTAAGTCAGCGGAATTGATTTACAATAATATAGACAAGGGAAATAATAGACTCAGGGCATTCATAACTGCATCAGCAATAGGATACTATGGAGCGATAACTTCTGATAAAATTTTTAGTGAAACGGAACCTCCTTCTGATGACTTCCTTGGACAGACCTGTAAAAAATGGGAACAGGTCGCAGATAGATTTACAGATATTGGCATAAGAACGGTTAAGATTAGAACTGGCGTTGTTCTTGCAAAACAAGGAGGCGTCTTATCAAAAATCATTATTCCGATTAAATTGGGTATTGGTTCTGCAATTGGTGATGGGAACCAATACTTTCCCTGGATACATATTGACGATTTATGCAGTATCTATATCAAAGCAATTGAAGATACACAAATGATCGGCGCATTTAATGCAGTGGCACCCGAGCACAAAACAAATAAGCAGTTTATCGAAACAGTAGCCCGAAATCTGGACAGACCTCTTTGGTTTCCAAAAATCCCGGCTATTGCTATTAAAGTGATCCTTGGTAAAATGTCTGAAATGATTTTAACCGGAAGCAGAATATCATCCGATAAAATTAAAAATTCGGGTTTTGTTTTTAGATATCCAAACCTAGAAAGTGCTCTGAAACAATTGGAACTTTAGTAATAGAAGAATACACAAATGAGAATCTGGTCTTTACATCCAAAATACCTTGATGCAAAGGGATTGGTAGCTCTTTGGAGAGAATCTTTATTAGCAAAACATGTTCTGGAATGTAATACGAAAGGATATAAGAATCATCCGCAGTTGAACCGATTTAAGAATTCCGGAAATGCAGTTGGTTGCATTAACCAGTACTTAGTGGCGGTTTATGAAAATTCATTGGAAAGAGGATATAATTTTAATAAGAATAAAATCAATCCGGATTTTATACCAACCAAATTGACTGTAACTGACAAACAAATTAAATTTGAAATGAAACATTTGCTAAAGAAACTGAAAACTAGAGATCCGGAACGATTTCACAAGTTATCTCGTAAAATAAAAATTGACGCACATCCTCTTTTCAGAATAATAGATGGAGAAATAGAACCATGGGAAAAACTGAATTAATGTTTGCTGGAAAAGCCACTGCCCCTGACCATCTTCGCCCGTAAAGAATTGACTATGAAAAGCCGGAGTTAAATCCTTGTTGTTTTGTAAATTATGTTATGTACAATCAGATTGTCTATTGTGCCTCAAATAAATGGTTGCATTAATATTTCACATATACCGTTAGTTCTTTCGGTTCCGGCCAGCAGAAAATTACTTTATATTTGTCAGAAAATAACCGGAATATGTCAATTTGCAGTAAGGTCACATCTGGTAGTACCAATATCGGCAAAACACGTTCAAGACGTGATTTCATTAACCAGACAATAGGTGGAATTGCGTTCATGGGTGCAACTAGGGTTGGAGTCTTAACCGGGAATGCTCATCAGTATAAAACCGGGAAAATAGTTAACCGAAAACTTAAAATAGTTGTTACTGGAGGCCATCCGGGAGATCCGGAATATGGATGTGGAGGCACTATCTCAAGGTGTACTGACATCGGACATGAGGTACTATTATTCTATCTGAACCGGGGGGAGTCTGGAATTACAGGAAAGTCAGCCACAGAAGCTGCCAATATTAGAACTGCCGAAGTTATGCAAGCTTGTGAGATTCTAAAAGCCAGGGCAGTTTTCGCGACACAGATCGATGGCCAGTCTGTCGTAGATGCTACCCATTACAACGAGTTCTACGAGATCTTGGCAGAAGAAAAACCGGATATTATTTTCACCCAATGGCCGATAGACAACCATCCTGACCACAGAGCCTTATCAACCCTGGTTTATAATGCATGGAGACGTTTAAAGGAATCACAGACTTCAAACCCACCGGTTTTATACTTTTATGAGGTCTCTAATGGTGAAGATACCTTGATGTTTTCACCAACTTATTATGTCGACATCACTGCCCAGGAGTCACGTAAACAAAAGGCATGCTTTGCACATGCGTCACAGACCCCTGAAAAGTTTTATCCTCTCCAGGAACAAGTATCCAAGTTCCGTGGACTTGAATGCGGCTGCAAAATTGCTGAAGGATTCATTCCGCATGTGCAATCATGGCCAGATTTATTATCAGCCTCATATTGATCTGTCCGGATATAGAGAATTTGGCCGCATCATATTGACAACCCAAACCTGAAGTTAAATCCTTGTTGTTTTGTATTGTATGTTCGGTGAAATCTGACCAATTTTGTTTGTGATTTTATTATTTGGCTCTTATATATAATTGATTAATTTCACATAAGTGTTATTACAGTTTTGGAATACAAACGAATAAATGCCTTTTAATGAACATAAAATATTTTTTTCTCGCCATTTGCATTTTTGCATCTGGATGCAAGTATAGCAATAGTAGCTCAACATTGAAAAAACTTAATATTGAGGTAGAAGGGAAAAAGCGGGAATATATTTTATACATTCCTAAAGGCATAAGATTTAATTCGCCTTTGGTTATAGCACTTCATGGATATACCGATAATGCAAATGCCTTTATGAATTATACAGGGCTTAACTTGGTTGCCGATAAAAATGGTTTTGCAGTCTGCTACCCTCAAGGTCTTGTTGATAGTTCAGGAAATACCTTCTGGCAGGTCGGTTATTCATTCCATAGAAACGAGAAGGTGGACGATGTTAAGTTTTTGACTATTCTGACAAAACATCTGCAATCCGAATACGGATTTAACCCAAATGAGACATTTGCGACAGGAATGTCTAATGGTGGAGATATGTGTATTATGCTGGCTTGCAAAAAACCTGATTTATTTAAAGCAGTGGCACCAGTTGTAGGATGCATGATGAAAATTGTCTTCGATTCATGCAATTCATCTGTACCTATCCCTGTGTTTATGATCAATGGAACCAACGATAAAATAACATGGTGGAATGGTGATATTTATGACAGACAAGGCTACGGTATTTATTATTCTGTGCCGACAACTTTCGATTTTTTTGTCAGAAAAAACAATTGTACAAAAGTATCGGTAGATACTCTTCCACATATCGGTTTAAATGACAAAAGTTATGTTATTTCTACAAAATACACAAGAGGATTGAATGGGAATCAGGTATGGCTCTATTCTGTCATAAACGGCGGACATGACTGGATTGGGAAAGGAGGAAATATGGATGTGAGTGCAAGCGAAGTGATATGGGATTTTTTCAAACTCAGACAGTCAGTTCATGGTAAAGGGGAGAATTAAATTTTCGTCACTCTGAATATTGAAGAGAACAAACATGCCATAGATTCTAATATTTTAATCATTATTTCGAAAATATATTCCAAAATTTCAAGGATAATTAGATTACAATCAGCTGTTTTTCCAAATACCCGGTGCCTTTTCTTTAATGGTAAAACCTGTGACCTAGATCATCATTGGCCGGAACAAATTGACCACCCAAACCTCAAGTTAAATCCTTGTTGCTTTGTATTGAATGTTCGTTGAAAGAAGACTGAACAAATGCAGTCATAATGATCAGCTTTTACTAATAATGCTATTCATGTTAAATGTAGCCAGGATCTGAGTTAACTGGAATAGGCTTAAATGTGCTGTAGATGAAATTTTAGGAAATAATACCAAGTATTAAGGGATTAGATTTATTTGACTTGTATTCTTTCTTGTCGTAACTTTAATCATATAATTGACTTACAGTTATTTTAGTTTCAATTTTTCACTAAAACCCAACCTTATGAAAACATTTTATATAACAACATTGATGGTTATAATGCTATCAGGTTCATTTGGAATATTAACTGCTCAAAATGTTAAAGAAAAAGTCTGCCTCGATAATACTGAACAGTTTTCAATAACATCCGAATATGTTAAAGGTGAGAATTATTTAATTCAAGTAGGCTTGCCAATTGGTTATTCTTCTTCTCACAAATCTTATCCTGTTTTATATGTTTTGGATGGTGATTATGCATTTGGAATCACAAAAGGAATTGCAGATTTATTAATGATTGGCAAAGAGATTAAGGGTATAATTGTAATTGGAATAAGTTATGGAAAGGGAGTTTTTGCTTGGTCTATCAAAAGAACAAGAGATTTAACAACGAGCCACGATACCATATTTGCAAAAGGGCAGAATACTGGAGGAGCGGATAACTTTCTCAAGTTTGTACAATATGAGTTATTTCCTGCAGTAAATAGAAACTATAGAACAAATCCAGATTCAAGTGCAATTTGTGGTGAATCTTTGGGCGGATTGTTGAATTCATATATTCTTTGGAAACAACCTGAATTGTTTAAAGGTTATATTATTATTTCTCCTTCATTAGTTTGGAATAACAAAAGTGTCTTAAAACTGGAATCTGAATATTTCGTTAAACATAAAGAATTAAATAAAGCAGTTTATATTGCTTATGGTTCTTTGGATAGTAAAGAGGTGATAATTAGTCCTGCAACTGAATTAATCCAGATGATTCAAATGCACAATTATAAGGGACTGAGACTGGTAAAAAGAGTATTTGAAGGAGAAACTCATATGTCAGTCCCCTCAGTTGCTATAACTAATGGATTGAAGACTTTATTTAAACCATAGATTTCCTAACCGCACCAAGACTTATCATTTTGGGGAATTTTAGTATTTTCTAATATACTAATATACAGATAATTGACTACATCTTTGCCACATCAGAATCTATTGGATGTTACTCTTGTGGGAGGAGTAACTTTCACTCGACCTGTTGAAATTCTACCTGTTAATATTTATCCTTCTATTGTATAGCTTCCGGAATTTAAAAGGGCGGCAAAATTTTAAAGGGAAATTGATTGGCTATTTATGTTAAATATCGTAGGGCTTAGCCTTGGTAGAAATGGGGTTAAAATGGCTGTAGATGAATTACATAGCCTAGAATTATTTCTAAGAATTAAGGTAGAAATCTGTAACCTTTTTAGGTTGATCTCGTATACATTGATACGCTGAGATAATCTTCTCAGTAATAAATAATTAAACATAGAATATAATGAACAACAAGATATAAAGGCGTTGTCGCATTTTATAATGTCGGACGCCAATACGGATTCATTAAAGAAGATAAGACAGGTCTAAGCTACTTTTGTCATAATAATACTTTGATAGACCATGTAAAGAAAGGTGATACTGTGACATTTGAACTGGTTGATGACCCAAAAGGCCCTGTTGCTTACAATGTTAAACTAGACATTTAGGAAGATTTATCAATCATTAAAGAACTGAAGCAATGATTAAAAATAACAATAAAGCAGGAGGTTTTTATAACCTGCCAAACATTATTCACAGAGCACCCCATGACAATGAACATCCATTCAATATGCAGTCGGCTAAATTATACGTAGAATTTAAAAATGGTAAAGGACTTGAACTTCTAATTATGTGCTTACTTCTATCAAACAAGGGTGATGCGGAGAACCCTACTGATACAGATTGGGTTACTGTAAAAAACGAAATTAGGTCTCGTACGGGTATGGCAGTTAAGAAATTTGATAAAGCTTGGAAACGGTTAAAGGACATGGGTTATATAGAGAATATCGGGACAGCAACTAGAGCTCAATGGGTAATTTGGGAGAATAAAAAGTCATTACCTTCACCCGTGGAGCAAATCATTACCTTCACCGGTGACGTACTAACTAATACCAAAGAAACTATAAATGGTGGTAAAGATTACAGTAAGGAGTTTTCAGAACTTTATCAAGCATATCCTTCCAAAGGAAATAGGCGAGATGGGAGTACCTACATATTAAAAAACAGACAGGAAGAATGTCAGAAAGCTTATACTGATTATCTGAAGCAGGGTAGAATGACTCATAATGAGATTATGCTGGCTCTTAAAGTCGAGTTAAACGATCGACAAATGACCGGTAATTATTTTCAAAAGGTATTATTCAATTGGATTAAGGATAAGTTCTTTGAACAATATAAAGGGAAGTCTCTTGAACCAGTTGAGATGGGATATGGCACAGAGCTATTTTAATGGGATGAAAGCGCAAGCTTTCCTCTACAACGGGCCCCCGAAGGGGAAGTGTCAAAATTTACAAATTGTTATCTCCCTTGCAGGGTGCTTAACATATGTATCGGCTGAAGCCTCTACAAAAGTATGACCCTCCCCCTCGGTTCCTCAGGAACCTTGTCAATAATCTTATTGAAAAAAGATATTGAACACAATACTTATCTGTTGCGCTTTTAATAGAACCAGTTGGGGATTTGGGAAGCAAAATCAGTACTTTTAGAAAAATTTATAATTTTCAATTCTCTTAAGCTTTGGATTTCACTCCCCAATTTCCCAAACAGTTACTCCAATTTGGTGAATTGGAAATAACTATCATTACCAGAATGACCATTTACAATCTCAAATCCTGCAGATTGAGCAAATAGCTTAATCCATTGGGTAAATGCATATTGTTCAATGTGTCTATGGCTAGGAATACTTGATATAAACTCAGAATGAAGTCCCTTTGTATAATATTTCTCTCCTGCAACGAACTTACTGTTAGCAAACTTCCTGAAATCCATGGTAGTTTCAGTTATGTAATTGTATCCGGCAGGCGTAAGTTTTTGCTTGACTAATCCATTTTCAAGAAAAAACATTATACAATCAAACATTGTATAATAAAAACATAACCATTCCTCATAATCCCATTCACTGAAGAATGTCTTCCCAAATTCACTTTTTGGTGTTCGTACATTGTTGTAATAATCTGAAATAATAAACTCAAACCTTCTTCTGTCATGTGATTTCCCTTCTCCATCTATAGGATAATTTGAAGTAATCAGGATTTTTGGGCTTTTTTCAAATGGGATAGAATATTTCCCAAAGTTCTTCTCCTCTACTACCAGGTCTTCAGTTATTGCAGAAAACAAGTTCTCAAATGAGAAATTCTTTTTAACATCATCAAAAACTAAAATTCTTACTTCTGAGGTTACCCTTGAGAAAACGAATCTTGTATCAGGGTTTTGCGTTTTCCCATCTTCTTTAATGGTTTTCCTTATTTGTGAAAGAGCTTCATATAAAATACCCTTACCACTTGAGCCTTCAGGATTATCATTTCTAGGTATATCCCTAATAATTACAGCTGGATTGCATGCCTTGTTTTTATATGTTACGAGAAGATATTCTATCAAAGATTTGAGAGAATTGTAATTATCTTCATTTGGCTCACCTGTAATTCTATCTCTACTTATATTTCTGAGAAACGAATTGAAAGACCATTTAGAAAGGCGATACCTTTCGATATTATTAAAGTGGAAATTGATAATTTGACTCCTCCATATAAGAGGGATTTGTCCGCCTATTTTCTGAACTCTACTTTTATCTATAACAAATGGTCCTTTTTTAAAATAAACTACCGCATATTCTTTGGAGTCTTCTATGAATCTTAAATTATCAAGGATTTTAAGTACTGCTACCTTTTGATTGGTCAGGATGAGATTGAATATCAAGTCTAAAACTTGACACTTTTCATTTGAATCCTCAAATTCCTGGGTATTCACATAATCCCAAATAAATCTCTTGATCTCGTTAATGGATACATGATTCAAAATATTTTTTTGTTTTCTTATCAGCTTAGTAGTGGTTTCATAAGATTCTCTGTAATTGAAGAAGCCATTCTCATTCAAAAATTCCAGTAACTGCTCTGGAACAAGATGGATTTTACCATTTAAATTCCAAAAAATTTTCATAATAACCCTCCTTTCCAGTAAGAAGGTTTAACATAGTGCATCTCCAAGTAATCATTGATGTCTGAGTACTTGTAGTAAATCTTTCTCCCTACCTGGGAAAATGGGATTGTTCTTCTATCTCTGTAATTCTGTAATGTTCTCCTGGAGACTCCAAGAAGGTGAATTACTTCATCACCTTTAAGCCATTTTTTCATCAGGAGGCTTAATGTATATTCAGAAATCAATTGACCCCCTGTTAAGAATTAATTGACCCCCCATTCAGGCTAATTGACCCCCCTAAAGAGCAAGTTTTTGTCTGACATTCCGGCAATATTGACCCCCCTGGGAGAAAATATTGTCTGACATTCCGGCATATTGACCCCCTAAGAACGGACTGTTTTTTTGCTTTGTAAGAAAAACAGATACGATGGCAAACAGGACGATAAATATGGAGGTTATAAAACAAATCGGGATTTTAAGCAAACTGGGGTATGCTAAAAAAGCAATAGCCAGGGAACTGAACTTATCCAAAAACACGGTCAAGAGTTATCTTGCAAAAAGCGATGAAACACCAGTACCACAGCAAAACTCTCGCAGAGAGACCCTGTTTGACTTCTTTCCTTACGTTAAAAAAGAGCTGGGACGAAAGGGTGTCACCAGACAAATATTATGGGGTGAATACCGCTTGAAACACCCTGATGGGTATTGTTACGGACACTTTTGTGAACACTTAAATACATGGCTTCAAAACAAGGATGCATCCCTTCATATTGAACAACTTCCAGGAGATAAACTATATCTTGATTTTACTGGTTACAAACCATCAATTGTTGACCCTGATACCGGTGAAATAAGAGAAGTAGAGGCTTTTGTATCAGTTCTTGGGTTCAGTGGCAAAACCTATGTCAGAGCCTGTGAAAGCCAGAAAAAGGAGGATTTTTTACAAAGCATTGTGCATTCGCTAAACTACTACGAGGAGTTCCTAATGTTTTGGTCCCTGATAATCTTAAATCCGGAGTTGACAAGGCCAATCGTTACGAAGCGGATATTAACAGGGATCTTCTTGATCTGGGCAATCATTACGGTATGGCTATACTACCTACACGAAGCCATAAACCACGTGACAAAGCATGGGTAGAGAGGATGGTTCAGATCATTTATACACGCATTTTTGCTCCACTTCGTAATCGTGTGTTCACAAACCTTGATGAACTTAATGAAGCCATTTTTGAGCTTCTGGAGGTACATAATAACCTTCCGCTTCAGGGCAGAGAAGAAAGCCGCAATGATCTGCTTGAGAACATCGAAAGAGCTCATCTGAAACCATTGCCCCAGGAGCGTTGGGAACTGAAAGTATACCTTCAGGTTAAGGTTATGAAAAACTGCTATGTCCAATTGCACAAAGACCGGCATTATTATAGTGTTCCTTATCAATATATCGGTAACAAGGTTAAGATAGTTTATACTGCAACACATGTCAGTATATATCTCGCGGGAGAGCGTATTGCTTACCATTTGCGAGATCGCAGACCACATAAGTACACAACGGTTAAAGAGCATCTCCCTTCAAGTCATCAGTTTGTAAGCGAATGAAATCCTTCTAAGTTTATTGAGTGGGCCGGTCACATTCATCCGGATGTAAAAGCTTTTATAGGTCGTGTTCTTGAAAATAAATCTTACCCTGAGCAAACCTACCGAAGCTGTGTTGGGATACTCTCCTTTGAGAAGAAAGCAGGGAGGGATCGTCTTATAGCAGCTTGTCAGCGGGCAACCGCTTTTGGCGCATTCAACTATAAAGTAATAGAACAGATTATCAATAATAAGCTTGACCGTTTAGGCACTAAAAAAGAAAATTTAACTCTGCCCCTTCATGAAAACATACGAGGAGCAGAATATTATAAATAACCCAAAATAAAAAACAATGACACATGAAATCCAGCATTTAATGCAACAATTAAGACTCCCCGGAATGAGAGCTGCTTATGAAGGTATAGTATCGACTAAAAACATGCAATCAATAGATAATGATGAATTGCTCAACTTGCTATTACAAGCAGAATGGGATGAACGAGAGAACTTAAAAGCCAGCCGCAGATTACAGAATGCAAAGTTCCGAATGAGGGCCAGCATTGAAGAAATAGATTTCTTTACTCCACGTGGCTTAAACAAAACACAGCTACTGCGTTTTACCGATGGTAGCTTTGTAAAGAATAGCGAAAATGTTCTGATCACAGGAAAAACAGGGGTTGGTAAAAGCTATATCTCCTCTGCCCTTGGGCATCAGGCCTGTCAGCTTGGGTACAAGGTCAATTACTTTATAGCACAGAAATTATTTACAATGCTCCGTATGTCAAAAGCAGATGAGTCGTATATAAGGCAAATTAAGCGTCTCGAAAAACAAGATCTTATCATTATTGATGATTTTGGTATGCAGCCCCTGGATGATATGTCACGGATGATGTTGCTTGAGATTATTGAGGACCGTCACCAGAAAAGTTCAACTATTATAGCGTCACAGTTACCTGTGGATAAATGATATGATGTAATAGGAGAAAGTACCATTGCAGATGCAATACTTGATCGGTTAGTACATACTTCTCACAGAGTGGAATTATCCGGAGAGTCGATGAGAAGAAAGAAAAAAGAGTAATTTTAAAAAGTTTTTAAGCGTTCATTGTAATCCGTTCTTCGGTTGCCCTTCGGGGATGTTGCCTCCGGCAAGGGGGTCAATTAACCTGAATGGGGGGTCAATATGTCCTGAATAAACAGGTTTGCTGCTAAGTTCGATAGTGAAGGTTGCCATATTGATTTTTATTGAATATTAAAGATAACAAAAATGTTAATAGTAGATCATTCTGGCTGGCACATAGCTGGCACATTTTTTTCATTTTAATGCATAATTATGCTTCTTGTTTCAATTTAAAATAATATATAATATTGATTTACTGCGCTTTTATACGCAAAGCAAAGAAACAGGAAGCAAATGATTTATTCCTGGTGGGGCTACATAAATGTAAATTAAATGCCTGTATATTAGCAATATATGGGCTTTTTACTTTCATATTGGAAGCATATTGGAAACAATTTGCTCTATTTATAGCCAAACATTTGGCTTTTATAAAATGCAGTAAAAAATGTTAAATTGCAAATATGAATAATGAATTTGTATTAGTACATTAAAATATCTGAAATGAAACAATTCACGTTAATGATTGGATTGATCTTATCTGCTTGTTATACTGTTGCACAAACAGAGACAGATACTCTTACATATTCAAGGCAGGAGATTCTTATACCCATGCGTGATGGAATCAAGCTTAATACTGTTATCTATTCACCTGATGGCGTTTCAGAACCAATACCTTTCCTGTTCTTACGAACACCTTATGGTGTAAACGGGATGCGTTCACCTAATATGGATCCTTATATTAGCGATATGGCCAAAGAAGGTTACATTTTTGTTTTTCAGGATATACGAGGCCGGTATAAATCCGAAGGTAAATTTGAAATGCAGCGTATTATGAGGGACAAAAAAGATCCAAAATCAATCGATGAAAGTACCGACACTTATGATGCAATTGAGTGGCTGCTTAAAAATGTTCCAAAGAACAACGGTAAAGTTGGAATGTACGGAGTCTCTTATGATGGGTGGACCACAATGATGGGAACAATTGATCCGCATCCTGCTTTAAAAGCGGCATCAGAGCAGGCAACACCTTCTGACATGTATATAGGAGATGATTTTCATCACAACGGTGCTTTCAGGCTTAGTTATTCATTTGAATATGCCTTTATGGAGGAGTTCTCAAAAAAAGACACTCTATTCTCATTTGATAAGTACGATACATATGAATGGTATCTTAAACTAGGACCGCTTTCAAATGTGAATGAAAAGTATTTCCATGGGAAAATACCTTCCTGGAACGATTTTGTAAAACATCCAAACTATGACGATTTTTGGCAAAAGCAATCGATGGCATATCGTCTTGGAAGCCCCGCAGTACCTATATTACATGTGGCAGGCTGGTGGGACCAGGAAGACTTTTACGGACCACAAAAGGCTTATGAGGTACTGGAAAAGCAAGATAAGTTTAATAAGAATTTTATAGTCATCGGTCCGTGGAATCATGGGGGATGGTCAAGGGGATCAGGATCGAGTCTGGGAAATATTAAATTCGGGAGCCCAACTTCCGAGAAATTCAGAAAAGAAATTCAATCCAAATTTTTTGCTTATTATCTTAAGGGGAAGGGAAATGGTAATTTCCCTGAAGCAATTACTTTTCAGACCGGATCAAATATATGGAAAGAATATGATAGCTGGCCACCTCTGAATCTGACTAAAACTAAGAATCTGTATTTGGACAGTGTGGGAAAGCTTTCATTTACTTCACCTAAGGGAACTCAGGGTTATGATGAATATTTATCCGACCCGTCCCATCCGGTTCCATATCGGCCGAGACCTGTTGAAGAAACATATGGACCTGGTTCCCGATGGTATACCTGGTTGGTACAAGATCAGCGCTTTGTGCAAAACCGGCCAGATGTACTGAGTTGGGAGACTAGTACATTAACGTCGGATATCGAGGTTACAGGAAATCTGATCGCGGATATTTTTGCCTCTACTACTGGTACTGATGCTGACTGGATAGTAAAACTTATAGATGTTTACCCGGAAACATATCCTGAACAATTCTATATGGGAGGTTATCAGCTTATGATAGCAAATGATGTATTTCGTGGTCGTTTCAGAAATGGCTTTATTAAACCTGAACCCGTTAAACCGGGTGAAGTTTATGAATATAGAATTGATTTGCATGCAATAAACCACGTATTTAAAGCAGGACATAAAATAATGGTGCAGATACAGAGTACCTGGTTCCCGATCATCGACCGGAACCCTCAGAAATTCGTTGCCAATATTTTCGAAGCCAAAGAATCTGATTTTATTTCTACAACCCAGCGTATCTATCGATCAGGACAATTTTCATCAAATATCATACTTCCTGTCGTCAAAAAGTGATAAATTTCTATTCCTTAATATGTTTGTCTGTTGTGTTTTCATGTTGATATGATTAATGATTAAATAGAAATGAAAAAGCCTGATCTCAAAGTCCCAGGCTTAATAGTTGAATAATTAATATACTAATATGTAAATGATTAGGATATAGTGCATCTTCAACAAATACCCTAATCAGCTGTTTACAAACGATATAAGGCATTGTTACGTTTCTTTGACGGTAGATACTTATGAAATAGAGATAGTGCCTCTATGGACTTGGGAATGGCTTTTAATAAGCTACTTAAGATATTCTATATTGTTGATATACTGAATTATATAGCAACTAATGATAGTTGGGGAATTGGGAGAGTTAATTGTAGATTCTATCTCCAAACGAATAGAGAGTGAAGCTACGAACTAGAGTTAAGACTACAAGATTACTTTAATTATTGGATTTCATTTGTTCATAGGAAAGGCCGTTACCATTATTGTATAATCTTATAATTTCTTGCTTACTTAGTGTTCTATTCCATATTGCCATCTCATCTACCAGAAAGTTACCATAATATTTAATATTTGTATCTTCATTTGCGTTTATTCCAAAATAATGGAACTCTGGAAATTCAAAAAGAAATCGATCAAAAGTATAATTAATCACTTGATTTGAGTTTAGATACAACTCAAAATATTTGGCTGACCTGTTAAGCGTAAAATAAATATCATTCCAACCCTTTACGAACGTAGCTTTTCCCTTTAATGTATGTTTTATTCCATCTGATTCATATATTTCAGTTAGTAAATACTCCTTAGTGCGATATATAGAGACTCTATTTGTAGCATATTCCGGACCAGTATCATAGATAAAATTAGTCTCATCTTCTTTCCATTCTGGGAACAGCCATAAATTAAGTGAATAAAAATCCTTAATTTCGTTACTTAATTTTCCCTTAAGGCCACCTAAACATTGATTTATTCTTCTCGATCGGCCGATTAATCCCTTAGGTGAAACTTCTATATTACATCTGTTTTCAGTAATAAATTTTTTTATAATATTTATTAATAATGGGGCAAAATCTACTTTCTTTAAAATTTTATGTTCGGTTACAGATATTTCGAGTTTGTGTTGTATATTATCATTATTGCTAATTCTTAATATAAAGGAAAGGGTTTCTTTAGCTTTTAGATTATTAATTTTTAAATACATAACATTTTTTTTATAATCACAAACGGTAACAAAATTTGCATCAAGAATACCAATTCCCTTTAATCCGGCTAAAATTGTATGCATTTCTGGTTCAATTTGGAGTGATGAATCAGATATTTTAAAAGTGTCTCTTGATGTAAATTTGATAATTAGATTATCATAAGAATCTTTTCGAGAATTGAACACAGAAAATTTTTCAGTGTACGTTGAAGCATATGAAGGAATAGATATCAAATGTGTTGATATTCTAGGTATTGGGGGAAAAACTTTATCCCATAAAGATTGCCACGGTCCAATTAATCCAATAATAACTATTAGAATTGCAATTGTTTTGTTTTTTGTTATAAGACTATGAATTTTGTCTATTGTCCTACTTAAAATTTTGCTTTCTCTCTTCATAGTAGTTTAAGTTCGACTTTAAGTATAAAAATTATCTATAATTTTAATCGTACCTACTTTAGGGATGCCGATAATACCTCATCAAAATTAAACCTTAGCTAAATTTAAAACAATTTTATTTTACCAGTTCCAAAGTCCCAGACTTCAATGTTACATTATTAATATGCTGATATATAAATGATTATAATATAGTGCAACTACAGCACAGATTCTAAATACCTGTTATTAAGTGATTTAAGGCATTGTTGCGTTTCAACATTGCAGAATACTAAAGGGATTGAGAAATTTGCTAAGAAGGGCTTAGAAATAGCCGTAAATTGAATGTTTGAGATAATGTATGTGATTGATATACTGAATTGTACTATAATTTGTAATAATTAATAATCATCCCCTTGAAAGATTGTAATTAATCCTTTAAGATATTGAATATCGTAGACTTAAACTATGGTCTCAATATACATATGTTATTGAATAATATACAGTTAAATTAAAGTTTAACGACCTTTTGAATAAAGGATTTGTTAATAATTAATATATAAACACCTTGACTTAAATTACTTAAGTCAAGTAAATGAGTCGATGAGAAGGTCGATTTTTCCATTAACAATAATCCATCTATCGAAAAAACCTGAATATCATTTTTTTCGTCATTATTGAGTCCTTCTATTTTCAATGGTCCCGTAGTTGGATTTGGATATACTTTTATGAATTGAGATTCTGAATTATTTCTTATTCCTGTCACAACCTGATTATAATATAAACTGTCCGATTCTGCAAAACAGTTGTTACCTGAGACCATTACTTTGTAGGTACCATTGCATACTGGTAGGAGTTTTTCACTATTCGCACCCGGAATCAAAGAGCCATTTAACAGCCACTGATAATTATACTGCCCTGGTTGTGTTGTTAAAGCAGTTAACATACCCTGTTCACCACTGATCATAGCAATTGAGACGTTTAAATTATTATAATTGAAACTCATTAACGGATCTCCAAAAAACATCAGTAAGGGACTATTGCTCCCGGTGTGCTTTATAGCATCGCTGATAATCTCCCCCTTTGCAGACCTGTAAATATAATTACCCAGGTTATTCTCTGATAATAAATAATCAAAAGTATCTCCAACCCAGGATACAACTTCATTAAATGCCAAAACCGCAAGCGTATTTCCCTTATCTAAATATTCTCCTGCAAGAAAATGCTCATAAAGCATATTCCCATTACTACAACTAACTAGGAGAAAAAACAATACATTCAAATTGGACAATGAAATTATTTCGGTTGGAGTAATTCCAAATTGGTGAAATAAAGGTGCGCCGTGAACATTTAACATGCACATTTCATAGGAATTAGTGTTAAGTTTGTTCAGATAATCCTCTCTCCAAACTACATCATCATTTTGATAGCTACCTCCATAGACATGACTGGCAGCAATCTGTTGATTATTCTCAAAACGTTTTATTAATTTTAATTTATCCAAAACGAGACTATCATCCTCAGGTTTCATCGTCATTGAGTACAGCACAGAATTTGAAAAGGAAATATTTCCTGATCTGAATTGATGTAACTTATCGAAATATGAGAGAACATAGGCTTTCTTGTTTTGAAGATCAAACTGTGTTGGCGCAATTACTCCAAATGAAATTTCCTGTGAACGACAATCATCAACTATTGAGATGCTGTCAATATTGCGGTATTCGCAAAATGAATCATTTAAACTATTGTATAAAATTCCCTGATTATATATGTACGTATAATAATCCATTCTTGAATATTGATACTGATAGGTTGTATCATTATATTCATCATAATAATAAGAAGTGTATTCGATAAGAGCGTTTCTGCCAATGAAAAATAAATAACTCAGATTATTATTGTAATATAATTGATTGATAGTATCATAAAGATCTGCCCGGGCACGATTGTTGTCAGCCAGATAATAATTTTTAAATGACAGATCTGGATAAAGTTTATTTGCATCAGCGATATACTGATTTATAGAATTTAATATATCTGGATCATTTTCCAGGTCCTTGTCTATTACAAATAATAGACTTTTATTATTGACAATCGGGGCAGGTTCAGTCCTGAAAGTAATTTTTTCCTGAAAACGTGAACCGTCTCTATCTTCAAGTCTAAACTCAAAATTATAACTTTTATCTGGTTCCAGACCACCTATAGTGAAGTTAAATGTCTGGCCCGGAAGATAGCTACTTATTAAATAACGAATAAACCTACCCCCTGGAACGGCAAATACTCCTTCTTTTACTACCAAACCCTTAAGCATGGTCTCTGATTGAGGAATTAAAATACTAATATCCTCAGCCGAAAAAGGTTTTAAATTATTCGGTTTACAGGTTATTGAAACATTGCTGTAAAGCAATTCTCCCTTAATCTGAGAAACATAATCAGCCTGTCTCTTTTGCAGGAGGGGGTAATTATAATCAATTGTTTGACTAAAAGTCTTGTGAAAAAGAAGGAGTAAGAATAGAACACAAAAACTGAAATGAATATTCTTTTTCATAACAGTAATATTTTATCTATCGGGAATTGTTTAGAATATTTCCGAATAAATGATTGGTTAAAATCCTTAATAT
>JBEKDR010000027.1:0-42132 GCA_050014255.1 Bacteroidales bacterium | reverse complement strand
CCTGCCGGCAGTCCCGTGACTGTCGCTCCCGTGGCTCCGGTAGTCGCATAGGTGATACTGGTTATCGCAGTATTGATACATACCGTCTGTGCATCGGTGCCAACTGGTGAGGTGAGACTAACTGTATTATTCGGTGTTACTGTGATTGTTCCTGTTGCGGTCACTGCTCCGCAACCACCTGTCAGCGTGACTGTATAGGTAAATGGCCCTGAGGCTGTCGGTGTGCCACTGATAGTGACAACATTCGCTGCCCATACGCCTGTTACACCTGCCGGCAGCCCCGTAACTGTCGCTCCCGTAGCTCCCGTAGTTGCATAGGTGATACTGGTTATCGCTGTATTGATACATACCGTCTGTGCATCGGTGCCAACTGGTGAGGTTCTGGTTACTGTATTATTAGGTGTGACAGTAATTGTTCCTGTTGTGGTCACTGCTCCGCAACCGCCTGTCAGCGTGACTGTATAGGTAAATGGCCCAGCGGCCGTCGGTGTCCCACTGATAGTGACAACATTCGCTGCCCATACTCCCGCTACACCTGCCGGCAGCCCTGTGACTGTCGCTCCCGTAGCTCCGGTAGTCGCATAAGTGATACTGGTTATTGAAGTATTGATACATACCGTCTGTGCATCGGTGCCAACTGGTGAGGTTCTGGTTACTGTATTATTCGGTGTGACAGTGATTGTTCCTGTTTCGGTCACTGCTCCGCAACCACCTGTCAGCGTGACTGTATAGGTAAATGGCCCTGATGCTGTCGGTGTCCCACTGATAGTGACAACATTCGCTGCCCATACTCCCGTTACACCTGCCGGCAGCCCTGTGACTGTCGCTCCCGTAGCTCCGGTAGTCGCATAGGTGATACTCGTTATCGCAGTATTGATACATACCGTCTGTGCATCGGTGCCAACTGGTGAGGTCCTGGTTACTGTATTATTAGGTGTGACTGTTATTGTTCCTGTTGTTGTTACTGCTCCGCAACCACCTGTCAGCGTGACTGTATAGGTAAATGGCCCAGCGGCCGTCGGTGTCCCACTGATAGTGACAACATTCGCTGCCCATACGCCTGCTACACCTGCCGGCAGCCCTGTGACTGTCGCTCCCGTGGCTCCCGTAGTCGCATAGGTGATACTGGTTATTGCAGTATTGATACATACCGTCTGTGCATCGGTGCCAACTGGTGAGGTCCTGTTTACTGTATTATTCGGTGTGACAGTTATCAAAACTGGTACATTAAATGTACATCCAAGAGCATCCTTAATGATAACAGTATAGCTCCCTGCACTAAGGGAATTAAAGGTGTTGAAAGGTGGTGAAAACCAGGTGGCTCCTCCATCAATTGAATATTGATAAGGGGCCAACCCAGTGCCAACTGTTGCCTCTACTGTGACAGAACCGTCACCATTTCCGGTACAGCTTTCATTGGTTTGACTTGTGACAGAACCGGACACATTATAAATATCTACGTTCAAACTTGTTGAAGCAGTACAACCATGTGAAGTAGTAACATTAACTGCCACACTACCAGAAGAGTTTGTGCCCCAAAGCACTGTTACAAAATCACTTGAAGGTGTTCCTCCAACAACAATCGTTCCATTGGTAACTGTCCATGTATAATTACTATATAAAGGTGGAGAAAGTGTATACGTAACGGTGCTTCCTGCACAGACACTAACTACCGGGGCAATAAAACCAGGAGAAGGAGTCGGATGAATTGAAACCGAATCAACTGTAGATGAACCACAGGCGTTTCCATTAATATCAGGTTTTGTCACATTAGCTGTCACTACTCCTTGTGTGGCACCCAAATTCCATCTGACATCTACCGTATTCGTATTATTAGGTGTCAGGAATATTCCATTTGCCACATTCCATGTATAAGTAGCAGCGGCATCAAAATTAACAGAGTAAGTTTTGGTTTCTCCTTCACATGCATCTGAATAAAGCAGTGTAACATTATTAAATGTCACACTTCCCTGGTTTAGAACCATATCTGAAGAATCCTTACAGCCATTCCCATCAGTTACAACTAAACGAATATGGTACGTACCATTTGGCATGGTGCTATTGAAGAATGGAAACGCCGCTGTACTCGTCTTCGTAAAATGCAAGAAAGGAGGTAAAGCATCCATATACATAAACGGATAAGCTGTACTCTCCAGACACTTCCAGAAATATGTATATGTGCCACTCCCACCCGAAACAGTTGATGAAAAAAGTGCAAAAGGAGGCGCCACATCACATGTGCTTAAAGCTATGCTGGTAATTTTAAGACTGCTGGTAACATTTACATTTGAAATACACGATGATGAATTCCCGCTATTATCAAAAACCGTTAAAGTAACCGGAACAATCCCCTGATCAGCGCACGTGAAGCTTGATTTACTAATTGACATTGATGCTATTCCGCAGTTATCACTACTTCCGTTATTTATATCAGCCGGTACAATTGAAGCGTTCCCCGTAGCATCAAGAACAACGGTAATATTTTTGCAAATAGCTAATGGAGGAGTTACATCAACCACAGTAACATTAATGGTTGCTACTGCACTGTTTCCAGACTGATCAGTTGCAGTGATTGTAACAGATGTTACACCTGTACCAATTATTGAACCAGCTGCCGGTAGCTGGGTTATTGTAATATTGGCAGGAATTGAACAATTATCCGTTGCTGTGGCAGCAATAACGGGCATAATTGCATGACACGTTGCATCTGCATTTATCGTTGGAGGAGCCGGTAACGTAATTACCGGACTGGTATTATCAGTAACAGTTACAATAAAGGTGCATGCAAGGCTCGTATTACCTGAAGCATCAGTTGCAGTATAAGTAACAGGTGTTGTACCTGAAGGGAAAGTGGAACCCGGCAGATTAGATTTTGTCCAGATGAGACTCCCTGACGGTGTACAGTCATCAGTTGCAGTAGGCTCTATCCATGTAACAACTGCAGAACACAAACCAGGATCGTTATTTACAAAAATATTTGCAGGACAATTTGATATTACCGGAGGTAAGATATCATTTATTGTTACATTATAATTTGGAGTCGTAAATGTACATCCTGTTATGGGATTGCTCTCAGTCACTTTGACTGTGCCAGAACCAATAGAGCCCCATTTTACGACAATGCTATTTCCTGTTGAAGATCCATTTATAACTCCGCCTGAGACTACCCAGCTATAGTTGTCTCCGGGGTTATTTGTTGTGCTGTAAATAATGCCTGATGAATTCGGGCAAACAGTGTTATTACCTATAATGGATGGAGCAGGCAATGTATTCACTGTAATAGCAATTGATCTTGGAGCGCTTGTACCGCAGGAATTGGTTGCAGTCACATTTAATGTTCCGCTTGTAGCTGTTATGCTGAAATCGATAGTAACAGAGTTCCCGGTTCCATTTATTGTCTGGCCCGAACCGGTGTAGCTCCAGTTATAAGTATTCCCTGCAACATTCGGCACTGTATAAACATATCCGCTTGAGCCCTGACAAACCTGTGTAGGAGCTGAAGTGAAATTTGCCGGCATAGAAGCCACAACAGGGAATGATATTACAACATCATCGGATGATGTACAGGAAGCATTGCTGATAGTCCATCTCAATGTATATGTTTCTCCCAGAACACCTGTAAAAACTGTATTGTTTTGGGTGCTGTTGACAAATGTCCCCCCTGCGCCACTTACTATGGTCCATAAACCGGAATAAGGGATAGGACTATTGGCTGCAAGCACTAACCCTGAGACCCCGCAGAGAGATTGATCTAATCCGGCATTTGCAGCTGTCGGATTAGCATAGGCATTTACAATGGTCCCGTCAACTACTCCCGTATTAGCACCATTATTGTAAGTGAAACCGGTCAATTGATAAGCTCCCGGAACAAGAGTTGGCAGATAATATGGTAAAGATGTCACATTAGCAGTTGGCTGAGCAACACCATTAATCTTATAATCAAGCGTATAATTAAGATTAATAGGGAAAAATGATGTAAAGTTCACAGGAATTCCAGCATTTCCGCAAACAGGACCAGTCGGGGCTAAAGTGGCCCTGGGAACTGTAGTGGTAACACTGGCAGTTGTAAAGTTTTGTGGTATGGTGGATATATTTATATTGTTAGTAGATGCTACATCTCCATTACTGTTATCACCAGAAGTTGTAGAGGCTAATTCAGTCCATAAACCTGCAATAGACTGAGCTACACGCATATCAGATATACCATTTACAGTCATCAATGGAGTAAGATCGCTGAGAGGATCCCATCCCAATTTAACTTTTGCCGTGGATCCAGTTGTTGTATTGACACCCCAGTATTCCTTGGTATTTGTCACAAGCAATGGTGGTGCTAAGGAGGTCGAAGTCGGGTTTGGTGTAAAATATTCAGCTGTCCAGGCTAAGGTGCTTCCTGCAGTTGACGTGAGGGTAAAATTATGACCTTTGACTGTTCCATTTCCAATTGGGTACAGGAAAACGTCACCATTAATGATATATTTAATTAACGGACCGTTGACAAAAGAGGTAGCACTCCCGCCGGAAGGTGAGACAGCGGTCGAAGAGGTATTTAATAAAGTCAGTTTATTGGATGAACTAGTACCAATAATACCATTTGTCAGCATCAATACGTTATTGACTTCAACTGAACCATTTGTACCAATATTCAACCCGGCAGGATTGTTAATCTCAAGATTATTCAGCATACTTGCTCCTGAGAAGTCACCGGTCGGACCGCCAATGGATTGAAGAGCACTGCCGGCAAATGAAACAGTTGCAGCCGGTGATGCACCGGAACCACTATTGAAAACACCTGTATTGTAGCGTTCCATTGTTCCAAGGATCGTAAGCTTCTTGTTATTAACGCTGTTATCAAGAATCGGCCCGTCAATGACCAGCCTTTTGCAAATGGTCAGGTCCTTATTCGGAAGAACTCTGGTACCTGTTCCTGTAGCAAACATATTTGGCAAACTGCTAAACTGGGTCGCGATAATTGTATAATTCCCGGTCCCGCCATATTCTATTGTACCATTGCCTGAACAATCAATAAATGCCGAAAAATCACCACCCGGCAGGTTCCCGTTTTCCAGATAAATGGTTCCGTTCCCGGTTACAACTCCAAGGTTATGACCGAAAGTTGGTGAAACAATTCTCAGTTTATTATTAATTAAAGTGCTAAATGCAAATATGTTATTAATATCGACTGTTACAACATTGTCAATTATTACATTAGCGCCATTTGGCCCGCCAGAAGGACAAGGTGGTGAAGATCCCATTGGTGTCCAGATTGTCGGGTCTGACCAGTTACCATCCTGATTTGACTGATATTCCGGAACCTCACCCGGAATAGCACCATCATTTCCTGCTGTGTACTCACCATTAAGATTACTGCTGGCAACATCAATAAAAGTTATCTGATGCGTTGTTTCATTCACATTGTCAGTTCCTGATCCCACGGGGGCTTTAGTCCAATAATTTCCAGGAAGATTCAGTTTTGCGGCAACATAATTACTTTCTACTCCCTGAACATCAACTGGCAAATACTGAAGTAAAAGAGTCGAATTAAACCCTGATATACCCGAACTTTCAATATGCCAGTAATATTGCAGGACATTCGTTGGGTCTGTAACACTGGGCTGATAAGTGTTTATCGGATTAACTCTGATATATCCAACTGATGCACTTGCAGTTATTGTATAAAGTGCAGGAGTATACTTCCCAAATACTCCTATCGGGAATGTAAATGACTGAGGTGCGGCAGTGAAGTATTTTCTTACTCCCTGACTACTGATAACACCATCGGATTTTATCATTTTAGATGCGCTGAACGGAGCTCCGCCAATTGAACTATTCTGGCTAAGGGTCAACAAGTAGTTACTTATGTCGAGAACCCCCTGTGTAAATACAAGGTCGTTCTGAAGTGTAATATCATTATTCAGTTTGGCACCAGTTAAATTATTGATAGTGAGCCTTCCATAAGCGCCTTCTCCGGTTATCTGCTGCTGAGCTGAACCTGAAAGGCTTACGCCTCCGGTTGTGTTATCATCTGTATACGATCCTTCATTATCCAAATCTCCTAAAAGAGTCACTTTCTTTGAAACCAAAACAAGATTGCCATTGCTTATCGTCAGATTCCTGTTTACGGTGAAATCATTATTAACAGTAAGTGAAGTTGCAGGAGATACATTCAGATCATAAAAATTAGTCACAGATGCACCCGTAATTGACTGAACGCCTCCGTTAAAAGTTGTCAGATTGGTACCATAATTATAGGTACCGCTATTATTCATATCTCCCTGAATGGAGACATTAATATTATTGGAATTCAGGAAGCTCCTGATATTGCTTAATGTCAATGTGCCATTCAGAACCAATGGACTTACCATAAGTCCGACTGTGGCATTTGCAGCTGCAGCCACGGTTCTTCCTGTAATAGTCAGGTTATATAATGGAACATTTGCTTCGAGACCATAGGATTGATTTACACCGGCAATATTATGTGCAAAAAGTATTGTACCACCCGTTACTGAGGATGTAGAAGGTCTGAGGTACAGATCGCCAAAAGTTGTACCCCCGCCTTTAACAATTGTAAGGGTCCCTCCTGACATAGTAAAATCACTTCCGTCATTCAGTATTTCTAGCTTAGCTTTGGTAACATTCGTATTATTACCATTTATAGTAACAGCACCACCTGTTTGCTTATAACTTAATATACCGTTGGTGGTAGCAATTGGTCTTCGGATCTGACCATTTACTATAAGAGCCCCACCCTGAACTTCTATTGCAGAAGCGCCACTGCCGGAATACTCAATATCAGCATTGTTAGTAGTGTTCCCAATCGGTCCAAGATAGACATTTTCTCCTCCTGGTAACAGAGTAAGTTTTCCATTCAGAAAGAGAGTTTTGCCATTCGCAGCAATATTCGCAATGAAAACATTTGATGAAGTATTTAAAGTAAGGCCTGCTGTTGCCGGAATGGTAAAATCTGTGCCCTGTGAAATATTAAAAACTCCGGTCCTGTTATAAATAAGAGTTCCATTCTGCAAGGTTAACCAGTTGTCCAGAGGAGTCGTAAGCGTTCCGGCTATATTAAATGTAAGTGTAGTTGCCTGAGAGCTACCTTTGTTAACGATTACATTATTAAAAATGGTATTTGGAGTTGCACCTCCCGTACTTGTCACCAGGGCATTTGCGGACCCTGAGAAAGTCAGATTAACATAATTATTACCATTGATAAATCTGGCACTTGGATTAACATTGCTGTTATTTATAAAGTTGCCTCCTATTGCAAAAGAATTCAGTCGTGGAGCTGCACCATTGTTTACCGGGTAATTATTATAAACATCAAATACAGCACCGGAAGCAATCGTTACATTACCATCCACCACAAGGTGCTGAGGTGTCTGGTCATCCAGGAATAAAAAGGTGCCATTATTAATGTACATGTTACCTGTTACATGAACAGTTTTTTCAATAGTCGGGCTATAAACTACGCCGGTCAGCCAGCTCATTGTCACCCATGCATCAGGATTATCGCCAGTGACAGTTAAATCTCCTTTAATGGTTGTACCGCTGTTATTTGGCAGGATGAGATTATCGCCTCCTTTTGCCGTAAGGATGAGATTTCCGTAAGTGGTGACATTCGGTGGCAAAATATATTCCGCACCAGTGGCACCATCAATATCATAAAATTCTGTGGTTCCATGATTATTGTTAAAATCAGAAAAGTCACTGTTGGCCGGGAATGAAAATACTTTTGGCGAGCCAACAGTTGTAGTCAGTCTGAATAGCCCGTTTGTGCCTGATGGATAGCTAAGTACAATACTAAATGTACTGCCAGTCCATGTATATATATCAAGAACGGAACCCGATTGAATCTGTAAACTTGCACATCGTTGATTAGCAGTTAAGTTAACAGTATGATTGTTTTCTATAATCACAACACTGTTCGGCCCCGGGAAATTAACTCCCTCAACTGCTCCGGCAGGTACTGCAGGACCCCCTGAAGTATATGACCATGTTGAATTCAAGTTCCAGGCAGAATTTGCAATGCTGTAAAAGGTCAGAGGTGTCCCAAAAGCATTATCACCAGCGGTATAATCTGCATCCAGAAAATCTGCGCTATTAGTTGGTGTTGTCCAGTCAATAAATGTATTAGTCGCAGTATTAATGGGCGGATTTGAGTTAGTCCCTTTTCTCCAGGTAAAGTCTGTGCTGGTATATAATGCAGGTATATAATTTGCTTCAGTGCCAACCACATCACTCTGATCATAAGTAAATGAATGAGTCACGGAGTTCGCAGCAATCCCGGAGAATCCCGAAGATTTAATCCGCCAGAAATAGGTAAGACTCTGCCCCTTGATAGTTGTGGTCGGGTGTTCATACCCGACGGGAATAACAGTTATGGAACCATAAACAGCAGGTGGTATGCTGAAACCTATTGTAGCAGGAGTGTATTTTACCGGTCTGGCAGGAGTTATAGTTGGAGCTCCGACAGGAAATGTGAATGCGGCAGGAGTTGAATATACTTTTGTCAGACCGCCATCGCCACCGTTACCAGATGTCTGAATATACCGGGTGGCACTTGCATTTACAATAGAAGCAGCCGCATTTAGTTTTAAATTATAAATGTTTATGTTAAAGAGTTTGGCCTGGGAGAAGGTTAAGTCCCCGTTAACCGTCATATTGGCTGCAAGTGAAACCGGTGCTGCTGCTGCATTTGTATTGTTTAACTCAACATTCCCAAAAATACCATTACCATCTATACTCTGGGTTATGGTTCCGTTTAACACTATCTTGCCCGCACCACTGTACAGCCCAGAGTTATATACATCCTTTGAGGCAGTGATTATCTTCCCATTGTCATTCAGGGTACCGAGGACAAGTCTGAAATTGTCATTAACATTAATGGCATTCTGTGACCCGGCAAGGTTTACATTAACTCCGGCAGGCTTGTTGATTGTGAACTTGTTTAAAGATAAAGCTGCACTTAAATTAATTGTAAATAGCTGATCAGCAGTACCATTTAGTGTAGTCGTGTTCGTTCCTGGTGTATATGTCGTACCATTTTCTAGAGTAAAATTGCCACCAACTGAAACATCAAAATTATTAGCATTAAAATCTCCGGAAGTAACACTAAGATTATTAAGTACAATTAAAGGAGTGCTCAGGTTTACAATTGATGTACTACTTGTACGGTCGATAATAAAATTATTTATTGATGCATTGGTATAGACCGAATAATTTATTGCATCAGCCAACACTGAACCTGTGACAGGTATGATTTCCAAAGTTCCCCCCGATACATTAATGTTGGCTGACGATGATTTAACATCAAAAGCTTTTTCTTCTCCTGCAGCTACTCCGGATACATCATAAATAATGATGGTCCCTCCTGACACAGAAAATATATTGGATGTATTTTCCAGGTTGAAAGTTCCGAAACCTGAACTTATTCCGTTTACAGCTCTTGATGTATTAAGAGTGGCCGCTGATACATCGGCGAGATTTGAAACAGTCGCATAGGATACTGGTGTTCTCTGGAATCGTCCTCGAAGTATGAATGTGCCGCCAGTCTGAGTATATTGTGCAGCTCCCGTCGATGAAAGAAGCTGCTTGGTATCAAAAATCCCTCCGTTAATGACTAATTGTCCTGAAGCTACATTAGATGTAATAATGCCTCCGGATTCACGTGTTGAAAAATAGCCATTATTGATCTGAAGTTTTCCATATACATCAATTGCGCTGTTTCCACCCGTTGATATACCTATAGTTGAATTATCGGTCGCGGAAACATTATATGCAACATTTACCTCCTGGTAATTATCAGCGGTAGAAAGAACTACCACATCAACTCCGTTCAATACTAGTGCCCCATTGGAAGGGATATAAAAATCTGAATTTGGGGAACCCCCGGTAACTCCTTCAGTAAGGGATGGGATTGCTACTGAACCCTGAAGCAGAAGTGTTCCGGTACGAATCCATAATGCTTTTCTCAGGTTAGCATTGCTTCCTGCAGTTTCACCCGTTAGTGTATTTGCTCCAAATATCCTGAAATTACTATAAGCAGTAGAATTAATAGTCAGTTTGTAAGTCTGGTCAGTTCCTTTATCAAGGATAAGGTTATAAAAATCAGTAACTCCGTTACAGGTTAGCGTATTATCAGTTGCTCCCTGGAAATAAACTGAAGCCGCACCTGTGGTCGGATCAGCAACAGTTGAAGGGAAAGCATTATAGATGGGATAAAGCAGGTTAGTAAACCTGACTGTACCATTGTTCGTAAAATCACCCTTGATAATAACTGTATGGAAGTAAGTATAATAGTTAATAAAAGGTGCAACACCACCAATTGTTACAGCGCTTATATCAGGGTTGGTGGCTCCGTCGCCGACTAAGATTGACCCGCTGTTATCAACTGAGACATTTCCGTTAATAGTCAGGCTTAGCGGAACTGCAGAGGCATTATCGTTAATTCTGAAAACTCCATTCTTAACATAGAGATTCCCATTTAATATAAGGTTACTAAGTTGTGTGGCTGTGAAACCCGGAGCGTTTATTGTCAGATTATTATAGGTTGCCTGAGCAGCCGGCAAAGTGAAATTAGCACTATTATTATATTCTGTAGTACCACCACCTGTGTTAATGAATGAGTTTATGGTTGCAGCAGGAAAATTTACAGAAGCTAATTTCAGGGTTCCCTGTCCCCGAAGAGCAGTAAGCGTGCTCGCAAACTTATAAGTAGTCTGGTCAAGGAAACCTCCTCCATCGATAGTAATGTCTAAACCTTGTGTTGCAATATCACTTGATAAAGAAACGGTGCGACCAGTCAATATTTCAACTTTATCGTTTAAACCAGGGACAGAGTTTCCAACCTGAAGAGTTCCACTTGGGTCTGATGTCCATGTGTTGGGTGTATTCCAGTCTCCGGTCTGATATGAATAATAAGTCAATAATGCACCGGCAGTCCACCAGGTGCTGGTAGTGGTCATTGTTGTAGTACCGGTAATAGTGAATGAGCTGACTCCGAAGCTTGATGTTCCAGTTGGTGTCAGCCAATTTCCGGCACCTGGTTTGTACCAAATAGTTGAAGGAGCAATACTTATTTCTGCTGGATCATAATTAAATGTAGCGGTGATAGTTTTACCTCCCGTTGTGGTTATTACATCCCAGTATTTATCCAGGTAATTGGACCCTAACGCAGAAGGAACTGCCCGAACATTTATCGTACCTGTGGTTGTACTTGTCGCTGTAATGCTCATTGGTGAATAATACCCTCCGGAGCCCAAAGGAAAACTAATTGGTAATGTGGCAATAGCATTTTTTATAAGGTAACCTGTCCCGTTGGTTTCAATCATATTTGATGAGCTGAAGGTTCCCTGAATGGCATTGATAGCGTTATTGCTTATTGTAAGATTATTTGCCCCAAGTCTCAGGACACCATTGGTCAGATTAACAATATTAATGATAGTAGCATTGCCCTGCAAACTTTTGGTACCGCCACCTGAAAGTGTAATATTTTGATAGTTATTGTTTCCAAATATCTGCTGGTCACCCACCCTGTTGTAATTAATTATACTACCCGATCCGGCAGTCGTATTAAGTGTAGTTATGGCATTATTTACTCCACCAAGATTTAGATTGTGAGCCAACCCGGCACCTGTCATCGTAATGACTCCGGCAACATTAATCAGATTTCCTGTGACATTTACGGTTTTAGCAGCGACAGTTCCGAAATCAAGCGAGCCCCCAATTGTCATGTCTCCGACGACATTAATGGTTTTAGGAGTTGTGCCAAGACTAAGTATTACTCCACTATTAATTGAGAGTGAATTGTTTACATTAAAGGGAAGGTTAGCTGTTTTGGTCCCATTTCCTCCTGCTGTTAAATTATAAAAAGCAATTGACCCTGTTCCAGCGCCATTAATGTTTTGGGCACCCAAGCGGGCAAATGTGAATGTCCCTGCGGTTGCATTAAATGCAATTGCAGTGTTGCTGTTATTAGTCAGATTTGTACCACTGAAGCTTATGCCATCAGCAATATTTAACGAGGCAGGGTCACTTAATATAATATCGCCTCCGAAAGTTAAAACTGAAGAACCGCTTATCGGTTGAGCAGCATTTGTTGTAAACGTGGTTGAACCCCCTCCTGAGACGGTGAATGTACCATTATTGGAGATTCCTCCTCTGAATTCGTAAGGAGGGGCATTAGTGTTAATAAACTGCCCGTTAGCATTGACAGTGACAAGCTGATCAAAACGGTTTGTGCCGGCTGTGGCATTATCATTCCAAATCCCAAATGCATTAATTGTGGTTGTCCCGTTAACAATAAAGTCGAATCCTGCAGGATTCAGAGTCATTGTATTTGCAACTGATGTACCTGAAATAGTCAGGTTGCCCTGGATTGTCACATTTCCTGTCAGCGTTGCAGTTCTTGCCCCTGTAAGCAACCCGCAATTTAAGTTCAGAGTTCCAAAAGTCTGATTAAAACCTGTCGGAGCAGTAATTGTTGTACCGGTAACATTAATTACTGAGTTACTGTTCCAGTTAGCTGTCGGAATCACTCCTGCATTACCTGCATGATTATAGATTGAACCGGAAACAAATGACAGATTGGCAAGTGTACCGGTAAGTACTCCGGTTCCCGTTGTAGTTGCTGTTCCATTAATAACAATAGTACCTGCGTTGGCATTAAATGTACCTGCAATAGTTAATGTTTGTGAAGCATTTAGAGTGACTGTATTATTTGCTGTATTCGTAAGCGTCCCCAGGAGAGTCGTTGCGGTAGTGATTGTCTGAAACGTAATACTTACTGCAGTAGCTGCAGTTCCTGCACCTAAAGTAAGAGTACGGCCTCCATTAATATTTAATGCTACGGTAGCATTGATATTGTTGATAGTAATCAACGAGGTTCCTGTTCCGGTCAATGTTACATCAGCAGTTCCGCCAATACTTAAAGAGTTGAGGCTGATAGAAGGAACATTGGATATAATTCCTGCGGCAGTTAAGTTAATTATCACATCATCACCAGGGGCCGGTACCGTTCCTCCCGACCAGTTTGCACCGACATCCCAGGCTCCAGCTCCTGCGAGAACCCACGTCTTTGTGGCAGCAGATGAAAGACTATATAACGAGACCAATAACATTATAATCAAAGCACATTTTCGTACCATGCTCTGCCTAATTATATTGAGTTTATTATCTCCATCCTGAGTGTCAGACTTTTCTTTAACCAGGACCACCGGAAATTTAAGTATCCCCAATAACAACTCAGTTACAAGATTTTTGTGTATCATATCGATCAGGTTCGGTTATTTCTGCAATAAATATATTATTCTATATATCAAACAAATACGACTCATCAGGTTATAGTCCTCCCTTTTAAGCCTCAGGTTTAGTAACTCAACTACATACTGAAGCGAATGTAATCAATTTTTATTCACTTGTATTATACTAATTATAAAGTGTTTTCAACATATTAACAAGACTTATCAAGACTTATTATCTTACCGTTTATTTGGGTAATAATCTCTGACTGATGACACTAAATAATTGATTCAGGGTTGCATGCCGATGCTCCAAGGAATGGAATTTCAGCTACTTTTTTGACTAAACCATATATAATTTGTATAAACGGCATAAATAGTTTGACAAATCCTGATTTATCTTATAAATATTTAATGTTGTTTCCCTGAAAGTAACTTAGTGCAGCCAAAAGGTCTCCAGGATTTATTTTAATAATCTTTTGCAGAAATGAAAATGTAATCTATATTTGCACTCTCTTTTCAGGGGGTTTAGCTCAGCTGGTTCAGAGCATCTGCCTTACAAGCAGAGGGTCGGGGGTTCGAATCCCTCAACCCCCACATTGAAAATGAAACACTTACAAAGATTACTCAAAGTAGGTGTTTTTTTATTTGCACGCAGTTTTAACACAGTTTCAGTAAAAAAGCACTTTTGATGTTTGTTAATAACTTTAAAAGCAAAGCCCCCGGAGCTGATTCCCGAGGGCTGACAGATAATAAAAGACGATACTCAAGCATCGTCTTCAAAATATAAATAGTTTTCTTGTTACTCCTATTTTGGTGCTGGATTTTCCACAACCTGTTCATAAACAATTGTTTCAGCAGTGTTTCATTTTGTGATATTAACTTCATACGATAATACTTCATCTTTCACAACTTTTGTTCAATTTTTGATAGCGTAGCCGGCATAATCTTCAGCAATATTGTCTGCTATTGGTTTTGGAACTTCTGCTGCTGTAAGGGCAGTACAATCGCCATAATGAGAAAATCTCCATTAATAGTAAATTATAAGCAAGTTATGACTGCAATCAACCAAAGTCAAATTTATTTATTTCAAATAAAAATCCATCCACCTAAGGATGAACTCAGATAGATGGAATAAATATAGCAACCCGAACTACTATTTCCCCAAGAAAGTAAAAGATCCGGACAAAGTATTCCGATGGTAAGAAGTTACTTAAAAAATTTCTTCATCAAGTCACGAAACCTTGTATCATAATGTAGAATCTGCAGATCAGGAGTGAGTTTTAACCAGAAAAGGTCACGATAACCTTTATTAAAAGCCTTCCCCAATTGGTTGAGGGCTTCAGGACTATTCCCCTGTAAACAGTACACTTCGGCAAACCGATAATGAAGTGTGGAGTCAATTTCAATTGCCTTCTGAAGCATTTGCCGGGAGGAATCCATTTCTCCTAAACGTGCCATTACTTCACTCATGTCAATATAAGGACCAGCATCATCCGGCAATTTTTTCATCAATTCTTCTGCTATGATTTTTTTATAAATAGAGAAAAATTTACGGGCTTCTTGCAGGTTACCCATTGATTGATAATTAACTCCTATGTCGTAAAAGGCTGAAGTTTCATTTTTGTCTATCTCCGGAATTTTTTTCAATATCCCGATGGCTTCATTATAATTTCCCTGGATGCGATAAGTATGGGACAACCGATAAAGGTTTAATATAAAATTCGGATTTAGGTCACTGGCCTTTTCAAAAGCTGTCTTAGCTTTTGAAAGGCTATCTTTGCATAACAAGGCTGAACCCAAATCAAAATAACTCCATGCATTTTGAGGATTATATGTAACCATTTTTTCTGACCAAACTAATGCGGAGTCTGGTTTACCCAGCATATCAAGATAAATCCAGATCAGAGCTGCGTTAGTCAATGCCAGGTTTGGATTTATTCTTAATGCTGATTTATCTTCTTTTACAGCTTCCTCATATTGACCAGAACTTTGATAATACCAGCCAAGACTGTTGTGGGCATCCGAATCATCGGGGTACAAATCAATTAGGATCTTTGTATTTTCAATTCCAGAGTTTATATCATGTTTAACATAAACTTCATAAGATGAAAGAATACGATATTTTTCCCTATTTGTAAGATGGTCAATTGATCTGACTGCCTGAATCAGTAACTTTCGGCCTTCAGTGGTATCAAATTTTTCAAAGAGAAGGGTTCCAAGTGAGGCTTTAGCTGAAGTAAATCCGGTATCAATGCGCAATGCATTTTCATAATACCTTTTTGTACCATCAAAGTCAAGCAGAGAATGATGCTCAATGCCCAGTGAGTATTGTTTTAGTGCCTCAAGTGATGATGTAGTAACTTTGGATAGCGGTTTGTTCTGAGTTGTAACTCTAAATCTTGATTCACCCAGGTCACGGCGTAATTTCTTACTTAGTTGGTCCAATTTTGTCAAAATTTCATCCTGCGTTGAAGCATATAAAATCTCTGATTTAAGAAGCTTCTCGGTTTTAGCTTCCGTGATCTTCGTAGTAATAACATACATTTTCCCGACTTGACTAATACCTGGCACAACATAGATATTAATACCTTCCCTTATTGCAATCTCTTTACTTTTCTTATCATCTATTGATGTCAGGTCATTTATTTGCATTCTTGCCAAAGTCTCAATCATTCTGGATCTAGGGAAAACGTTTATATAACTTGATTGATTTGTCGTGAGAGTAAATGCTGTGTATAATGATTTATCAAAAACTGGATTGCCTGTCAGATTTTCAAAGTCTGCAATGACAATCCAGTCGCGTTTGGAAAAAGGCAATGTACTTCCGCTGGAAAAGAGAAAGAGAGTCATTATCGCCAGGATTATCACCAATGAACTGAGCGTGACAATTCTTCCTATACTTTTATTTGATTTCCCATGATAGGATTCATTAGATGCTGTTTTCTTACCATAGGGGAATTGAGCAACAAATGGTTTTTCATTTACAAGGTTATCATCTAATAAAATATTGATTTCCTTTTCTGCTTTTTCAAGCGCTGAGCGATTGACTTTTTTCAGACCACGAATAATCTCATTTATTGAAAGAGCTACCTTGTTTATCTGGATTCTGTACTTTGTATTATTTAAATTCTTTTTTTCATCATCTTCAGCAGTGAGTGGCTTGTTTACTCCTGGTTCCTTATAAATAAATTCAACTCCCCGGAGCACTCCTCCTAAAACTGATTCACACAGGTTCATATCATCCTTGTCCAGATCATGTATACGAACAGGAAGTACCCTGCTTGCAACATTACCACTAGGCAGTTTAACCTTCATACCGAGCTTATCCTGAGAGGCTAAATCAATAAATGCCTTAAACTCATGTTCCCAGGCAAATGACTTCGGATCACAATAGGTACGAGAAATAATCGGTATAAAGACTAAGCATTTAAGTTTATCCTTCAGTGAGGCATCCACATCATGAGTCTCCAAAAGTCCATCATGAGGATTGATATCAAAATATACATTTATCTCTTCTTTAAATGTTGACTCTAGTTCACCCTTCAGGTTATCAACAAACTCAGTAACCCAACCATCATACTTATTGTCTTTTTGACGGTAACTTATGAAGACATCATATTTGTAGCCCGAAATTATGCTTGCCATGGTTAGTGAACATTATGATAAAGTTACGATTGTATTTGATATAAGTCAAATAGAAATAATTTCCGAAATACTCTGAATTCAATTTTTTAATATATTTAGTTTTATCTAAAATAAAATACTCGAATATAATAAGATAGGTTCCGGAGAATGGAATTTAAGCCCGGCAATATGGAATTGTAAAAACAAAGATCGTACCCCTACCAGGTTCTGATTCAACTTTTATTGTACCTCCGAGCAGCTCAACATAACCTCTGCATATTGAAAGCCCTAATCCTGTACCGCTGTATTGCCTTGATACAGTGCTGTCGACCTGGTAAAACCTGTCGAATATCCGGGAATGATACTCGGGGAGTATACCAATTCCGGTGTCTTTTACAAAGAATTCAAGAAATTTATCCTTCAAAACATAACCAAAATCAATCTGCCCATTCTTCGTGAACTTAACAGCATTGTTTATTAAGTTTGAAAGTATCTGAATAAGCTTGGTACTGTCTGTTACTATAATTGAAGCTTCATCAGGAAGTGTCGTTTTAAGATTTATAGAAATATTATTCTGTTTTGAGATAATGCCGAACTGTTCATTCAAACCTGTCAGTTTTGAATTAAGATTAATTTTTGACAGATTAACTTTCGCCAGGCCACTTTCAACATTTGCAATATCAACTATATCATTTATTATAGACAGTAGTTGACTCCCACTCTGAAAAATGATATCAATATACTGATGCCGCTCTTCTTCTGACGTATCAGGTTCATTCAAAAGTGTCGAAAACCCAATGATTGCATTCATAGGAGTGCGGATCTCATGAGAAACATTATGCAGGAATGCAGTCTTCAGTCTGTCGCTCTCTTCAGCTTTTTCCTTTGCTGAAATAAGAGCAGCTTCAGTCTTCTTCTGATTGGTAATATCGCGAAAACTCCAAACGCGTCCCACACATTTTCCACCAATTTTCTGAGGTTGCGAATTGCTTTCAAAAATTCTTCCATCGACAAAATCAAGTAGATCTGAACTTATCGCTTCAGGTTCTTTATAAAGATGCTCTACGCTTTCTAAAAATGTCTCGGGATTGATCAGTTGAAACCTGACATATTCCAAAGCATTATTATCTTCTCCCGGAACAAGTAATTCCCGGGGAATTCTCCACATATCTATGAACTTCTGATTGAATTGTACAATTTTACCGGATGAATCAACAACAAGAAGTCCATCCTCGGTCGATTCAAAAGTAGCTTTTAAGAGTGAAACAGAGTTATCGAGTTCCTCGGCAGCTTTTTTTCGAGAAGTAATATCTTCAATCATTACTAGAAAGAGCTGAGCTTCACCTTTATTGTTTCTGATAATGCTTACTGTAGTTGATCCCCACAAAATTGAGCCGCCATTTCGGATATATCTTTTTTCAGTGTGGTAAATGGGGATCTCCCCGGCAATTAATTTCAGTAATGATATCTCATCCCCGCTTATATAATCGGGATGAGTAAAATTCCTGAATGTAAATAATTTAAGCTCTTCTTCATTATAACCTATAAAGTCACAGAACGATAAATTCGCTCTTATTATCCCAAAATCCTTGCCGGTAATCAGCATTGAAAAAGGACTCTCCTCAAAGATTTTCCTGAATCTGTCCTCACTCTCTTTAAGTGTATTTTCAATACTTTTACGCTCTGTTATGTCGCGGCCAATCGTCTGATAATATTTAGATCCCTCAATTTTCACGATTCTTGAACTTATTTCAATCGGAAAAGTAGAATTATCCTTGCGTTTATGTACAGTTTCAAAAGTTGCAGATTCATTTATATTTACATTATTCAGGTTGTCCTGAAGTTGTGATAAGGTTTCAGGAGCCCGGATTTTATCCAGTTTCATACCCAAAAACTCATCGCGAGTGTACTGATAAGTCTCTAAAGCTCGATCATTAGCCTCAATGATATTCAAATCGTTATCTATTAATAGAATAATATCATTTGCATATTTCAGGATATAATCGAAATGCCTGACCAGCGCAAGACGGTCAAGTTCTGTCTCGTATCTCTCACGATAAAATGCGACTCGTTGATTCCTGATAATAAATCCCAGTAATGAACCAGAAGCAATGATGACTAGGATAATTATGAGCATGATCATTTTCACCTGGTAAGGCAGAGCGGATAATATCTCCTCACGATCCATCTTGGCAACCAGGTACCATGGCATGCCCGGAATTTTATTCATTGCTGCCACTACCGGAACATTCCTGTAATCTATTGCATCAATAGTGCCCGTAATTCCCTCCACTGCCATTGCAGCTGCTAATTTTTTTGTTGAAACAGATCTTTTAAGTGTAAGGTCACTGTTTTGAGCATGCCTGAGTTCATTCAGATAAACTATCTCATCGCCCTCCCTTCTTATTAAAAGTGTCTCTGCACTTTTACTTGAAGTCGGCCACGATTGTATAAGAGGATAGAGTACTTTTTGAGGGTCAATCCTCAGAGCCAGTAAACCCAGAACAGGTGTTTCTTTCTGACTTTCATCGACAAGAGGTACGACCAGATCGAGATGAACCAGACTAACCGGATTTGCGCTATGAAGATCTGTCAGTGCAATATTCTTTTGCTTAATTATTCCCGGTAATAATTTTTTCAGATATTCACCAGTTAAGGTATCCTGTATCGGATAGCTCAGCCTGACCCTTTCAAGAGTATCTAAAAGAAGAACATTGTTGTAATCAAAGTTTTTTGTCAGGGATTTCAAACTCTGGAGAATATCATTCCTTAGTGTTAAATTATCTGGTGCTTTTAGGAATTCAGAAATTTTTTTTACCAGTATAAGATTTTCTGCTAAGAATCTGCCGTCGCCAATTCGTTCGAGTCGCCATTGCGAAATCTGCCTTATCTTCAGGTTAGATATTTCCGATAGTTCAATTTGTTTTTCAGTTAATAGATTTTCTTTTTGATAATTGTAATAAATAAAACCAGACAACATCACAATAATGGCAAATACAAAGAAAAGAACCAATAACGTCCAGGAAGCAGGTGGTCGTTGGCTTTGTGATTTCATTATTGATCACTTTTAATATAAACAGAAGCAAGGATTGAGACCAGTAGAATTGTGATAATTATTCCCAGAGATGTAACAATCGGTATCTCAAAATGAAAATATGATGTCAGCATTTTAAGTCCAACAAAAGTAAGAACAAAAGCCAGACCTATTTTCAGATAGCGGAAGTAGCCCATCATTCCGGCTATGGCAAAATAAAGTGAGCGTAAACCCAGAATTGCAAAGATATTTGACGTGTAAATAATGAATGTGTGTTTACTTATTGCTAGGATCGCAGGGATACTGTCGACTGCAAATATAAGGTCAGAAGATTCAATGATGAGAAGTACCAGAAATAAAGGTGTTGCATATAACCTCCTTTTTTGAATGATGATTAATTTGTCTCCATGCATTGAACTTGTGACAGGAAGAAATCTCCGGAAGAATTTTACAATAGTATTCTTTTCAGGATCAACTTTCTCCTCTTTCTGAAATAGCATTCTGATCCCCGTAAAAACAAGAAAACCCCCAAATATGATAACGACCCATTTGAAACGGTTAATGAGTGCAACTCCCGTAAAGATAAAGACACCTCTCATTATAAGAGCTCCAAGAATTCCCCAGAATAAAATTTTATGCTGATACTGATCATTTACAGCGAAATAAGAAAATATAAGAATAAAGACGAAAATATTGTCGACACTGAGTGAGTACTCAATAACATACCCTGTCAGAAATTCAAGGGCCTTTGTTTTTCCAAATTCAAAGAAAACGAAAAGATTAAACAGCAAAGCCAGTGAAATCCAGACCGCACTCCACACAACTGCCTCTTTAACAGGCACTTTGTGAGTCTTTTTATGAATAACACCAAGGTCAAGCGCAAGCATTATAAATATGAACAGGTGAAATCCAATCCAAAAAAAAATGCTTGTTCCCATTATTTTAGCATTAGGCTGCAAACTTAGGAAAATATTTCCTTAATTCGTTGTTGATTATCATCATAGCCCGTGCATAAAAAAAGAATTAGCCGTAAAGAATTCTTTAACAGAGCATTAGTCGGTGTCGCAGGGATAAGCCTTTTATCAAAGAATATTACCTGGTCCCTTCCGTCAATAGCCGATTTCAGAGCTGTCGGAAAAACGGGTATTATGGTCAGCCCTATCTGTTTTGGAGCTCCGAGGACAAATGATGGATCGTTAATAAGATATGCTCTTTCAAAAGGTATAAACTTCATCGATACAGGCCGTGCGTACGGCAACGGGAATAATGAGAAGCTGGTTGGCAATGCAATAGCCGGAATGAGAGCCAATGTTATTATTCAGTCTAAAATCAGACTCGAAGAAAATGAGTTGCCTTCAAAAGGGAAAGGAAGGAAAGGAGCTGCAGAAATAAGGAATGTTCTTTCGGCAAAACTTGAAGCCAGTCTGAAGGCTCTCAACACGAGCTATATCGATGTACTGCTGTACCACGAAGCTCTCGATGAGAACCTTCTTTTTCATCAGGAAACTATGAATTTTTTCGGAGATATGAAAAAGGCGGGTATCATTAAGGCTCATGGCTTCTCAACTCATAACTCTTATCTGAACCTTCCGGAAAGAAATAATTCCGAAGGTTTTTATGACGTGGTAATGGTTCCTTTTAATCATAAGGGTTCATTTGTGCATTCATTAACAGGAAGTTATTCTGAATGGGATCAGGCAAGGCTTATATCAATTCTTACTGAGGCGGGAAGTAAAGGAACAGGAGTAGTAGCAATGAAGACCTGCTCAGGAGGGAAATACTCTCCATCACCAGCTGTTGAACCAAGTTACAAGGAGGCCGTTCTATGGGTTCTTCAGCATAAGTTTATCAGTTCAGTTTCTATAGCTATGGTTAACTTTGAACAGATTGATGAACACGTATCATGGCTATAGTTTTATCTGTTTTTCACAGTGAAGAAGCACTTTATTGGAACAGCATATTTTTTATCAATATCCGGTATACCATTGCCATTTGTATCTTTCATTGAACTTAGAAACTCAATCAGGGCAAGCCACTCCTTCCCTTCCTGTGTACCCTCGCGGTTTTCATCCATATCTATGACCATCGATTTTAGATCTTTTACTTTATTTCCTGCTGCATCTTTTGGAATTACATTTATTAGCCCAAAACTCATTTTCTTAATTATTCCCATAAATTCAAGCATATAAGAATTTGCCGTGACAGAGTATAATGTTTTGTTTTTCTTTGAAAAGTCGACCTGTGCCACTGTGCCATCGGAATGTACAATCTCAATCCTTTTTATTTTTTTAAGCAACCCCCGGTCAGGATCATATTCAACCCGGATACCGGAATAATAACAATAGTTATCAGGACTCGATTTATAAGCTACCTGTAATACCTCAAGAATATTCTTAAGTTCCTTACCAGTAACGTACATCCTTGAAAGAGCATAACCTGGTACGTTATCTTTTCCGGAACCAAGAGACATAACCCTGAAAATATCAGGTGCTGTAAGAATTCCTGGCATAATTTTATCGCGAAGAACGCCTGCTGCAACCATGCTGACATCGGTACCTTTGCCTGAGTGCTTCTTTACATAAAAGTGAATTGCATCCGCAACCAGCGGACCTAGATTACTTGCCATAAAATCTCCGGATTCGTTGCCTTCCAGGACAAAATCGGCCTCCACCACAGGCTTATCATAGTCCAAACCAAGAGGCCTAAGAATTTCAGATGTTATTTTTTCCTTTTCTTCTGCTATGAGTTGATTGGTTCTTTTGTCACCCATTATTTTATCATCCACAGGAATTAGTTTATAACTATCTATTTTTAATTTCCCGTTTGAGTATGTCAAATCAAGCCTGCCGACGAACTCGCCATACTCCCCTGTCTGAACGATAGGAATTCCATTTATAATGACAGGTTGATCTAGTCTGGTATGAGTATGCCCGCTGATAATAACGTTAATACCTTTGATTTTTTTAGCAAGTTCAACATCCTCTCCACCCCATTCTCCATCCTTTTCTTTTGTTACACCTGAATGAGAAATACATATGATAATGTCGCATTTTTCGGAGTGTAGTTCCCTGACCATTTCCCTTGCAAAAGAAAATTGTTTTTCAAAAGTCACCGGAGCTGCATCAGGAGCATCTTTCACGGCATCCTTCCCAAGAATAGAAAAGAAACCAAATTTAATACCATCCTTTGTCAGGATAAGCTTCCTGCTGATAATATTATCGTATAAAAGCTTTTTAAGAGCTTCAATTCTCACATCTTTTTTGTCAAACATCGCATTACCAATGAGCACATAAGGAATCTCCCCCCTGCTATGGGAAGTTCTGATGACATCAGCAAGCCATTCAGGTCCGTCATCAAATTCATGATTACCCAGGCAGGTAACATCAAAATTCATTGATTTCATTAACCGGAGCTGGAAACCGGTTTCATTCTCAAGGCCTGCAAAAAGCGTTCCCATGAGAAAATCACCGGCATCGATAACAAGCGTTGTTCCAGTTCTGTTATTTTTTTCTGTCTCTATTATTGAGGCGATCCTGGCAAACCCGCCGATAGTTTTATCATCATTCACTGTCAGGGGAGTATATGCCGATTCCGGAGAAAAACCAATAATATGAGAATGCAGATCATTAGTATGCAGAATAGTAATTTTCTTTTCTGTCTGACCGTTAACTATAATAACTGAAACAAAACAGATAATAAACACCAGAGCTTTTTTCATAGTTCAGAATATAAGTGCTTACAAAATTAAATATTAAATCCTATAAATTGTCGGGTTGTCAAAAACTCAAACAACTTCAGCTACGATAAATGTGCTTCCTCCTATAAAAATCAGATCTGATTGTATCGCATTCTTTCTTGCACAATCAAGAGCTGTTGCAACGGCAGAAAAACTCTGTCCGGCAAGCCCGTATTCAGCTGCTTGCGTTTTTAGATTTACTTCATTAAGTGCTCTCGGAACTGACGCTTTTGTAAAATAATAATATGCATCTGCAGGGAAAAGAGGTAAAACCGATCCCAGATCTTTATCATTAACAAAACCCAGGATTATATGTAAGGCCGATTTTGGAATCCTTTGTATCTGATTCAGCACAATCTCCAAACCCTCCCTGTTGTGTCCTGTATCACATATAGTTAATGGTGATGTGCTCAATATCTGCCATCGCCCCTGAAGACCAGTGTTTATAACAACTTTCCTGATACCTTCTGTAATATTCTCTTCTGAAACTTCAAAAATATTTTTTAACACACCAAAAGCTGTGAATACTGCCTGAAGGTTTTTTGACTGGCAATCTCCTCCAAGCAATGTTTTTCCTTCGAATTGATAATTATTTGATAATTCAGTCATTAAATATCTTCTTTCACTGCTGATATTCTCATTTTGTTTGAGATCGCACGAGTAAACTGCATCAGCAAACAAGATCGGAGAATCACATTCATTAGCTTTTTTAATAAAAACATTTTTTGTTTCAGATTGTGTTTCGCTTACCAAAACAGGGATTTTATTTTTTATGATTCCTGCCTTTTCTACAGCAATCTTCTCCAGAGTATTCCCAAGAAGATCCATATGATCATGGCCTATGTTAGTAATTACTGATAAGACCGGGTATATAATATTTGTGGAATCGAGTCTTCCTCCAAGACCAACTTCAATAACTGCAACATCGACATTGCATTCGGCAAAGTAATTAAAAGCCATTGCTACAGCCATTTCAAAAAAGGATGGTTTTAGAGACTCAATAATACTTTTATGTTTTTTAACAAACATTACTACATCATTTTCAGCGATCATCTCACCATTCACTTTTATTCTTTCCCTGAAATCTTTAAGGTGAGGGGAAGTATATAATCCTGTTTTATATCCAGCCTCCTGTAAAACAGAAGCAATCATGTGTGCAACAGATCCTTTGCCATTTGTCCCGGCAACATGAATCGAATGGTATTTAAGGTGAGGATTTTTGAAATAATTGTCAAGAGCAATAGTATTATTCAGATCGTTTTTATAAGCGGCTTTGCCTATCCTGTGATAAGCAGGAAGCTGGTTGAATAAAAATTCGAGAGTTTGGGAGTATGTCATTAAGTTCAATGTTTACAGTTTAATGTGCTGACAAGATTCATTCTTTTATAACTTTAAGTGCTCTAGGCACTCCAAACTTTAGGCACTTAATTATACAAAATAACATACTTTACATTCAGATAACAATTTTATGCCTTAAAATAGTTATTTTTGCAGGTACATAATGTCTGTTCATTAATATGTAAACTATTGATATTAAATCATTAACGATGAGAAGGAAGCACAATAAGAAACTGTTTATTATTGATACCAACGTTTTACTTCACGATTATAAATGTATTTACAATTTTGAAGAGAATGATATTATTATTCCTATTGTTGTTCTGGAGGAGCTTGATAAATTTAAAAGGGGAAACGATTTAATTAACTTTCATGCGCGTGAATTTACACGTGAGCTTGACAAACTTTCAGGTGATATGCTGCTTACTGCCAATATTCCCCTTGGAGAAAACCTTGGGAATATGCATATTGAAACAGGCAAAGACTTTTCAGAAAAGGTAAGTCAATCCTTTCCTGAGAGGACAGCTGATCACAGAATCCTTGCAATTGCCGAATATGTTTGCAGTGCCAATAAAGATAAAACAGTTGTGTTGATTACAAAAGATATTAATCTCAGGATGAAGGCAAAATCATTGGGAATAATTGCACAGGATTACGAAAACGACAAGGTTGCCAATATTGATGATCTTTACAAGGGCATCAGGATACTCGAGGGGGTCAATCAGGAATCAATAAGTAAGCTTTATGAAGTTCCGGAAGGAGTCAGTTCAGGAGAATTCAATCTTGAACCAAATCTTACAGGGCATCAATTCTTTATCATGAAAAACAACGGATCAAGCGCTCTTGCTCATTATAACCCAGTTAACAAGACTCTCAGCAGGGTAATAAAACAAACAACTTACGGGATTGATCCGAGGAATGCAGAACAGACATTCGCAATCGAAGCTCTGTCAAATCCCGATATTCAGCTTGTATCTTTAACCGGAAAAGCGGGAACCGGAAAAACACTTCTTGCTCTCGCGGCTGCTTTACAGCAACACAAGAGATATAAACAGATTTTTCTCGCCCGTCCAATTGTTCCGCTTGCCAATCGTGATCTTGGTTTTTTGCCGGGAGATGTAAAAGAAAAGATGGACCCGTACATGCAACCTCTATATGATAATCTGACAGTTATCAAACATAAATTCAGCCACCAGAGCCCTGAATTTCTTCGCATCAACGATATGATGAAAGAGGATAAGCTGGTAATAACCCCTCTCGCATATATAAGAGGCCGCAGTCTTTCAAGTATTTTCTTCATAGTCGATGAAGCACAGAATCTTACACCTCACGAGATAAAAACGATTATTACCAGGGCCGGAGAAGGCACCAAAATGGTCTTTACCGGTGATATTGAACAGATAGATTCACCCTACCTTGATACTGCATCAAACGGTTTAAGTTATCTGTCAGATAAAATGAAGAGCCAGGATATCTTTGCTCATGTAAACCTGGTAAAAGGAGAACGCAGTTTCCTGGCTGAACTGGCCAGCAAATTACTATAAGACAAAAGTCAAAAGTCAAAAGACTGCAAGACCGCAAGACTGCAAGACAAAATAACAAAATGATACTATTATGAAAACAAAAACAATTAAGCTGATTGCATTGCTGATAGTACTTATGTTAGCAATCCCGGGCATTACTATAGCTCAGGTAAAAGCAAAAAAATCAAAAAGCCAGAAATCCCCAAAAAGTGAAAAAATTCAACTTTTTAACGGAGTTGATCTGAGCAACTGGGTTTTTAAGCTAAAAGATCCTGCCATTGATCCTGCCAAAGTTTTCACAGTCAAAGACGGAGTCATCCACATTTCGGGAGATCCTTTTGGCTACATGCGAACGAAAGAAGCCTACTCTGATTATAAACTTCATGTTGAATGGCGCTGGCCAAAGGAACCATCAAACAGCGGTGTCTTTGTTCATGCCCAGGAACCTGATACTATCTGGCTAAAATGTATTGAATGTCAATTAAAAGCCGGAAATGCAGGGGATTTTGTATGCATGAATGGTGCAGATATGAAAGAACGGACAGATAAAACAAAGATATTTGTGAACAAACTGGTAGATTCATCAGAAAAACCTGCGGGTGAATGGAACACAATGAAAGTAATATGCAAAGCAGATATTATCGAAGTTTATGTAAATGGAGTCCTTCAAAACAGGGGGACAAATGTATCGCCAAATAGTGGACATATCTGCCTGCAAAGTGAAGGTAAGGATGTTGAGTTCAGAAATGTGTACCTGTCTAAACTTGAAAAATAATTTTTTTCTCTATTTCACTTTAATCAATGACCCCCTTCCCAGCCTTCCCCGCCAGCTGGCGGGGGAAGGAGTATAAAAAACCTTTCCCCCATGGGGGAAAATGAAAGGGGGTAAAATTTATAAAATGAAAAGAATTATCGGCAGGTGGGTTTTCACCTAAATGGTAAAAAAAATATGAGCATAGAAAAGAAAAAAGTAGCTTTCCATACCCTTGGCTGTAAACTCAATTTTGCTGAGACATCAACTATTTCAAGATCATTTCCTGAAGAGAAATTTGAAAGAGTTCCTGCAAACTCTAAAGCTGATATTTACATAATCAATACCTGTTCTGTTACTGATGCAGCAGATAAAAAATGCAGGCAGGCAATAAAAAAATTCATAAGCCTTTCGCCCGGAGCATTTATAGCAGTTGTCGGCTGTTATGCACAGTTGAAACCGCAGGAAATATCTTCAATCCCGGGGGTAGACCTTGTCCTTGGCACGAATGAGAAGTTCGACATATCCGATTATATAACCGGTTTTAATAAGAAACAGAAAACAGAAATTCATTCCTGCCACCTTAATTCGACCGATAGTTTTAACCCCTCATTTTCAATGGGAGACAGAACACGTTCGTTCCTTAAAGTTCAGGACGGATGTGATTACGGGTGTTCATATTGCACCATTCCACTGGCACGTGGACGAAGCAGGAATCCTGAATTTTCCATAATAATCCGGGAAGCAGAGCAAATTGCAGGAAAAAATGTAAAAGAGATTGTTTTAACAGGTGTCAACATTGGTGATTTTGGAAAATCGACCGGAGATTCATTCACCGGGCTGCTTAAAGAGCTGGTTAAGGTTCCGGGCATTGAAAGGTTCAGAATATCTTCAATTGAACCAAACCTGTTAACGGATGAACTTATTGAGCTCATGATAAACAATGAAAAGATACTGCCTCATTTCCATATACCTCTGCAAAGCGGAAGTAATAAAATTCTTGGCCTTATGAGAAGAAGATATACAAGAGATATTTTCGCCTCCAGGGTCAATAAGGTATTGGAGAGACAGCCTCTGGCCGGAATAGGAGCTGATGTGATAGTTGGTTTCCCCGGAGAATCGGATTCTGATTTTGAGGATACATATTCCTTCCTGAAGGATATTCCTCTCTCCTACCTTCATGTTTTCACTTTTTCCGAGAGACCGGATACAGTTGCAGAACAGCTTTCCTGTAAAGTTCTGTACAAGGATAAAGAGAAAAGGAGTAAAAGTTTAATTGCCCTTTCTCAAAAGAAAAACCTTATATTTAAAAAACTTAATATTGGTCAGGTGACAAATGTCTTGTTTGAAAGCACCCGGATTGAAGGTTTAATAACCGGCTTTACATCTAATTATATCAGGGTGGAACATCCATGGGAATCAAGACTTGCAGGACAGATAAAAAAAGTCAGGTTGAACAAAATATCTCCATCAGGAAGAATGAGCATTGAACTAATTGAATAATCCATGATCGATCTTAAACACATTTGTAAGGAACTTGAAAAAGCTGCCCGTGAGACAAGTGATTTTATTCTTAAGGAATCTCAGGGATTCGATATAAACAGAACAGAAAAAAAAGGGTTGAATGACTTTGTCAGTTATGTTGATAAGGGCTCCGAAAAAATGCTCGTGGAAAAATTGAGCCTCCTGCTGCCTGAAGCAGGATTTATTACTGAAGAAGGAACATCAAAAAAAATCGGATTAAAATATAGCTGGGTAATTGATCCGCTGGATGGCACCACTAATTTCCTCCACGGCTTTCATCCTTTTGCTATAAGCATTGCATTAAAGGAATATAATGAAGTTATTGCAGGGATCGTTTATGAAGTAAGCGGAAATGAATCGTTCACTGCCTGGAAAGGCGGAGGAGCGTGGCTGAATTGTTCGAAGATTAACGTATCACAGGTCGCGAAACTGGCTGACAGTCTTGTTGCAACAGGATTTCCATACAGTGATTTCAAATTACTTGACGCCTATATGAAATGTCTAGCCCATTTCTGTAAACATACCCATGGCATAAGGAGACTTGGTTCAGCAGCAATTGATCTTGCTTATGTCGCCTGCGGCAGATTCGATGCCTTCTATGAGTATGGTCTTCATGAATGGGATATTGCGGCAGGGATGCTTTTGGTGAGAGAAGCTGGTGGAAGGGCGAGCGATTTTTCAGGCAATGAGCAAAACATTACGGGAGAAGAATTTATAGCAGCGAATGGTATAGTTTTTACAGAAATCCTGGAAATTGTAAGTAAATTTATGAAAAATTAAACCTTTTTTGGATGGCTGCGATCGTATACTACCTTTTTTATGTAATAAACTGGATTATAACCCTTTTACCATTACCGGTTCTGTATATCTTTTCAGACTTACTCTATCTGGTTCTTTATTATGTCGTTTCGTACCGCAGGAAAGTTGTCGCAACCAACCTTAAAAACTCATTTCCTGAAAAAACTGATAAGGAACTTAAGATCATTGAAAAAAAATTCTACAGACATCTGGCAGATATTATTATCGAAACCTTAAAGGCTAATCATCTGACCAAAGCCAATCAGCGGAAGCGATTCACTTACAGCAATCTTGAAATTATCGATAAACTAAGGGAGGAGAAAAGAGATATAATTGCTATAGTGGGTCATTATAATAATTGGGAATGGCCCACCCTGCTTCCGTACTATCTGAAATACAAAACCATTATAATTTATAAACCTTTGCAAAACAAGTATTTCAATAATTTTGTAAATAATCATAGATCAGAGCACGGAATAGTTCTTACACCTACATCCCAGATAATAAGGGAAATAATAAACTATAGAAAGAACGGTATTAATACTGTTTCAGTTTTTATATCCGATCAGATTCCTGCAAAGGGAGATATTAAATACTGGACAACTTTTTTGAATCAGGATACTGCAGTATTTACAGGAGCCGGAAAGATCGCTTCAAAATACGATATGGCTATTGTCTTTTTTCACGTTCAAAAAGTTAAACGAGGATATTACAATCTTGATATAGAACTTCTTTTTGACCATACGGCAGGACTTTCTGAAGAAGTCATAACAGAAAAGCATGTAAGGAGGCTCGAAGAGATCATCAGAGAGAAACCCGAATACTGGATATGGAGTCATCGCCGCTGGAAACACAAAAAGCCGGTTGATAATGGCTAAAACAGCAATAGTAATATTAAACTGGAATGGACTTGGCTTCCTTAAAATGTTCCTTGGATCTGTTATTAAATATTCCGTGGACAGTGAGACAATTGTTTGTGTTGCAGATAATGGATCTTCAGATGGGTCACCCGAATGGGTTGCTGAAAACTTCAGCGAAGTAAAACTTATAAAACTTGATAAAAACTATGGTTTTGCCGGGGGTTATAATCTGGCTGTTAATCAACTTGATGCCAAATATTTCGTTTTATTGAATTCTGACATTGAAGTTACTGATAACTGGCTTCATCCTCTTGTCAGATTTATGGATAACAACCCCGATGTCGCGTCATGTCAGCCAAAATTACTTTCATATTATCAGAAAGATCATTTTGAACATGCCGGTGCGGCAGGATGTTTTATCGACAAGTACGGTTATCCTTTCTGCCGTGGACGAATAATAAACAAAACTGAAAAAGATACCGGCCAGTATGATTCTCAGATCAACATTTTCTGGTCAAGCGGGGCATGTATGATAGTAAAGAGTGAGGCATGGATAAAATGCGGCGGTTTCGATGCAGATTTCTTTGCTCATATGGAAGAAATCGATTTGTGCTGGCGTTTTCATAAAGCCGGATACCGGGTCTGCTTTTTGCCCGATTCGGTGATTTATCATGTCGGAGGCGGCACTCTTTCTTATAGCTCACCTTTAAAAACATATCTTAACTTCAGAAACAGCCTCTTTCTTCTTTATAAAAATCTGCCAGACAATAAATTATATACTGTTTTATTCATCAGAAAACTTTTGGACGGACTGGCTGCGCTATACTTTCTCATGAAAGGCAGTTTCAAAAGTGTAAAGGCCGTATGGAATGCTCATATGGATTACTATAAAGCAATAAATGACCTCAGAGAAAAGAGAAAAGCTGTTAAGAAACTAGAAATTAACGACAATAGTTGGAATTGTGTTTTGAACAAGAGTATTGTTTTTGAGTTTTATATTAAGGGCAATAAAACTTATAAGAGCCTGAAATCATAAAACTTATTAAAATGAAGAAATATCAGATGATTGTATTTTTTTCCATAGTACTTACAATTTACTCGCTGGTAAATATTTACTTATTCTATAAGGGATATAAGGCAATACCCTGCCTTCAAAGGAACAGGATACTCTATTCAATTACTTTTTTTTTACTTGCTGTACTTTTTATTGTTGCAAAAGTACTTGAATCAAAACATTCCTCGGTTATTACCGATATTCTGAATATTGTGGGCGGATTCTGGCTGGCTTTCATGCTTTATGGTTTTATATTTTTCCTTCTGTCTGACGTCATTTTACTTATCCTGAGAATTCCGGGAATTATTCGGGGGGATAATATCTTTCTGTACCGGAAATGGTCATTCATAATAATTGCTTCAGCTTCTTCTTTATTAATAATCGGAGGTTTTATCAATGCAATAATACCGGTCGCCAGGGAATACAATATAACAATAAACAAACCGGCAGGATCGGTTAAAACTTTACGCATAGCAGCAGTGTCTGACATTCACCTCGGGAGCATCATAAGAAAAAGAAGTCTGAAAAAATTGTCAGGCATGATAAAAGACATGAAACCAGATCTTGTCTTGCTGCTTGGAGATATAGTTGATGGTGAGATTGGTCCGGTATTAAGAGGCGATCTCCTGCAGTATTTTACATGGCCGAAATGCACCGATGGTCTGTATGCAATTACCGGTAACCACGAATTTATTGGTGGGGCAAATCGTACTATTCCATATATTGAAAGCAAAGGTATCAGAGTGTTAAAAGATGAGATGGTAACTCTTGAGGGTGGAATTCAACTTATCGGGAGAATCGACAGGGATTCATACCGTTTTTACAGAAGAGAACGAATGCCACTGAGTGAACTTATGAAACAAGCAGATACTGCAAAACCTGTTATCCTGCTTGACCACCAGCCATTCCATCTTGATGAAACTGCAAAGTATGGTATTGATCTGCAGCTTTCGGGGCATACGCATAACGGACAGATGTGGCCCCTTAATTATGTTACCAGAATGATTTACGAATTGAGCTATGGCTACCTGAAAAAAAGAAATACAAATTTTATAGTCTCATCAGGATACGGCTTGTGGGGACCAAGAGTCAGATCGGGCAGCAGATCTGAAGTCCTTTTAATAAACATTAAATTTACCGGAGCCGAAAATGAACTAAAATGAGTTTTTACAGGAGATCGTAAATTTTTTCAAGCCTGATTCCTCTAGATCCTTTAATAAGTATTGCGTTCCCCTTTAAAGGCTCAATTTTAAGAAATTCCATGAGTTTATCTACATTATCAAAAGCTTTAAAGCCTGATTTCGAAGATATTTTATGAAATACAGGACCAACAAGAAGAACCTTTTCCGCAATGTCTGACTGAAGTACTTTCAAAATCTTAAGATGCTCCTCTTCGCTCTTATCACCAAGTTCAAGCATATCGCCAAGGATAATAATTTTATGGTCAGCTTTCAATGCCAAAAAAGAGTCAAGGGCTAAGCGCATACTTGTCGGATTGGCATTATAAGAATCACAGATAAGTGTATTGCTTTTCGTCGTCTTTATCTGTGATCTGTTATTTGCCGGCTGGTATTTTTCAATAGCATCTATAATATCTTTTATCTCCACCCCAAGGAACAGGCCGGCAGCTATTGCTGCTCTGACATTTTCGAGATTATAGCTCCCAAACAGGTTAGTACTTATATTATAGGTATTATGAAGATAGGTTATTGATATCCTGAGATTAAGATCAGAAGGAACCAGGTCAACCAGGAGCTCAATACCTGTGGGATCAGAAAAGGGGACTGCCCTGTTTATAATCCTGAAAATTTTTTCAACCAGGAATGGATCTTTGTCGTTGTACAGAGCTATCCCGTTTACTTTACGGAGATATTCATATAGTTCTGTTTTTGCCCTTGCAACGCCGTCCAGCGATCCAAATCCTTCAATATGGGCAGCGCCTATATTTGTAATTATTCCATAATCAGGTTTTGCAATAAGACATAAGGTTCTGATCTCACCAATATGACTTGCTCCCATTTCTATTATCAACATTTCCGTATCAGCAGGAGCTGAAAGAATTGTGAGAGGAACCCCGATATGATTATTCAGGTTTCCTTTTGTAAAATGAACTTTAAACTTTTTTAATAGTATGGCAGCAATCAGCTCCTTGGTTGTTGTCTTCCCATTTGTCCCGGTTATGGCAAGTACCGGAACTTTCAACTCCTTTCTGAAGTGGGCGGCCAGAGCCTGTAGTTCAATAAGGCAGTCATCTACAAGTATCGTGTTTTCAGTTTCGAACAGAGGATCATCTATTACAGCACACAGAGCACCCCGGGCAAGAGCTTCGGAGGCAAATTTATTTCCATTATAATTGTCACCCCAGAGTGCAAAGAAAATCTGATCTTTCCCCACTGAGCGCGAATCAGTCGAAACACCTTTTGATTCTTTATAAAGGTTGTATAATTGTTCAGTTTTCATAATCGTAAAAAAATGCCTCATTATGATCGCATAATGAGGCTAATATTGTCAGAGAACCAGATTTTATAAGCCTGAAGGACTCCCAACCCTGATCATTGCACACCTGAAACCGATATCATCGCGGCAGCTTTCCTGATCGAGGAATCTTCTTGTTGATGGATTAAGCCAGTAGGCTCTGTCTTTCCATGATCCACCTTTATAAACACGTGCATTATCGTTAATAAGTGTTACAAAATCGGTACTGCCGGGTGTGTTATCCTGAGCATACATCCTGAGAGAACCTTTTTTCCCATCCTCAGCTATAAAATCGGTTCCTCCTCCTGAGGGTATAGCTGACTGAAGGTCGCCATCCCTGTAGTTTCTGTAATCGCCTTTCTGATAATTATATCTGTTTGCCACGTCTGCATCTTTAACCGTGTCGATAATTAAACGCCCGAGCTTGTCCTTAGGAACAACAGAGCCATTGACATCGCGCTTCAGGTCAGTAAAAACATTACCTCTGAAAGGATTAAATCCATCAACATCTTCAGATGTAAGCGGACGGTAAACATCCTGTACCCATTCATTGACATTTCCGGCCATGCAGTAAAGCCCGTAATCGTTCGGCCAGTATGATTTCACATCAACTGTAATACTTCCGTTATCGTTCAGACTTCCGGCTACTCCCATCATGTCACCTCTTCCGCGAACAAAGTTTGCCATCATCTCACCTCTGTTCTTTTTTGATGAATTTCTTACGTTATGTCCATCCCATGGATAAATTCTTCTTTCATAAATTCTTTCTTCAAATGTATTGCCTCTGAGTGCATAAGCAGCAAATTCCCATTCAGCTTCTGTAGGCAGCCTGTAACTTGGAAGAAGAACTCCATCCTCAAAGTTTGTCCGGCGTTCTGTTTTATCCGGATTAAGGCTTGGACGCAACTGATTTACGACACCCTCATACTGCCCTGCCAGATATGCCTCTGTATTAAAGTTCTTTTCATTTGACTGGTTTGGATCGGGGTTAAGTTCTCCTTCGTCAATAAGCAGTTTTTCATTAACCCTGTCGGTCCTCCAAAGACAAAAATCGTTTGCCTTTACCCAGCTGACACCAACAACCGGATAATTATTATATGAAGGATGCCGGAAATAATACTCGACATAAGGATCATTAAAACCCATCGGTGTTCTCCAGACCAGTGTGTCAGGTAAAGCTCTTCTATATACTTCAGGATAATCCTTATAAACCCTGCGCAGCCAGTAAAGATATTCCCGGTAGTCGACGTTCTTCACCTCTGTTTCATCCATATAAAATGATGATACTGTAACTGTTCTTGGTTGGTTATTCCAATCGAACATAACATCCTGAGCAACCTGTCCCATTGTAAAACGGCCTCCTTCAATCAGTACCAGGCCAGGACCAGTTTTCTGCTCAGCTCCAATAGCAACTTCAAATCCTCCCATGTCAGGATCATTATATTTCCATCCTGTTGAAGTTGAAACATCTTCTTTCCCCTTTTTCTTAAATATACAGGATGTAAAAAGCAAGACAGCGATTAAAACAACTGGTAAGGCTCTGAATTTATACATAACTCCTTTAGTTTTATGGCTTTTTAGAATACCCAAATATAATAATTTTTACTAAATCATTTTTTTACTCATCAAATATAACTACAATTTAGGGAAATTTATTGTTTTGATTGTATTTCTTTTTTCAACATTGTTTAAACTGAATGCAAGTCCTGTCTGATGCAGAAGCGATAAAGGCAACAATTTATTCCCTGAAACCACATTAAACCTATAATTGTAAAAACCTGTGATTCTACCTGCACTGAAGGAAAACCCTGTTTGAATATTCAGGTTTTTTCCATTATCACCTAAAACTACAGCATTAATGGCCAGATATTTACTTTCTATAGCCGCACCTGCTCCACCATTAATGAATCCTCCCTGTACTTCAAAATATGTCAGAGGCTGGATTTTCAGATTCTTAGCTTTGTTAATGGCAAAATCCCCTGACAGATGGACCAGCAGTTTTCTTTTTATTCTTTCGCTGGAATTGCCTGTGACAGACAAATCGGGCTCGGCCAGGTGATTGATCGAAAATCCGCCTGAAAATTTACCGAAAGTAAAGAGGAATCCCGCTCCGACATCAAATACTGTTTTTCCTGACGATGCCAGTACTTCTGATGATGGAATTGACACTCCCCCGAGTGGATCAATCTGGTCAGGTAAAATTGCATTGTCAAAGTTAAATCCCCTGTGGTAAATTGAAGCTGAAAGACCTGAATTTATAAAGAGATCCTTTCCGGCCTGTAAAAAATACGCATATGATAATCCTCCTCTGAAATCGTTAATAATTCCGCCCAGATAATCATCAGTGAGATATAACCCTGCTCCACCATGCAGTTCAGAAAAATACGAGTCGTACGAAAAATAAACAGAATTAAGGTTATAATTGTTTCCGGGATAGAAGTTAAGATATGACAACCTCAGTACACCGTCTCCTCCGCTTCCGACAAGCGATGGATTATTTATCATCATCATCTGATAGCCGGGCCCCGGATCAGTCTCCTGCCCAAAACAATACGCAGGCAGGCAGAAGATGAACAAAACTATTTTACCGGGTCGTCTCAACATATTCAAAATTACTGCAATATCAACGTGATGATGTCGTTATTATTATAATAATCTACGACATACAAAAAAACAAAATAAACTAGCAAACAAGAAGCACATTTCTATCTTTGTCAGTATAATGAGAAGGATTTTTCAAATATCAATATCAATGTTGCTTTTATCTGCTAACATTTCTGCCCAGAATTCCAAAGATAGTTATTCTCCCAGTTCTAAACTCTCAAAAGGTTTATGGTTCAAAATTGCAATAACCTCAGACGGAATATACAGGATCGATTACTCAAAGCTTAAACAGCTCGGTTTGGAAAATCCATCAAATCCAATGATTTTTGGTAACAACTGTGGCCAGTTATCATATTATAACGATGCACCAAAACCTGACGACCTGAAAGAGATGGCAATTCAAACATTTACCGGAAGCGATGGTATTTTTAATGAGGGAGATTATCTGCTTTTCTTCGCGAAAGGTACAGGCAGATGGATTTATAACGAAAATACGCAAGAGTATGATTACATACATCACAATTATTCTGATACTGCATTTTATTTCTTAACCTCAGGGCCGGCTCCGGGTAAAAAAATTGTGGCTGCTGCAGAACCTGACCAACCCGTTAATTACAATTCATCTGAATCAGATGCTTTATTTATTCACGAACAGGATATAGTAAACCTTATTCAATCAGGAAGAGAGTGGTTTCAGGAGATTTCTGCAATACATATCGACCCCGGTTTCACTGAACTCATAACTGCAGAAAATATAAAGTATCATATCAGGGTTGCGGCAAGGGCCTCAGTTCCTACTACTTTCAGTCTGGCCGATGGAAACTCACTCGAAAAAAGCATCCGGGTAGATGGAGTCAATCTTTATGATTATACCGGGACATACGCCCAGATCACTGATTCAGCAGGATTAATTCTACCTTCTTCAGCATCACCTGTTTATGATATCACATTTCTGAATAACGGGGAAACGGGAGCACACGGCTGGCTTGACTGGATAACCCTGCAGGGAAGAAGATCAAATTCATTTTCCGGCTCAGAAATGCAATATAGTGATTCAAAATCTGTTGCACCGGGCAGGATAACCGGATTCGCAATCAGGAGCCTTAATAATGATGCATTGATCTGGGATATCACTGATCCTATGAATGTTAGGCAGATTCAGTACACCATAAACGGAGAAAATCTTGGATTTAAATTTGCTTCTGACACACTTAAGACATTTATTGCTTTTACAACAGACAATGCTATTGTGCCATTAATTAAACCGGCTGTGGTACAGAACCAGGATCTGCACTCGTCTGCTTCGGCCGATATGATTATTGTTACTCATCCTTTATTCAGAGCGTATGCTGAAAAACTGGCAGATATTCATCTGAAGAATGATGGCTTGGTTTCCCAGATTGTCACACCTGAACAGATTTATAATGAGTTTTCAGGCGGGATACCCGACATTGCGGCGATAAGAAATTTTTTGAGAATGAAATATATGAAGCAGAAAGATAGCGCTCATCCTCTTAAATATCTGCTCCTTTTCGGGGATGGTTCCTATGAGAATAAAACACCACCGCCAAATAATCCCAATTTCATTCCTACTTACCAGTCCGAGAATTCCAATGTGGTTGTTTCTTCTTTTACATCTGATGATTTCTATGGGCTTCTGGAAGATGGAGCCGGAGAAGCAGATGGTACAGAAGATATTGGAATCGGACGTTTACCTGTTTCCGATACCATCCAGGCGGGCATTGTCATTTCCAAGATTAAAAGATACCTCGATCCTGTAAATATGGGCAGCTGGAAAAATGTGATATGTCTTACAGCTGATGATGAAGACGCGAACACTCACATGGAGGATGCTGAAGGTCTTGCAGCAATCCTTAACGACAGTGTCCCTGCTTATAATATTGATAAAATCTATCTTGATGCTTTCAAGCAGACGACAACAGTAAACGGGCAGTCCTATCCGGAAGTGAATAAAGCAATCGACGATCGTATCAATTCAGGATGCCTGATTTTCAATTATACCGGTCATGGGAATGAGAATGAACTTGCAGCTGAAAGGGTGGTCACAACAGAAGATATTAACTCCTGGAATAATGGGGGAAAACTCCCGCTTTTTATTACTGCTACGTGTGAATTCAGCCGTTTCGATGACATTGATATTAATTTAGCAACCAGGCAGATGACAGGGAAACCCTCAGGCGGTGAAATGGTACTTCTTAATAAAGATGGGGGAGGAATCGCTTTAATGTCTACCACAAGAGTTGTATATTCCGCTCCAAATTATGATCTCAACAGGAACATATTCAGCTGTGCTTTTAAACGTGACGAATCGGGAAACCCTCTATGTTTGGGAGACATTATTAAAATTGCTAAAAATAACTCGGGATCGGGCCCGAATAAAAGGAACTTCACTCTGCTTGGAGATCCGGCATTAAAGCTTGCCTATCCTTATCATGGCAAGGTCATTACAGATTCTGTCAATAATGTATCTGTCTATGATAAAATTGACAGTCTGAAAGCTCTTTCACTTATTACTATTGCAGGTCATATAGAAGATCCTCTCGGAAATCCGCTAAACGCTTTCGATGGAGTGGTCTCTCCAATCGTGTATGATAAAGCAAGTAAAATAAAGACTCTGGCAAATGATGGTGGGCCAACTATGACTTTCGATCTCATGAACAACATTCTTTTCAGTGGCAAAACAATGGCAAAAAACGGTAGATTCAACTTTACTTTTATTGTTCCAAGGGATATTGATTATTCATTCGGGTCAGGAAAAATCAGCTATTATGCTAACGATAAAAATGAAGATATGAATGGGAGCTTCAACAATATAATTGTAGGCGGTTTCTCAAAAACACTTCTTACAGACAATGAAGGTCCTGATATTAAACTATATATGAATGACACCCTATTCAAAAACGGTGGAATAACTGACAGTAATCCGACACTTCTGGCAATCCTGAATGACCAGGGTGGCATTAATACGACCGGTTCAGGAATTGGACACGATTTAACCGGATTTCTTGATAATGATTCTAACAGATCTTTTGTCCTTAACAGCTATTTTGTAGATGATTTTGATAACTACAGAAGAGGAAGCATCAAATATACTCTTTCAGGGCTGAGTGAAGGCAGTCATTCGATTACTGTAAAAGCCTGGGACAATTTTAATAACTCTTCAGAAAAAACGATTACATTCCAGGTGGTAACAGGTGGAAAATTCTTGCTCAGGAACCTTTTTAACTATCCTAATCCATTCATCAGCGAAACCAATATCAGTCTGGAGCATAACAGACCCGATAAAGAGTTGGATGTTACAATAAATATATTTAATATTGATGGAAGAATAATTAAAATTATAAAGACAAAGATTGAGACCACAGGTTATACAATACCGCCGGTAGTTTGGGATGGAAATGATGAAGGAGGAAGGAAAGTCGGAAGGGGAATGTATCCCTATACAGTTACAATTATTACCGGAAACGGCGAAACGGCATGGGCAACGGGCCGAATGATCATTTTGTGACAATTACACAATATTAAGGTTGAAAAATAGTTTTATATTTGTAAATTTGGTAGAATGATTAGAATCATCATGAAGAAAAAGATAGTTGCAGTAGTTTTGTTCCTTTTTGTCCTTTCGGGTACAACATTACTATTTTCTCAACAGAGCACAGGACAGCTTAATGCAATACAGACAGTCGTTCCGTTCCTGACTATAGCACCTGATTCAAGAGCCGGAGCTATGGGTGATGCCGGTGTTGCAACATCACCCGATGTTTACAGCCAGCATTGGAATCCTGCAAAATTTGCTTTTATTGATGGCAATGCCGGATTAGGTATATCTTATTCTCCATGGCTTAGAAATCTTGTTCCGGATATTAATATCGCTTATCTTGCCGGATATAAAAGACTCGACTCGAAACAGGTTTTATCTGCAAGTCTTTTATATTCTTCACTTGGTGATGTACCATTCACCGATGAATTCGGGAACCTGCAACGCACTTTTAATCCTAATGAATTTGCTCTCGATGCAGGCTATTCAAGGCTGTTTACCGATCATCTTTCCGGAGGAGTTGCTTTCAGATTCATATATTCAAACCTGACAGGAGGAACTTACTCCGGGGGAGTTGCTACAAAACCGGGAATATCGTTTGCAGCCGACATTTCAGGATATTATCAGAAGAAGATAAGTATTCTCAGCAAAGATGGTCAACTTGGATTTGGCCTTAATTTTTCCAACATCGGATCAAAGATGAGTTATTCAGCAACACAAACATCTGATTTTATTCCGATGAATATGCGCCTCGGTACATCTGCCACAATTAATCTTGACCATTTTAATAAAATTACAGCAACACTCGATCTTAATAAACTTCTTGTACCGACACCTCCGATTTATAGCAGTACAAATCCCGACAGTATAATCAAAGGGAAAAATCCGAATGTCTCTGTCCCGGTTGCAATATTTCAGTCATTTTTTGATGCGCCAGGTGGATTTAAGGAAGAACTGCATGAAATTACCTATTCATTCGGAATCGAATATTGGTACAATAATCAGTTTGCTGTTCGGGGGGGCTATTTTTATGAAGATCCAACCAAGGGAAACAGGAAATACTTTACCGCAGGAGCAGGATTCAGGCTGAAAGCATTTACGCTTGATTTCTCCTATCTTATGCCAGTTGCACAGAATAATCCTCTTGCACACACGCTGAGGTTTTCCATAGCTTTCGATTTCAATTCCTTAAGAAATGCCAACAGATCGAAGGGAGGATGAACATCAGGATAGGGCAGGGAATTGATTTTCACCAGCTTAAAACAGGTTTAAATTTATGGTTAGGAGGTGTGAAGATACCTTCTGAAAAAGGTTCTGTGGCTCACTCCGATGGTGACGTTCTGCTTCATGCAATATGCGATGGTCTTCTTGGCGCAGCAGGATTAAAGGATATAGGGCATTATTTTCCTGACAGTGACAATAAGTATAAAAACATCGACAGCAAAATATTGCTTAAGAACACCTTTGATCTGATCAGGCAAAAAGGATACAGAGTGAATAATATTGATGCTACAATATGCCTGGAGAAACCTAAAATTTCTCCTTTTATCCAGGAAATGAAAGAAACTATATCAGCAATTGTCGAGACAGAACCCGACGATATAGCGGTCAAAGCCACCACTACGGAAAAGCTCGGTTTCATTGGAAAAGAGGAGGGAATTGCAGCAATTGCAGTTGTCCTTCTTAACAAATAAAGGGAGCAAAAATAAGAAAACTTGAATGGGAAAAATATTCCGGGTACCGGGTGCTCGGTGCTAGGTATTAGGTCAAATCTCTGATTTCCATAAACCCAGAACCCAGGACCTAAAACCTGGAACCATAACCTCTTAAAGCATCATCAATTAGTTTATCATCTGCAATATAAGGTACAGTCACTTTAAGACCCGGGGTTCTTCCCATCTCTCTTTTCAGAGTAAACATAGCTTCATTGTTCCGGGCCCAGCTGCGGCGTGCAATTCCGTTGCTGACATCCCAATGGAGCATCATCCTTAGTTTGCTTTCAGTCTCAGGA
>JBEKDR010000026.1:0-44381 GCA_050014255.1 Bacteroidales bacterium | reverse complement strand
TTTCTGACAGCCTCCGCCTTCCTTAAATCAGGAACACTACAGATAATGGAATTCGATTTCATGATCTGTTTTATTGACATACTGATTGCTTTTTCAGGAACATCGTTAACTGTTGGAAACCAGCCTTCACCCATTTGCTGACGTCTGCACTCCTCATTCAGAGTTACTACAAGATAGGCTTCTTCCGTCTCGAAATCTGCAGGGGGATCATTGAAAGCCAGGTGGCTGTTTTCACCGATGCCCACAAAAGCAACATCAACAGGATGCTTTCTTATCAGCTTTCCCAGACGGACACATTCTTCATAAGCATCAGTGTTGCTATTAATATAATTGAACTCCATGGGTGAAACAATATCCACAAATCGCTCTTTAAGATATTTGCGAAACGATGCCGGATGTGCCTCTGATAATCCAATATATTCGTCGAGGTGAAAAGCTCTTACCAGAGACCAGTCAATATCCTCTTTAACTAATTCACTCAGCATCTCGAACTGTGATGCTCCTGTAGCAAGTATGATATTTGCCGTTCCCCTGTCGAGAATTGCCTTCCGGATTAATTCTCCTCCCATCCGGGCAGCTTTTTTTCCAAGAATCTGTTTGGTTTCCGAGATTATGATTTCCATATTCTTTTAATGTTTAAAAAGTCATTTTAGTGGTAATCAGGAAATATTAAATGGTAACGGGATGGTCAACAATCTCCTCTCCTGTGCGATCCCAGTAAAGCTTTTTACCTTCACGATAAGCCCGTGTAGCCATAATTGTAGCTATTGAATGCCAGAACCCGGTATGAATATTGCCGTTCGGTACAACACTTCTGTTCCTCATACAATCTACCCAGTTATCGAGGTGATACTTATTTTCATCGCTCAGGTAAACCGGTCCCAGTTTCATACCATATTCTTCACATGTTACTATTTCAGCCTTCCCTTTGTTTATCGTCTCTTTCATCCCTTCATAAAAATCAAAGCCACCAATCAGATTCAGGTGTTCTGGAATGAAAAACCAACGGGCGCTTCCTTCCCCTCCATGTGAAAACAAAGTTCCGTCTTTTCCCCGGATACATGTGTAGTCGCCAAACTTGCTCGCATAGTTTGAAGTGTAGGAATATAAAAACTTGGTATCGTCATATGTTGCGAGTGCCTGAAATGTGTCGGGATTCTGCCTTATATCGGGCCATCCAAAAATGCCTCCGTTTGCTACCATAGAATCGGGTATAGCAGTATTGGTATAAAAATGAACCAATCCCGCAGCATGACTCATCCATTGTGAAGTAATTCCTCCTGAGTAATCGCGGAATATTCTGAATTCAAAATATTTCCAGGGATCAAACGGGACATAAGGCTTACCTAAAAGCCATCTGTTCCAGTCAGTATCCTCTTCCCGGATTGCGGCAACATCGGGATCATTTGGAACATGCCAGCGGGGTCCATTATCATTCCACACCTGTTCTATTTTTGTAATCTGACCCAATTTCCCGGAATGAACAATATCCCTTACTTTTTTCTGAACAGGATCGCTGACCCATTGTGATCCACACTGTACAACCTGTTTGGATGCAAGAACCGTACTCCTTGCCAGTTTAGCTTCTTCAACATCTATCGCCATTGGTTTTTCACAATAGCAATCTTTACCAGCTCTGACAACTTCAGCCAGGATCTTTGCATGTTGAAAATCTCCTGTCCCTATCATAACTGCATCAAGTTCAGGCATTTTCAGCATTTCTTCTGAATACTTGAACTGTTTTACATCAGTACCGAAGAGTTTTTTACAGTTTGCTGCTGCTTTTTCCTTATTAAGTTTCCAGATATCGCAGACGGCCACAACGCCAATATTCTTGTCCTTTTCCGAGGTTTTTACCATCCTCTGATGATCGCTGCTGCGACTTCCACAGCCAAGAAATCCGATATTGATACGATCGTTCGCACCGATAATTCTAGTGTAGGAAGCTGCATCTATTGATGTACCACTCGATGAAACAGCTACTCCGACTAATCCGGCAGCTGTTTTACCAATAAATTTTCTCCTTGATAATTCATTTTTAGCCATTTTTAGAATTTTTAAGAAATTTATTTAAATATTTTATTTTCTATAGATTAATAATTTTCCTATTACATTATGTTTAAAAACTCAAAAGTCACTTTTTATTCTATTACCCCCTTCCCGACCTTCCCCCACAGGGGAAGGAGCATTAAAAAAGCCTTTCCCCCCTGGGGGAAACGGGAAAGGGGGTAAGATGAAAATATTAAATATTTGAATATGAGTACTTTAATATATTTGGACATTTTAGATTTAACAATGGTAAAATGCTTTCTAGTTCATATTATTTTTTAATATACTTCAAATTATCATCCAAAGGAGTCATTTTCGGCATTAATAAATGTACAAAACCAATAATAATAAGGTAGGACATGCCTGATATCAGAAAAGCCCAGAAATAACCAGAATTATTTGCAGTATCAAGTACTGTTCCTAAGGCGATATCAGCAATTATTGCGACTGTCACCCCTACCATTTTACCTATTCCTATGACAGATGCAATCGCTTTTTTGGGAAATACATCCGGAACAAGAGTATATCCATTGATCGACCAGGATTGATGTCCGGCTGCTGCAAAACCAATTAGAAAGACAGCAATCCATTTGCTGGTTATAACAGGTACAAAACTCACAGGTAAAATAATAATTGCACAAATCAGCATGGTTATTTTTCTGGCTTTATTTATTGACCAACCCTTCTTTATTAAAGCACCTGATGCATATCCTCCGATCAGGCTTCCAGCATCAGCCATTATAAAAATTATTAGGAAAGGAATACCGATGTTTTTAATGTCCACACCAAATTGTTCTGCAAGGAACTTTGCACCCCAGAAGAGGTAAAATCACCATACACCATCTGTTATAGTGGTTAAAGAAAAAGCCCATGTTTCCTTCTTTGGTAAAAGTCTGAACCAGGAAATTTTTTCTATTGTCTCTTCCTTCGAATCACTGTTAATATATGCCAGCTCATCTTTTGACAATTTTGGATGAACTTCAGGTTTCTTATAGGTTCTTATCCATAAAAAAACCCATAGTGAACTAAGCACTCCAGTAAAAAGAAATGGTATTTGCCAGTTAGCTCCCTGGACTGATATAACACCACCTACGACAAAAGGAGCCAGAATTGCCCCAACACTGGTCGAGGCATCAAAAATGCCCGTTGCAAAAGCACGATCCTTTTTGGGGAACCATTCTGCAACGGTTTTAATTGCAGCAGGAAAATTTCCCGATTCGCCAATTCCAAGGCCGAAACGCGCAGCAATGAATCCTATTAAACTAAAAGCTGGCCTGATTACCGCATGCAACATCCCGAAAATGCTCCATATTGCAATTGAAATTGTGTATCCTATTTTAGTGCCAAGCCTATCGATTATGCCACCCATAAAAAGTAACCCTATCCCATAGGCGATTTTGAAAGAAACCATAATAGCGGCATAATCCTTATTTGACCAGTCAAAAAGCTTTTGTAACGTCGGTGCCATCACACCTACAATACTACGGTCGAAATAGTTTATGGTCGTGGCCATAAACACCAATGCAAGGATCCTGTAACGGTAATTCCCCATTTTTTTTGTTTGTTCTGCAATATTCAATTGTTTTATCTAAAAACCTTTTTATCAGGCTGATGGCGTAAGATTCTCATCTTTTTCAATTAATAGCAGGGTTATTTTTGTTTGAACTGTTCCCTGAATTCTTTTGGCGAATTATTACAAAATAATCTGAACTGGCGATTGAAATAGGATGTGCTTTCATAGCCACACTCATATGCTACTTCAATGACAGTTTTATCTGTCTCTGCCAGAAGCTTGCAGGAATGCATTATCCGGACTTCATTCACAAACTGAGTGAATTTTTTCTTGGTTTTGCGTTTAAAATACCTGCAAAACGCTGATCTTTGCATATTTGCAACTGAGGCTGCATTATCAAAGCTGATTTTCTTCTGAAAATTTTCAGCAACGTAGCTGTAAACATTGTTGATAATTTTTGAATCGTTTAATCCTGATAATCTGAAGGTATTTTCAGTGCTTAGTAATTTAATGTCATCCATACCCGCAAGATCATTCAATAACAACAAAAAATCCGCCAGTTTTTTAAGACCTTTTTTCTGATTCAATGTCCGAATTTCTTTTTGGAGGGATTTATCAGGATTAATAAATTGCACTCCAAACTCTGCTTTTTTTATCAAGCTTTTCAGATTGGATACCTCGGTTTTTTCGAAGAAAACATTTCCAAGGAAATCCTTCCTGAATTGAATTACTATAGCATGAGCTGACTCATTGCCTTTATCATAACCTCGTGTATTGAAAAAGCAATGTGGTAATCCAGGTGCGAAAAGATATAGTTCTCCGTCTGTGAAGTTTGTGATTCCATTTCCTATAAACAGTTTCCCATGACTTTTTACAATCAGTATAAGCTCAAATTCATCGTGCAGATGAAATGGCGAGGTGAAATGTGGTTGAATAAACTCCTGGTAATGAAACAGGCTGTTTTCGTCAAGATAGAGTTTTTCGTAAGCTACCTCCATAATATTACAGGATTATGCTGAGAAGATTCAATTTCATGTAAATATAGTTCATTATATAGCAAATCCATTTCTACACATTATGCTTTTTTATAATCTATCTTCGTAATGATCACTTATTTGATCGACCAGTTATTTGTTTAACTTAATTCACATGATTGACATTTCATTTAACCCCCTTTCCTGTTTCCCCCAAGGGGGAAATGATTATTTTGACCCCTTCCCCCGTGGGGGAAGGACGGGATGGGGGTTCAAAACAAACTTAAAATCATCCTATAATCTATTTTTGAAACTAAAATAAATATAACATCAAAACTATTGTATATGATTTTTTCTTCGAAACCCGGTACCGGCACAATTATAAAAGAAGCATTTAAGCTGGGAATAGTTATTCCCGGCTTTAACATCCCCTATCTGCCAATGATGGAACCGGTTATAAGAGCATTACACGACACAGGAACCTTCGGGCTTATTATGGTGGCACGACTGGAATGGATAAAATTCAAATCAGGCAGTATGAAATCAATCAGGGATGAATATGAAAAACTTAAGGACCTGCAATTTACACGCCTTCATCTCGATCATGTACCTGTTATCGATGAAGATAATCTGCTTACCAATTTTGAAAAGATAATCTCTGAAGCTATTGAATTAGGATATGATTCTGTAATGATTGATGGTTCAAGGCTTTCACTTGAAGAAAACATCGAAAAAACCCGTAGAATTGCAGAACTTGCTCATAAATCTGATATCCCTGTGGAAGCTGAACTCGGAGCAGTAATGGGACATGAATCAGGCCCATTGCCTCCTTACGAAGAGCTTTTTGCAACAGGGAAAGGATTTACCTCACCCGATGAAGCTAAAAGGTTTGTGAGTGAGACTCAAACCGATTGGTTATCAGTCGCTATTGGCAATATTCACGGAGCTATATCAGCAGCAACACGCACTGAAAAAAAGATCGGGGCCCGTCTTGCTATCCCCCATTTGAAAAAAATCAACGAAGCCATAAATATCCCGCTTGTATTGCATGGGGGAACCGGTATTTCCAAAGAATATCTGATGCAGTCATTTAAACAAGGTATTGCAAAAATCAACATTGCCACAGGTATAAGGCAACCCTATGAGAAATTGATGAATTCTTCGGTCAAAGCAGCACAGGAAGCAGTATATAACGAAATGGTCGACATTATAAAAAACCAGCTTGAAATAGCCGGATCAGCGGATTTAATTCATCGAAATTAAACCTGGCAGTATCCTTAGAGCAATAAATATATCAGAAAAATGATTTTTATAATTTAATAATATGATAAAAGATAAATCAACCTTCGCTCTCTATTTTGGCAACCGCGGATTTTTCCCCGAATCATTGATTGCCATTGCCCGCAAAGAAGTAAGTGATACCCTGAAAAAGCTTGGTCATGGCTGCCTGATGATGTACAGTGAACTGACTCGTTTTGGTGCTGTTGAAAGTCCTGAAGAAGGAAGAAAGTATGCAAAATTCCTTGCTGACAACCAGGCCAAATTCGATGGCGTCATCCTGGTACTGCCTAACTTTGGTGATGAGACTGGCGCTGTTTCTGCTCTGCAGGATGCGGGAGTGCCTATTTATATCCTGGCCTATCCGGACGAGCTTGATAAAATGGGATTTGAAGTACGCCGTGATGCATTTTGTGGCAAATTCTCGATCATGGATGTTTTCTATCAGTACCGGTTGCCTTTCACTGTTTTTCCGCCGCACACAGTGCATCCATTCTCAAAAGAGTTTGAAAAACAGATTGATTCATTCGATAAGGTCTGCAAAATTGTCAATGGGATGAAACGAATGACAGTGGGCGCAATCGGCGCACGAACCACAGCATTCAAAACAGTTCGCTTTGATGAGTTGACCTTGCAGAAGTATGGAATAACCACTGAAGTTCTTGATTTGTCGGAAGTATTTAACCGTGTACGCAATCTAAATATGACTTCTGTGGCCGCGAAGGAAAAAGCAGAGAGGCTCAGGAACTATACCAACTTTAAAAAAGTGCCTGACAAAGCATTTGAGAACCTGGTGCGTTTTGGTGTTGTTATCGATGAGATCATCAAAGAATATGGCCTCAATGCTCTTGCGTTGCGTTGCTGGCTTGAAATGGAAAAGGAATTTGGTGTTGCCCCCTGTGTGTTATTAAGTGAGATTAACGACCGTGGATTTCCCGCAGCCTGTGAACTTGATGTCTGCAATGCCATTACCATGTACGGTCTCAATCTTGCATCAGGCAGACCAGCAACCTGCCTCGACTGGAATAACAATTACGGTGAAGATCCTGATAAGTGCATACTCTTTCATTGTGGCCCCGTTCCGCAAAGTCTAATGACAGGCAAAGGAGAAGTCATTGAGCATCCAATGTTCGCAAAGTCTCTGGGTGCCGGATGCGGTTTCGGCTGCAACGTCGGACGAATTGCTCCAAATAAGCTAACCTTTGCCAGTTCCAAGACACAGGATGGAAAACTTCATGTTTATATGGGAGAAGGGGAATTCACAAGCGATCCCATACAGGAAGGTTTTTTCGGCTGTGGAGGTGTAGCAAAAATCGATAATTTACAGGAAAAACTATATAAAATAGGGTATAATGGCTACCGTCATCACGTAAGTGTAACTCCAGGCCTTGTAAGCACTGCACTTCGAGAAGCATTCACACGTTATCTCGGCTATGAAATTACAGAAATTTAAATACTATTGAAGTGAGCTATTTGGGTCTGGATATAGGTACCGGGGGATGCAAAGCCGTTGTGTTTGACGGGGAAGGGAAGGAACTTGCTTCCTCATTCAGGGAGTATCCTGTTTTCCATCCCCATCCTGACTGGGCTGAAATCAATCCTGATGAAGTGATTAATAAATGTTTTGAGGTGATATCGGAGGTGAATGCCGCCATCACCGATCCGGTTGTCAGTATGAGCATATCAAGCCAGGGTGAAGCGTTTGCGGCTGTCGGAAAAAACGGAGAGATAATGGGAAACGCAATGGTCTCTTCAGATGCCAGGGCCAGGGACATTGCAATTAACTGGAGTGAAGATTTCGGGACAAAAAGAATCTATTCCATTACCGGGCATACTCCCCATCCTCTTTTTACCCTTTTTAAGATATTATGGATAAAAGAAAATCAGCCTGACATTTGGAGAGATACCAGGTATTTCCTCTGTTTCGAGGATTTGTTTCATTATAAAATTGGCCTTGAACCAAAAATAAGCTGGTCGATGGCAGGACGTACGATGATGTTCGATGTGATTAAACATCAATGGAGCTCTGAAATACTTGAAGCTGCAGGTTTAAAAGCTAATAGACTGGCAATTCCGGCGGCTTCAGGTGAAATAACAGGAACTATCGGATCTGAAACGGGCATCAGACTAGGATTTAAAAATCAGGTTATAATAGTATCAGGGGGACATGATCAGACGTGTGCTGCACTTGGCGCCGGGGTGACTGAACCGGGAATGTGCATGTATGCAACAGGAACAGTGGAATGTTTCTGTCCTATTCTTGAAAAGCCAACTTTTTCTGATGAGCTGCAAAAGAATAACCTTTGTTGTTATGATTATACAATTAAAGGTAAGTATACTAATGTGGCTTACAGCCTGACCGGCGGCAATATCCTGCGATGGATGCGTGATGAACTTGGACAAACGGAAATTGAAAAAGCAAAAGTAACCGGACAAGATCCTTATTCGCTACTCCTCGATGATATGCCACATGCTCCCACTGACTTGCTTGTTTTACCCTATTTTTCAGCTACCGGAACTCCATATTTTGATACCCGGGCAAGGGGAGCCATTATTGGACTTCAGCTTACAACAACAAAGGGTGAAATTACAAAGGCACTTCTCGAGGGAGTTGCTATGGAAATGAAACTAAACCTTGAGATGATGGAGAAATCAGGAATGAATATAAATACTTTCATCGCAACGGGAGGAGGGACCAGGAATAAAACCTGGACCCAGCTGAAAGCAGATGTTCTGAATAAAAAGATCATCGTCCGTAACGTACGAGAAGCCGGATGTTATGGAGCAGCCTTGCTTGCCTGCAGTGCTGTTGAAGAAATTCCAGTCGCGCAATTACTGAAAGACTGCAAAACCGGAAATGAAATTTTCTCCCCTGATAATGAAAACGCAAAATTTTATGACAAAAAATTCGAATCTTACAAACAGCTGTACCCCGTTCTGAAGCAATTCTGGAAGGTTTGAACGGATCATAGAGAAGGCATCTGTTTTGTCAATTACCTTAAAAATAATACCATGGACAAATCTGAATTACTTAAATACGTTGGGAACCTTTCACAAACCGGATATTGCCGGCATTATGCTCTGAGTGACGGATGGGGCCGTGGAATGAGAGCAACTGACATTAACACCGGCGGAGGTCTTCAGTACACGGTGCTACCCGACCGCGGTCTGGATATCTCACTTGCAAACTTTAAAGGTGTCAATCTGGTTTACCAAACATGTAACGGAGAGACTCATCCATCCTTTTATGAACACGAGGGTGTGGGCTGGCTTCGTACATTTGGTGCCGGATTGCTTACAACATGCGGTCTAACCTACCTGGGTCCTCCGTGCGTTGATAACGGAGAGGAACTAGGCCTGCATGGAAGGGTTTCAACTATCCCTTCAAGACAGTTTGCAGATCTTTCGGATTGGGAAGGCAACGAATACCGGTACAGAGTGAAAGCTATCATTGAAGAAGGTTTTCTGTTTGGCTATAAACTACGGATGGAACGGGAAATAACTTCCATTCAGGGACAAAATATAATCCTGTTAACAGATAAAATAACAAATTTTGGAGCCAGCCCGAGTCCATATACTATCCTTTATCATATGAACTTTGGATACCCGATGCTATCTGAAAACACTGAACTGGTTATTGACCCCCTTAAAACCGTACCACGTGATTCTGATGCTGTTCCGGGGATCATGGAATTCAGGAGTTTTATCAAACCTGAGAAGGTTTACAGGGAGCAGGTATTTTTTCACACAATGAAAGGAGACCTGAATGGCGATACAACCGTCACAGTGAGAAATAAAAAGATTGGAGTCGCTGTAAATATAGGTATTAACGTTAACCAGCTTCCTTATGTAGCCCAGTGGAAAATGATGGGATGGGGTGAATATGTACTGGGAATCGAACCCTCAAATGTTCTCTGCCAGTCGCGCAAAACACTGCGGGAAGAAAATAGATTACCAGTACTGCAGCCTGGAGAGAGCACTGTCAATTCTTTGAAGATTGAAGTCGAGAGTATCTAGAGACATAATGAAAGATACATGAAGAAGCTAGTTTTATTCGGTGCAGGGAAAATAGGACGGTCATTTATCGGTCAGTTATTTGCCACTTCCGGTTTTGAAGTTGTCTTTGTAGATATTTCCGAATCTGTGATCAACGAATTAAACCGGGTTAATGAATATAAGGTAGTAATTAAAAGTTCACACCCTGATACAGTTATAAAAGTAGGAAATGTCAGGGGTATTATTGGAAGTGAGGTGGAGAAGGTTGCTGAAGAGATATCGGTTTGTGATATAGCGGCCATATCGGTCGGGCAAAAGGGGTTACCGGATGTAATAAGCACTTTAGCGAAAGGGCTTATTCTGAGGCAAAGGAAATTTGGCAAAAAACCTCTGGATATTATCCTTGCCGAGAACATGCATAATGCTGACAGATATGTAAGAGATCTTTTATTTAATTGTACAAGCAGAAATTTTCCTGTTGATGAACTTGTAGGTCTCATTGAAACCAGCATTGGCAAGATGGTGCCAATAATGCCTCAGGAAGAGCAGGAAAAGGACAGGTTGCTGGTATATGCAGAACCCTATAATACTTTGATCCTTGATAAAAAAGCATTCAAAAATCCGATTCCTGATGTAAAAGGTCTTGCACCAAAAGATAATATGAAAGCCTGGGTTGACCGTAAATCGCATATCCATAATTTCGGTCATGCGGCAGCCGCTTATGCAGGATTTCTTACGGATCCATCTGTGCAATACCTGGCTGAAATACTGAAAATTTCCTCTGTTAAAAAGTTCACTCGTTCTGCCATGCTGCAAAGTGCCAATATACTATTGAAAAAGCACCCGGGGGAGTTTACCCTGATTGAACTGACGGAACATATTGATGACCTGCTGGGTCGATTTGAGAACCATGCACTGGGTGATACTGTGTTTCGGATAGGTTGTGATCTGAAAAGAAAACTTCATAGGAACGATCGGATCCTTGGTCCGCTGATCGATGGAATTCAGACCAATTCGCCGGTTGACAAAATATTAATGGCTTTTGCTTATGGCCTTCAATTTCAGGCTAAAGATGAAAATGGGAATACCTTCCCGGGCGACGAGCATTTTTTAAAAGCAATTTTTGAAAAAGGATTGCCTTTCGTTTTGACAAGTATATGTGGTTTGATTCCGGCTGAGGATCAGGAAATAATTAATTGCATTCTTTCTGCTGTGAGAAAATAGGAGATCTGAATTCCACGTATAAATAAAGAAATAATCCCCAACTTTATATATTTCATTTTCAATATATTATACATATTAAAATATTATAGATCAACCTGGCAATCAAAAATAATTGTAATTTTTGTTAGAAAAACGGGAATTATGGGACACCTGCAACGGACCAAAAAAATATTTAGCTTCTTTTATTCTTTTGGTTTGGGGGCAACGTACAAAACATTCTCTTTCATTTGAACCATTTCTTTGTGATGATTGGAAATAAGAATTCCCAATAAGATAGCTATTGCAAGAATAAGCAGTAAAATAAATGGTCCGCTCTTAATAAATTCCAGAAGGAAAGAGTCTTTTTTCATTTTCAAACCAGAATTAAGGTGAAAAGTCAGTTTATTAAAAGGTTAAGAAATTGAATTCTTTCCTAAAAGTTTTTTGCCAAAAAGGCACAAAACACTAAAGCAATACAGAGAATAGGTAAACCAAAGTTACGAAATTTCTAATAATATCAATTTAATTAATTATCACTTAATTCTTATGATATCCTGAAGTGGCACATTTAAACCTTCTGCAGTTATTTTTAACAAAACCGGTATCTCAGGCACAAAACATTTTCTTCAGGTATAAGATAATCGGAAATTAGGATACTGCGATGTTGTATTATGAGATACAGGATTCATCCATATAAGCTGATCCTTGAAGTTATCACTAAGCTTGTAATGCTTTCTGTGATCAGTAATTGACTCACCGATAATCTGAATTTTGTTAAGGTCGGCTGTTCCCATACCTGTTTGATTGCAGAAGTTCAGATAACCAACATTGGAATAATCTATACCCATCAATTCTATTCCGACACGATCGGCAGCAAGCCAGTCAGTTCCTGCGACACAAACCCTGTGATCAACAGGAGTACCATCATTAGGACCATTACCTTCCATTCCTTCAAAACCGTCGATTACAGCCAGATGAGGGTGCAATTGCCGTGACATTGAATAAAGATTATAATTTATCCCCCGAAATCCGTTGCCATGCATTATTGGTTTATCACTGTTTGTGCCAGCTTTTCTTGAATCACTGAAAGTAAAACCCAGATCTTTTATTGGTGAGCCCAAAACTATATTCTTCAGTGATAAAGTGGCAAATACCCTGTCGTGCGTTTTCATGCGGGCAACAGAAACTATATATGAATCGGTGTTCAGCATTATACGAGAGACCCTCACAGCATGAGGTCTGAAATCCTTTTCATCAAAAACATAAACTGTGTCAAATGGCTCCTGATCGAGGTCAACCATTTTTACATTATATTTATCAGCCAGTTTGAAATATCCAAAGTTTTTAAATCCATCAAGAGTAGGGCCATTGGCAGCTGATTCAGCTATAATGACATTCTCTGTTTTCCCGATCGATCTGAGAAATTCAAGTATTCCCTCCAGTGTATCAACATGTGTGGATGCCAACTGGACATCAATGTTGACATTGTTGGGTTTGAGAACCACACGACGTGTTCCTATCGTCTGAGCAATCTCCTTCGAAAAAGGCTGAAGGGCACGAAAAGCCATATCGGCTCTGTTGTCGCCTGTTGTCAAAGCTACCCTGGAGGAGAATTGTTCCTGTTTTCCAAAAGCGGCAAGTGTATCAAAAGGTTTAATGCATGTTGCTACCACACCTCCTATAATGGATGTTCTTAAAAAATTGCGTCGGGTAAATTCTGTCATGATTTTTGGTTTTTGGCAAGAACAAACTTACAAAAATTAGATAAGATTGAGAAAACAGGAAGTGTAACATTTTCACACATCGCTGTGTCTAATATTTTGACAGTTATAAAAAAACTGAAAATTCTATATGTCTGATATAATGAATCTTATCGTTTTGGCATATTCTTTGGCATATGGAATTAGAAATTGAAATCAGAAATCAGGAATCAGAAATTGAAATTGAAATTGAAATGAAAAGGATCTATCTTTTAATATCACTGCTTATAATTTTATGTTTTCAGGATATATCGGCCCAGGTGAAGAAATGGACTCTGGAGGATTGTATAAATTATGCTGTTACAAATAATATAGGACTAAAACGACAGAAACTTCAGACAGAAACTGCCGAGGTCAATTTCCTCAAATCAAAAATGGATATACTGCCATCACTCAACTTAGGATCATCTGCCAGTATCCAGTACGGAAGATCAATTGATCCCATCTCTAACGGAGTTACGTTCCTGCAAAACTTCAGCAATGGTTATCAGCTGACTTCCAGCATCACGTTATTTAATGGATTTTCTACATTAAATACAATTTCAGCCAACAAGTATATGCTTAAGGCAGGGTTGGAAAGTGAAAAAATTGCAAGGAATACACTTATAATTGGCATCATGGGGCAATATTACCAGGTCTTATATGCTAAAGGACTCGAAAGCGCCTCAAAAATGCAGCTTGATCTTTCGGAGAAACAGCTTTTCAGGATCACGAAAATGGTTGAAACCGGTAAGGAGGCATTGTCAAAACAGTATGAAATTGAGAGCCAGGAATCAGGGGATAAACTATCCTTTACAATCGCTCAGAATACGGCCAGTCAGGCTGTTACGACTCTGAAACAGATGCTTCAGCTTGAACCCGGTTCAGAATTTGACATCCTGCAGCCCGACCTGAATAATGTTCTTATTACGGACAATTCATTTAGTCCCGACAGTATTTATGCAATTGCTTCACAAACCCTTCCTCGACTAAAAGAAATAGAGTACGAAATGAAAGCTTCAAAAAAACAGATAGCCGCTGCCAGGGGAACCCTTGCTCCCAGTGTGTCTGTCGGAGGTCAGATTTTTACAGGATATTATGCTCTGCTGAACGATACTTCTTTCCAAAAATCTTTTTCAACTCAGATGAAAGACAATTTTGGCCAGGCTATAGGTGCTACCATTAATATACCAATATTTAACAACTACTCAACAGCACGAAATATCAAGCTTGCGAAGATCAGAAGGAATGATGCGGAACTCAGGCTGGAACAAGAGAAAAATAACCTGTATACTGACGTAGAAAACGCCTGTCTCAACTATAACAGAGGAAAGGATGAATTTGTGGCCGCCAAATCAAATTATGACTTTAATTTAAAATCCTTTGAAGCAGTACAAAAGAAATTTGAATCGGGGCTTGTGGACGTAACGGAATATTCAGCCGCAAAAACAGCATTGTTCAAAGCTGAATCAGAATCACTCAGAACAAAGTTGCAGTTGCTCATCAGAAAACTGACAATTCAGTTCTACTCCACAGGTGAATATGAAAATCTTATTAAATAAAATATTACTAATTATAAATACAAATTTGAAATGGATACTCCTCGTGAAACAATGGATAAAGTGATCCCGAAGAAAAAAGGCATTCAGAAAAAACATTTCGGATATCTTGCTATAGGAATTGCGGTTATCGTACTTGTCTATATGGCTTTCTTCGCCGATCGGACCTCAACATATAAGGTTGAAAAAGATAAACTGATAATCGAAACTGTGACTGAAGATCAGTTCAATGATTATATAACTGTTCCCGGAACAGTTGAACCAATAACTACGATAAAGCTTGATGCTGATGAAGGCGGACGGGTTGAAGAGAAACTTATAGAAGAAGGATCAATGGTCAAAAAGGGAGATATTATACTAAGATTGTCCAATCCGGATCTCTTTCTTAATATTCTCAATAGTGAATCATTACTTGCAGAAAAAGAGAACTTCCTGCGAACAACACAGATTGAGATGGAACAGGAAAAACTGCAGATTAAAAGAGAACTTGTTACCCTTAAATATGATATTGAAAGAAAAGCGCGAAATTTTCAACAGAATGAAATTCTGATCAAAGATAACCTTATCTCCAAAGAGGAATATCTTCGCTCCAAAGAGGACCTCGATATGGCAAATCAATCGAAAGACCTTTATATCGAGCGTCAAAAACAGGATTCTGTTTTTCGTTCAGTTAACGTTGAAACTATTAAAAAGGATCTCCAGAATATGAGGAATAACCTGGATATGGTTAAAAAAAGAGTGGAGAACCTGAATGTCCGGGCAACTGTAGATGGTGAACTTGGTCTGTTAAGTCCTGAAATAGGACAATCAATATCAAAGGGAGAAAACATGGGACAAATTAATGTACTGACTTCTTATAAAGTCGTTGCGCAGATTGACGAACATTATATAGACAGGGTAAGAACGCAGCTAGATGCGACTCTCGATAGACAGAATAATAAATTTAACCTGACTGTCAGAAGAGTTTATCCCGAAGTTAGGAACGGTACATTTAAAATTGATATGGTTTTTCGCGACAGTATGCCTGACAATATCAGAACCGGACAGACATATTATATCAGTCTTCAGTTAGGACAGCCAAAAAGATCAGTTCTTGTGCCGATTGGCGGGTTCTTCCAGGAGACAGGTGGCCAATGGATCTTTGTTCTTGACCCGACCGAATCGTTTGCTACCAAACGCAATATTTCAATAGGACGAAAAAATCCAAAATACTATGAAGTACTTGAAGGGCTCAAACCCGGTGAGAAAGTTATTGTATCGGGATATGAAACCTTCGGGAAAAATGAAAAGCTAATTCTTAAAAAATCAAAATAACTATTAATAATTAATGTCATGATTAAAACTAATGATTTAACCAAAATCTTCAGAACTGAAGAAGTTGAAACAACTGCACTCAATAAAGTTACTCTCAACGTTAAAGAAGGAGAATATGTGGCAGTAATGGGACCGTCAGGATGCGGTAAATCAACGCTCCTTAACATCCTTGGTCTGCTGGATAACCCCACTTCCGGAAGCTATGTCTTCAACGGAACAGAAGTTGCAAACCTCAAAGAACGGGACAGGACAATCTTCCGTAAAGGAAATATAGGTTTCGTTTTCCAGAGTTTCAATTTAATTGACGAACTCAATGTTTATGAAAACGTTGAACTACCTCTGATCTACCTTAAGATGAAAACCGGTGAAAGGAAAAAGATGGTGGAAGATGTCCTGGAAAGAATGAAAATCGGTCACCGTGCGAAGCACTTCCCACAGCAGCTTTCCGGAGGGCAGCAGCAGAGAGTGGCAATTGCACGCGCTGTAGTGGCTAATCCCAAGCTGATTCTCGCCGACGAGCCTACAGGAAACCTTGACTCAAAGAATGGTATTGAGGTTATTAATCTTCTGACAGAACTTAACAAAGAAGGAACAACTATTATAATGGTGACCCACTCTGACAGGGATGCAGGTTATTCCCACAGGATAGTGAATCTTTTTGATGGTCAGATTGTTACTGAAAAAGCAAAATAATATCTGTAGGGGTGTGTCGCAACACACCCCTACTCTTTACAATTCATATTTCTTAATCTTGTTATACAGGGTTTGCCTGGTTATCCCGAGCTTTCCGGAAATAACACTGAGGTTATTACCGTACCGTTTCAGATTTTCGATAATCAGTTCCCGCTCCATCTCTTCCAGTGTCATTTCATTCTGCTTAACACTCCTGGCTGTGGAACTGAACACAAAATCTGAAGGTATCAGAACTTGTGAGTCACTCATAATCACTGCTTTTTCAATTGAATGCTGCAATTCTCTCACATTTCCGGGCCAGTCATGGTTGGCAAGTTTCTCAAGAGCATGAGTGCTTATTTTCAATCCACTTTTACCATATCTCTCAGAATGCAACCTTAGAAAATGATTTGCCAGTATAGCAATATCATCGACCCTGTCGCGTAAAGGTGGCACCTCTATCATAATTGTATTTATCCGGTAAAAGAGATCCTCTCGAAACCTGCCGTCTTTCACCATCTGCGTAAGGTCGCAGTTTGTAGCACAGACGAGCCTGATATCAACGGGTATCTGCTTGTTTGAACCGACCTTTACAACGTATCTGTTCTGAAGAACGCTTAGCAGTTTTGACTGAGACTGTAGCGAAAGATTTCCTATCTCATCAAGAAAAAGAGTTCCTTTTTGAGCCTGCTCAAATTTTCCTTTGCGGTCATCTTTTGCATCGGTAAATGCTCCTTTCACATGACCAAAGAGCTCACTTTCGAAAAGTGTCTCGGTTATGGAACCCATATCAACGCTTACCATCAGCTCCCCTGCCCTCCTGGAAAGATTATGAATCGCCCTGGCTACAAGCTCTTTCCCGGTTCCATTCTCACCCGTTATCAGTATATTGGCATCGGTACCGGCAACTTTTCTGACTACGTTCATAACATTAATCATTGTTGGGGAAGCACCGAGTACTATCTTTTCTCCTCCCTTATTGATTTCACTTTTTAGGAGCTGATTGTCCTTTTTCAGGTTGGTCGCTTCAAGTCTCGATACCCTTAGCTGCCAGGCAACATTTATTGTTGCCAGAAGTTTAGAATTATCCCACGGTTTTAGAATAAAATCAACAGCACCCTCCCTGATTGCCTTTACAGCCAGTTCTACATCACCATAGGCAGTGACTATTACAACACTTATATTGCTGTCGTATTTAAAAATCTCGCGCATCCAGAAAAGTCCTTCATTTCCATTATGAACACCTGACTTGAAATTCATATCAAGCATAACAATATCGACATCATTATTTCTTAATATCTCGTTTATGCGATTTGGATCGGTAAGTGTGATGACCTTTTCAAACTCATTTTGCATTATCAGTTCAAGGGCCTGGAGTAATCCCTTGCTGTCATCAACTATAAGTAAAGTTCCTTTTGTCATTTTTCAGTTTTTATCAAAAGACGGAATTTAAAACAAAATGTGTCAAAAAAATAGACAATTTTTTTGACACATTCATTATTTTCAACGAATTTTTAAAGAAATCTATCTGGCCAAATGGAACATATTATGAAGCATCAGTTTGCCAAATGTTTATCATTCATTATATTATCCGGGAGTTTGTCTATTGAACAAATTTTAATATTGCGATAGAATATTTCGGCGCCCTCAGATTCGAACTGAATTTTCCCTTTAGTCAATGGAATTTCTTTATTACCATTAAGCTGACGCGAATTTTGAAGCACCATATTAACAACCCCATTCACTATATGTACGCTTGTACCTCCATAACAATATAAATCAATTGTATTCCATTCACCTGTCGGTTTTTCCGCGTCAGGGTATTTTTGGCAGTTTCGTCCATTCGGGCTGACAGTACTAAAAGTAAAAAGATCTCCATTCTTATTATATATGTAGGTACTATCATTTTCCTTTTTTGCTCTGACATCAAATATTGCACCAGCGCAGGCCCAGTAATCTCCACAATCTCCTTCCTCTATCTGAAACTCATGGGAACGCAGCCAGAATCCTCCGTCAGCACCCTGAGGACCTACTGCATAATACATTAAACCACTGTCTTTTTTCCCTTTTTTATTTGGGGGCCATTGCAATTTTCCCCATTTGAATTGCAATTGCAGGTGAAAATTTTCAAATTCCCTTGTTGTGGAGATTCCGCCAAATTGTTCCCCTGAAATCCTCATCACTTTTTCTCCGCCAAGATCTGCTACATCAAAGACTTTCAGAGGATCTGTATTTAACCCGATTGGAATTGAGTCCCGCCTGTTAAGGACCGTATCGTACTTTGGACCCAGATATGTATCCCACCCGGTCAGGTCTTTTCCGTTAAAAAGAGACTGCCACTTATTGTTTTCTGATCTGTTCATGCAACTACTCAATATTAATAGGAGCACTGCTACTTTTGATAAATTTTTAAAATACATGGCTAAAAGGTTAATAATGTAGTCTGTCCCCTCCCGGAACACTGCTAATATAGTTTTTTTTGTTTTATTAAAGTTCAGAATGCAACATTTGTAAGAGATATTCGTCTTTATATCAAATAAGATAAACGAAGTAAAAAAAAACAAGCGTTCAGGAGAACAACAAATAAACGAAGCCATGACAGTAAAATTAAACGCAAACGAGGTTGTTTTAAAGGCCGGAGATACTAACCAGGTAATAAACAACAGTACTATTGAAGGTAAATTGATAGTAACAAATCAGAGGATCTATTTCAAAACGCTGGATACCGAAACAGAAAAATTCAATCTCGAAATATTGTTTGACAACATTCTTGAAGTAATATTTTACAGCAAAGGTTTGTTATTTGGAGTCAAAGGATTAAATGTTGTTACCAGGGACGGCAAATCGCATGCTTTCCCACTCAAGAAACGCGACGAGATAGGACAGCTTATTAATAAAATGTACTAGAGCACTTTCAATCACTATATACAATCCCCATTTTAAAACAGCAAATGCCCCGACTTTTATGCCGGGGCATTTTTTATTACTCATATCTCAGTGACTCAACAGGATTCCTGAGTGCAGCCCTTCCAATCTTAAAGATAATGGTAAGTACAGTCGCTATGAACATTATTGATGCTGCCAACAAAAGCAGCCCTATCTTGATCTGAACAAAATAATCCCATATGCTGTCTAACATCATATCCGACATATAATATCCACCAGCACATCCAATCAATGACGCGATAACAAGAACTATCAGAAATTTTCTGCTCACCATGTACATAATCAAAGGAACTGAAGCTCCCTGTATTTTTCTTATACCCATCTCTTTTGTTCTTCTAATAATGTCAAGAGAAACAAGGTTATACATACCGATTAATGAAAGTAAAGTTGCTACGATAGCCAGAAAGACATTTACTTTAAGGATACTGTTGTTTATAGCTTTTTCATCATCCATAGTATCTTCCTGGAACATACCGCCAAAAATAAAATTTGTGCCCTGGCTTTTCCATTTAAGACTAAGATAATCCAGAACATCGTGTAAGTCGCTGGGATCAGCTCTAATAGCCAAAATATTATATTGATCATTCTTCGATAATCTGAGTAGTGTAGGGTTGATCTTCTGCCAAAGCCCGTTAACATAAAAGTCTTTTACGACGCCTACTACAGTAAATCTTGTTGTATCATAAAGTGTGACAGTCATCCCAAGCGGCTCTTTCCATCCAAAATCATTTACCATTTTCTGATTTATAATAATTGACTTGTTTGACAGGTCTGCTGCCTCCCTCGATTTATCAAACAGGCGGCCCTCAACCAATCGGAGACCCATCGTTGCAGCATATCCGGGACCAATATCCATCATATCTACCTCTAACCTTTTGACTGCATCTTTTATTGGTCTCTTGTAAGCGTAGAATCCGATATGGTTCTGAGTACCTTCTGCTGCTATTATTTTTGGATTAGAAAGTATTTCATTCCTGAAGGAGATACTTAATTCGGGTGCTACAGGCATAACAATAAGTTTATCTCTGTCATAGCCCAGATCCAATGTTCGCTGATAAACAGCATTTTTTGAAAAAACCAGACCAAGAACAAGAGCCATCACAGATATAGAAAATTGAAGCGCAAGAAGCACTGATGATAGTTTTCCTGATCCCCTGAAAGGTGAGGCCCCTTTAATAATATTCACCGGGCTGAATGAACTTACGTAAATAGCAGGATAGACACCGGCAATAAAACCCGTAAGCAAAAGAAGCAAAATAAGAAATATCCAGAAAAAAGTATAATTAGTAAGAGTCAGTTTAATTGACATGTAAGCCCACAGACTGCTATATGCGGGAACCAGAAATTCTGAAAAAACAATAGCGACAAACATTGCAAAGAAACAAATAATCAGTGTCTCAAACATAAATTGGATTACCAGTTGTTTCCTCTGGCCTCCGAATGTTTTTCTAAGCCCTATTTCCTTCAGTCGTTTACTGAAGGTGGCTATTGAAGTATTTGCAAAATTAAAGCATGCAATCAGAAGAATAAAGATTGCCATAATCGGGGGATAAATAACCGCTGCAGGATGCAGAGTAGGAAAAAGACCTGATGAAAATGTAGTCCGCGAATTTGAACCAACATCTTTTAATGGAACGAGTGAAAACCTGTTAATCCGGAAATCCAATCTTGCCTTGTTCTGTACAGGTATATAATTCTTGAGAGATTGATTGATTGAAGGAAGCAGCGATTTTTCAGGTACCTGGATAAAAAGAGCGGTAGTGTTGTTTTTCCAGTCAGCATCATTCCATACCCACATCAATTTATAATTATCAAAGTGCGAAAGAATGTCAATCCTGAAACTCGAGTTAAGCGGCAGATCTGCAAATACTGCACCGACAGTGTAAGTAAATTCCTTGTTATTGTCGTTAACAATTATAAGAGATTTCCCGATCGGGTATTCCTTTCCGAACAATCTGGCTGCCATGGTACTGCTTACCAGAACATTTGCCTGATTTTCTATTGCTTTCCTGTCACCAATGACAATTGGAAATGTGAATATATCCAGAAATTCAGGATCAACAAAAGAGACCTGGGTTGGAAAAACATTCAACCCTTCTTTAACAGGGGAACCGGTTCTCATTAATCTTGCTGCTTTCTCGATGCCCGGAATATCTTTTTTTACTTCAAGGCCAAGAGTTGCAGGGACAACTCCATATTCCTGATCCCTCCCCTCCATATCCCTGAAGCTGTTCACCCGATATATTTTATTGAAATTTACATGAGATCGGTCAAATTCATAGAAAAACATCTCGTTGAAGAATGCCACAATACAGACTGACAGTGCGATTCCAAGTCCAATGATATTTATTATAGTAAAAACTCTGTTTTTCAGTAGATTTCTGAAAGTGACAAGAAGATAATTTCTAATCATGTAAAGGGGTTTATAACTTAGGCTCGATTTTTTACCAATTTAAAGGAAAAATATTTATTCATATTTCAGCGATTGGGCCGGATTAACTCTTGCCGCCCTCATTATACGATAGCTGATTGTAAGTATCGCAATGCCAAGAGCAATAGTCAGCCCGGCCACAAAACTGAAAACGCCAAGGTTAATTCTGTAATAAAAGTTCTCCAGCCATTTACTTGCAATATAATAAATTAAAGGCCAGGCAATAAGAGCCGAAATTGAAACAAGGATAATAACTTCCCTGGAAATTACGATATAAATACCCGCGATTGAAGAGCCCATCGCTTTTCTGACTCCGATCTCTTTGGTACGTTGCTCAACTGTAAATGATGTCAGGCCGAAAAGACCAAGAGCTGCTATAAAAATTGCAAGAATTGAAAAAATCACTGCCATCTGAGCGTTCTGTTTTTCCTGCTTGTACATCTGCTCAAAATCGGCATCAACAAAGTAATACTGTAATGGATTATTAGGTACAAATTCCTTCCATTTATTTTCAATAGCATTTATTGTGCTTGAATAATTTTTAGCTGATAATCTTACTGACAGATATCCCCACAAAACGTTATCATTTTTGAAACGGAAAAGATAGGGCTGGATCGGATTTCGCAGAGATTCAAAATTAAAATTCTTAACAACTCCGATAACAGGCAGATAATCAAATTTCCCTGAATCGTGCGGCTGCATAAATCGCGTCTTCGCGCTGTCAGTAATTGAGAAATTCCTGACAGCGCTTTCATTTACAAGGCATGACTGTTTATCGGTAGTAAATGATTCATTAAAGAACCTGCCCGATGCAAGTGTCATCTTATAAGTTTCCAGATAGTCATAATCGACCCAGTTAGTCTGCATCAAAAAGTTCTCATCCTTTCTTCCTTCCATCCCATAACCATTATCATTGTTGTTCCTGCCAGGAACAGCAGTGGAACTCGCAATACTGACAACCCCCGGAATTTCCTTAACAGCTTCTTTAAAGGACTTCACTTTTGCTCCCAGAGCATCTGCCCTGTTTATCACAATTAACTGTTCTTTATTGAATCCCACATCTTTGTTAAGCATATAATTTATTTGCCTGTACATTACCATCGTGCCAATAATCAGCAAAATCGAAATGGCGAATTGAAATACTACAAGAACTCTCCTTAGCCGGCCGTTTTTCATACTGTTTTTCACATTGCCTTTAAGTACTTCATAAGGGTTAAAAGCTGACAGGAAGAATGCAGGATAGCTTCCAGCCAGGATACCTACAAGTACTGAAAAAATAATCAGAACAGGGATTGTATACCATGAAGCAAGAAGATTTAATACAAGGTTTGCACCCAACAGATTATTAAAATAAGGGAGAGTTACTTTTATAAAAATTAAGGCAAAAATCAATGATATGAATGAGAGAATAAAAGATTCTGAAAGGAATTGTGTTATGAGCATGCCTCTTGAGGAGCCTCCGATCTTTTTTATTCCGACTTCCTTTGCTCTTCTTGAAGCCTGGGCAGTTGAAAGATTCATAAAGTTTATTGCTGCAATTATTACGATAAGAATAGCTATACTGCCGAATATCTTCAGGAATTTAGGATCGCTGGCTGCCTTAAACTGCTGCTGTGTAACTGAGGGATCGAGATGGGCATCTTTAAGATTCTGTAAATAAAACCTATATTTGTTTCCCTTAGCGGTAAAATCAGTAATCGATACTCCCATGAATCTCTGAAGTTCCGGTCCCACATATTTAACGATCATTTCAGGCAATTTAGCATCTACTGTCTTATAGCTTGAATTTGGTTTTAACAGAAGATATGTGCTGTAACTGTTGCTTAACCAGGTTGGATTTTTCGATCCCGGGTTGGTCATGAATGATGTTAATATATTTGCCTCAAAATGAGAGTTTCCCGGCACATCGCCCATCACACCGGAAATTGTATAAAGTGCTGTATCTGACCCTATTTTGATTGTTTTGTCAATCGGATTCTCTGTCCCGAATATCTTTTTTGCAGTTGATTCTGAAAGTACAGCTTTCCTGGGAGCATTCAGCAGATTTTTAGGATCGCCTTTAATTACAGGTATTGAAAAGAAATTGAAAAATGAAGAATCTGCCTCAACAATATGGTCATCAGTAAAAGCCTGTTTATTATATTCTACAGTTGTTGGCCCCACTCCATTCATTCTCAGAAAGTCTTCTACTTCAGGAACTTCCTTCAGCATCGTAGGACCAATGACCGCTGCAGAATAAGTCGCGGTAACTTCCTGTCCACCGATTTTACCGTTAAGGATCATCCTGAAAATTCTATCCTTTTTAACATTATACCTGTCAAAACTTAGTTCATTTAGTACAAAAAGTGTAATAAGAAGGCTGCATGCAATTCCAATTGACAGACCCAGGATGTTAATAATAATGTATGCACGTTGTCTTTTGAAAGATCTTATACTGTGCTTGATAAGGTTGCTGAACATAATAAATTGAAATAAAGAGTTTAATAATAGGTTCTTAATCTGAGATAGAATCTTCCGTTTTCGTATTATCCGGATCTTCTTTTTGAAAAGACGAACAAAAAACTAGTAAGTTGCAGCACAGGTCATTTATTCTACTTTCAGGGCCTCAGCCGGATTAGTGCCGCTCGCTTTATATGCCTGGAAACTAACTGTTAACATGGCTATAATAATAGCTCCCAATGCGATTGCTATAAAAACAAGAATGCTCATTTCAACCCTGTATGCAAACTGTTTAAGCAGGTTTTCCACAATAATCCATCCCGCAGGTATGGCAATAATAATTGAAATGAGAATAAGCATGAGAAACTCTTTTGACAAAGTATACATTACTGTAAAAGATCCTGCTCCCATAACCTTTCTGATTCCAACCTCATTTGTCCTGCGCTCGGCCGAGTAGGAAGATAAACCATAAAGCCCAAGGCAAGCTATGATGAGCGCTAGTATGGTAAAGTATTTTAACAAACTTGTTATGCGTGCCTGAGCTTTAAATAAATTATCATAATCCTGATCAATAAAGGTATAGGCCAGGGGATATTCCGGCACTACCTCTTTCCATGTTTTTTCAACTGCTTTTAGTGATTCAGGTATATTACCCGGAGTTAACCTGACGAGGATCACCCTCAGGTAATTGGTTTCGGTCAATGCAAATGCCATTGGTTCAATGGCCTGGTCGGCACCTTTAAAATGAAAATTTTTTAAAACTCCTATAATGGTGCCTGAAAATCCCATAAATCTAAAGTTCTTGCCAACAGGGTCCCCTATTCCCATAAGCTTAACCACCTCCTCATTTATTAGAAAATTACCGGTTGTGTCCTTAACTATATCAGATGGAAAATCTTTTGAGAAATCCCTGCCTGATTTGAGATCCATGTGCATCGTCTTCAGATAATCATAATCGACGGCATTAGTGCCTATGAGTACCTGTTTCGCCGGATCTTTACCATCCCAACTTGCCCCGCCAGAGTTGCTTCCCATCATAGTCGGGTTCCATAAAGACGCTGTCACTCCCTGAACCAAGGTTACTTTTTCGAGCTCACTTTTAAGAGAATGATATTTTGTCTTCATATTTTCCGGCATTGGGATGCAGATAAGGTTATCCTTATTAAAACCCAGATCCTTATTCTGAAGAAATTTTAGTTGCTTATACATGAATATAGCCGAAACAGCAATCAATATAGAAAGTGTGAATTGTATTACAACCAAAATCTGTCTTAGTCTTCCGCCGCCTTTTGATGAAACGGCTTCTCCTTTTAACACAGTAACCGGCTTAAATGAAGACAGATAAAATGCAGGGTATATTCCCGAGACTAAACCTGCGATGAGACCAATAAGTACAAAACTTATTATAAATCTCATCTGAAAAAGATCTGCCAGCTTAAAACTCTTTCCTGAAATATTATTGAATATGCCAAGTGATAATCCAATGAGGATAAGAGCAAAAACCATGGCTATGGTAACCAGCAAAAGTGATTCAAGCATAAACTGAACTATCATTGACATCTGATCAGCTCCGGCTACTTTCTTTATTCCTATCTCCTTCCCTCTTCCCGAAGCTTTAGCGGTTGAAAGATTAATGAAGTTTATACAGGCTATGAGAAGAACAAAAATTGCAATCAGAGTAAAAATATAGACAACAACCACAGGACCATTGCTTGTCTTGAAACCAAATTGTCCGTACAAATGAATGTCCAGTAAAGGGAACAGAACATATTTGGTTGTTATCTGCGGGCTGTTTTCAACAACAATATCAGTAAGTTTCTTGTTTACCGATTTAATATCTGCTACTTTTTGAAGCTGAACAAATGTAAATATAGAATTGTTCCCCCACGATTTATCTGCCATTCCAATTTCTTTCAGGTATGAATATGGTATTACAGAACTGAATGTTAACATTGAGTTTCCAGGAATCTCTTTAAACACGCCAGTGACCGTAAACTGAGCTTGATTTTCTACAGTAATTGTTTTACCAACCGGGTTAATATTACCGAAGTATTTTGTTGCCAGTTTTTGAGTAAGTATTATGGAATGTGGAGAGTTCAATGCTGACTTTGGGTCCCCCATACTTAAGGGTAGTGTAAATACTTTAAGAAGATTTGAATCTACCGCTGCAACAGAGGATTCGAAAAAAGATTTATCATCGTATCTGAATAAAACCCTTGGGAGCCATGGATTTATTCTGACCTGCTCTTTTATTTCAGGAATTTTTTCTTTCCATACAGGTCCACTTGGTTCCGGTGTAACAGTTACATGGTACCGGTCGCCGGAATAAAACTGATCCTCTTCCACCCGGTAAATGTTTTCAGCATTGGCATTAAATTTTTCAAAACTGAATTCATCCTGAACCCATAAGAGCACTAATAATGAAGCAGCCAATCCAATGGCCAGACCTGTTACATTAATGAAGGTGAATCCTTTATGTCTTGCGATATTCCTGAAAGTGATCAGAAAGAAATTTTTTATCATATGGTTAGTTGTTTTTCGATTAAAAGACGATCAAACTCTTTACAAGTTGCACGAAATAAATTATTACAGTTTTTTGTCGCATGTTATCCGGTGCAGCAAGTATGATTTTTTTATGTCTTTGTTTTGAAAATTTAGGTAAAAAATTAATAATACTGGCCATGTTAAAGAACTTTTTTCTGAACGCATATCGCAACATTAGGAAGCAAGGTGGATATATTGCATTGAATGTAGGTGGGCTTGCAATTGGACTTACCAGTTTCCTGTTTATTTCATTGTACGTTATTAATGAACTCAGCTATGACAGGTTCCATAAAAATTATGAAAACATTTACAGGCTGAAAGTCGTTGGCAGGCTGGCTGGAGGAGTACTGGATCAGGCCGTTACGGCTGCTCCCATGGCACAAACCATGGTAAATGATTACCCGGAAGTTTTACATGTCACCAGAGCAAACCAAATGGGAGCATGGCTGATAATATTCGGAGAGAACAGATTCAATGAGGATGGAGTCCTCTTTGCCGATTCCACATTCTTTGACGTGTTTGATTTCAAATTATTAAAAGGAGATCCAAAGACTGCCCTTGTAAGACCCCGGTCTATGATCCTCACAGAAAAATATGCAAAAAAATATTTTGGCAAACAGGATCCGATGGGACAAAAAATGATTGTTGAAGCCGATTCTGTTCTTTATACGGTAACTGGTGTAGTTCAGAACGTCCCTGATAATTCCCATATTAAATTTGATATGCTTGCATCAATGAGCACTTATCCGGGGCAGGCGAACAATCAAAACTGGTTAAATCATAATTTCTATACATATATTGTTGTAAAAGAAGGAACCGATATTAAAGCTCTCCAGAAGAAATTTCAAGGGATGGTTACAAAGTATGTCGGGCCTCAGATTCAACAGATCCTGGGATACTCAATTGATGACTTCAGAAAAGCAGGTAATGATTTCAGCTATGTTATTGAACCATTAAAGGATCTTCATCTGAAAGGGGCAACACAGTATGGTCCTGAACCACTTGGTTCCATCACTACAGTATATATATTTGCAGTTGTTGCACTTCTGATTCTGGTAGTTGCAATCATAAATTATGTTAATCTTGCTACAGCCAGATCGGCCGGCAGGGCGAAAGAGGTTGGTGTAAAAAAAGTCGCGGGAGCCAATAAAACAGGACTCATATCCCAGTTTCTGGGAGAATCCCTGATAATCGTAACATTCGCTACCGTTCTGGCTGTCTTGCTTGTTTATGCACTAACTCCATCTTTTAATCAGCTTATTGGCAAAGTACTTTCAGTTGGTCTGATGGACAATATAGCAGGAGTTCTTGTTCTGATCGCACTGATTATTGTGGTGGGAATATCTGCCGGTTTCTATCCTGCTTTTATCCTGGCTTCATTTAATCCGGTTGAAGTTTTAAAAGGCACATTAAATCCCGGATCCATGTCAAAGAGGTTGAGAGCAATTCTTGTTGTATTTCAGTTTACGATCTCAATTGTAATAATTATTGGTTCAATAATCGTCTATCACCAGCTGAATTTCATGACGAAAAAAGATCTGGGATTTAAGAAGGAAAACCTCATTATAATCCGTCGTCCGGATGCCTTCTACAGGCAGCTCGAAGCGTTCAGGAATCAGCTTCTTCAAATCCCGGGAATTGAAAAGGCAGGTTTCTCAAATCAGGTCCCCGGAATAAATTTTAATAATAATGCATTCCTTAATGACGAGGATCCTGAGAAGAAAACCTATCTCCTGCAACAGGCCAGAGTTAGCCTTGATTTTCCGCAGGCATTAGGTGTACAGCTTCTGGAGGGTCGTTTCTTCTCACGCGAATATAGCACAGACTCAACTGCAGTACTTATTAACGAAACCGCTGTAAAATCACTGGGCCTCAAGGATCCTGTTGGTAAATACATCCTGCAGCCAAGAGGTCCGCAACAATTCCAGAAGATGAAGATAATAGGTATTATGAAAGACTTTAATATTACATCGATGCATAAAGCAATTGATCCCGTTTGTTTTACTGTAATGACGGGTGGTGGCGGGGATCAGTTTGCTACGGTAAGACTCACAGGAAAAGATGTGAATGCAACAATTAAAGCTATTGAACAAACCTGGAAGACTTTTACTTCCAGACAACCATTTCAGTATGATTTTTTCACTGATACCTGGGACCACCTCTATTCCTCAGAATTGAAAACAGGAAAAATATTCATCATCTTCTCTTTACTTGCTATCTCTATCGCCTGTCTTGGCCTTCTCGGACTTGTGACGTATATAACAAATAAGAGAACCAGGGAAATCGGAATAAGGAAAACCTATGGAGCTTCCTTTCAGATTGTGCTCGGGCTGTTATCCAAAGAGGTAGTGTATCTGATTCTTATCTCTTCGCTTCTGGCATACCCTGTTGCATATTTCGGTGCAAAATACTGGCTCGAAGGATTTGCAGACAAAGCGCACGTGAGCCCTCTTATTTATATATTGGCCACATTAGGAGCTTTAGCCATAGGCTGGCTGTCAATATTATATCAGACAATAAAAGCAGCGAACTACAGTCCTGCAAATGCACTGAGAATAGAATAACAAAGCCCTCCCGGTTAACGGGAAGGCTTCTTACTGATAATTAAAATATTTCCCGAACTGTTTACTTCGAGGGTTTGATCTCAGCGATCTTCTCTTTCGGGACAAGTGATGCACTTTCTTTCTTAACTGTCAGATCTTTAGCAAGACTAAATGAAGCACTCTGTCTTATATCTTTTGAAGATGCACCGATTTTGACTTCGTATTTCCCTGCTTCTGCAATCCAGGATGAACTTGCAGGATAAAATGAAGACAGGCTTCTGCCGTCAATTTTAAAAATCAGAGTCTGAGATTCTCCCGGCTTAAGCAGCCTCGTTTTAGCAAATCCTTTCAGTTCAATTGCCGGTTTATCAAGTTTTACGGCCGGAGCAGTCAGGTAAAGTTCTGCTACCTCCTTCCCGGCTACTGTGCCGCTGTTTTTTACATCAACAGTGACTGTAATATTACCTGTGAACTTTGGAGAACTGAGTTTGAGATTGGAATAGGTGAAATTTGTATAGGACAAACCAAATCCAAATTCATAAGCTGGTTTCACCTTAAATGTCTCGTAATAACGATATCCAACATAGATTCCATCCTCATATGTAACAACCGCAGGTTTGATTCTCATGAAAGAACTTAAAGTGCTCTGGTCTGCGGACTGTTCTGCTGTCAACTCTTTTCCCGGAAAAGTCTTTGCTGATGGAACATCTTCATAAGTTACGGGGAATGTTGTTGCTAACTTTCCTGAAGGATTCACTTTGCCACTCAGAATATCAGCAATTGAGTTTCCGGTTTCCTGTCCGCCCTGATATGCAAGAAGTATTGCATCGGATAAATCTCTCCAACTAGCAGTTTCAATCACTCCACAAACATTTAAAATAACAACGGTTTTTTTCCCTTTGGCTTTAAAAGCAGTTGAAACATTTTTTATGAGTTGCTGTTCCTGATCAGTAAGCTGGAAATCGCCCTTTACATTTGTGCGGTCCCTTCCCTCTCCTGCATTCCTGCCGATCGTAATTATAGCTGCATTAGAAGTATTTGCCATACCATTAATAATATCCTGGTTAAGAGTCATTTCCTCAATCGGAGCTGATCCCATCATTGCCATAAAGCCTCTCATTTTGGGACGGCCTTCCTTTGTGAGATTAAGGTATTTTTCATAAAGTGACTTAAGGTCTTCATTCGCTTTGTAACCTGCATTATCCAGGCCTTCAATTAGTGACACACTATATGCATTGTTCACCTTCCCGCTACCTGTCCCGCCGGTAATAATATCATAAGAAGTATTACCGAAGGCAGAAATATTTTTAACATTAGTTTCAAATGGCAAAGCGTGACTCTCATTTTTTAGCAATACCATACCTTCAGAAGAAGCCTGACGAGTTACTTCTGCATGTGCCTTAAGATCAGGCTTATTGGAATATTTATAGCCTTTGAACCGTGGACTTTGCAGCATAATATTCAGTATCTTCTCAACATTTCTGTCCAGGATTTTCACATCAAGCTTGCCATCCTGAACGGCCTTTACAATAGTCTTGATCTGGTCAGGTGTCCCGGGCATAAGCATATCGTTACCGGCAATCATCTGGGCTACCGGATTCTTGCCACCAAACCAGTCAGTCATCACAAAACCTTTAAAACCCCAGTCATTTCTCAGTATATTTGTCAGCAGGTCAGAACTTTCAGAGGCATAAGTTCCGTTGATCAGGTTATATGAAGACATGACGGTCCATGGCTGACCTTCCTGGACTGCAATCCTGAATCCTTCAAGGTATATCTCCCGTAATGCACGTTCACTTATAATTGTATTCAGCGAATTCCTGTTTGTCTCGGCATTATTGGCCGCAAAATGTTTTATTGAAGTGCCAACACCTTCAGATTCAATGCCTTTAACCATGGCTGCACCGATCTTGCCTGTAATATAAGGATCTTCAGAATAGTATTCGAAATTTCTTCCGCACAAAGGATTACGATGAATATTCATTCCGGGGCCAAGTATAATGTCTGCTCCGTATTCAAGCACTTCATTCCCCATCGCCTTACCGACTTTGTCTACCAGGTCGACATCCCATGTCGAAGCCAGTAGTGTACCAACAGGGAAAGCTGTACAAAAGTAGGTACTTTTATCATTTTCCCTGGTGGGGCTGATTCTTACTCCGGCAGGTCCGTCAGTAAGTACCATTGGAGTTATTCCAAGACGCGGGAGCGCAAACGATGTTCCTGCAGCACCGTCAACCAGATCTTTGGTCTGACCAATAACAGGTCCTGAGGGAGGATTTGCAGGCGGATTTGCCGGAGGTTTTGCATTAGCAGAAGGAGGAGGACCAAATGGCATCCTCATCCCTGTACCAACAACAAGGCTGACTTTTTCTTCAAGGGTCATTGCTGCAATAACTTTTTTTACAGGGTCTTTACCCAACTTAGGAACATTCCCGTTTTGAGAGCTCGCTGATATCACGTACGATACCAGCAGAACTGAGGCGATAAGAATTTTTTTCATACCCATTGATTTTCTTTTATTAGTTATAATGATTAGACTGAATCACAAGTTTTATTTTGTAAAGGTATATTAAACAAGTGTTAAGAGTTGTTAAATATTTTTAAAGTTTCCGTATCCATGGATACAAACGAATTCAGGTAGTTCTTTTCAATTTTGGAATGAATTTAAATCCGTATTCGAATCAATAAAAACTAAATAGAAGTTCAGAGCAATTTTACCGACGGAAGGCGGTTTTTCAGATATGATGAGAATATTATCAGAAGGGATAAATTATTTTCCTGAGTTCTTACGATAATAGACTGTATTCTGGTTTTGGGTCTGCCAGTTCCAGTATTTACCTATCATAACACCATTATGGTCAATAAAAAGATTGCTCAGATTAGAGTTGATCCAGAATATATCATAATGAGTCAGATCTGTAGATTTTAAAATACCCCAACTTGGTATTAGGACATAGTATAGATTGCCCACCTTATTGAAAATATTTTCCATATTTGAACTCCACTCATAAGAAACTGCATAGAGGTAGCTGAATGTCGCACCATAATCAGTTGATTTATAGATGTACATGCTACCCTGCTGGGAGACAATAAAAATTTCATCTTTGTCATTAACATATAACTTAACCGGACGACCAGGGGTTGTAATTTCGTTCCATGTCAAACCGTCATCGAATGATCTGAATATACTGCAGCAGCTTTCCCCCTGCAGAAGAAGCGACCCGTCTTTAAGCTTGAATACATTACCGTATCCGTAAAAGGAAAATCCAATTCCGCAATCAATCCATGTTTCTCCCTGATCCTTTGAATACCTTATATGATTATTAAAGCTATTGACCCACAGTGAATTGTCGTTTGAAATGCTCATTTGAACATTGTAAGTGCCTTCAGGATAAGGCCTTGTACATGCTTCCCACGAACTACCGTGATCAGTGCTTTTTAGCAAATTCCCATCCCAGGTGGACACATAAAATACCTGATTCCGGTCAACCTCAATATCATTCAGTGAAGACAGGATTGATGGGCCCTGAACTTGCTCCCAAATATAGTATCTCTCACCCTGCGTGTAAAGTGAACCGTTTTTGATCATCAATGTGATCTTATTCACAGTGTCTGCAGCCATCCCTGTAATACCAGCCTCAGGAGCATTTGTCAAAGTATCCCATTCGTTGGTTCTGAAACCATAAACCGCAAGATCTGATGAATTAATAAAGTTCCCGGATAAATCGTAAGTGTTTGCTCTCAGCGTTTGGACAAATGACTCAGAGCCAAGCTTCCATCCAGTATACGCAACGCCATTCTTATTTGTATATGTTGATGATACTGTCACCTGTCCTCCTCCTTTTACTACTTCAAAAAGAACCTTTGCAGAATCTTTCAGATAAGCTTTGTTATTTATTACGCTGAATCCTACACTGTCGCTTACCCACTCTCCCGCAAAAAACCGCTGTCCCTGATTGATATTAAAATAAAATGAATAATTTTTCAGTAATTTAACTTCCGGATCAGGGTACCTGTCACATGAAAAAGTGAAACAACAAAATGCAATCCATAACACCCATCTTTTCATGACTCTTTCTTTTTTAGGAGGCTTAAGGAATTCTGAATCCAACAATTAATGATATAGTACTGTTCCTTATTGAAAGAACAGGATCATAAGGATTCATGATATCCCCTGATCTTGAAGCATCAAAAACATCTCTGAACCCTATACTGTACTGGAGAGCCAGATTGACACTGTAATTATTCACTATCGGAATTGATGTTGCACATCCGAATATCCAGCCCACATCATAGTCTTTAATAGCTTTTTCAAGATCGTCATAAACTACTGTTTCATTCAAAGTATAGCCGGTACCGGAATGGTTTTCACTATATGCAGTTCCTACAGTGCGTGCATTTAGTTTCAGAGCCAACCACGGGCCTGTACTGAGTAACAGATGTTGAGATTTTCCTGCCGGGAAAGTAAGAAGTGCCGGAATTTCAGCATAATCTATCTGAACCCTGGTATCGACCTTATACATCTGATTATTATCCTTTATCACTCTGTAAAATGAACTGCTTGAATCTCTTATTGAATATCCTTTACGTTCAAATGATAAGCCGGTTTGGAATGAGGCACCTTTCCCAATCGGAAAACTAATTAAGAATCCCACTGATGGTGACATTAATCCATAATATTTTTCTGTCGATGTTGAAGCGTTGTTCCATGAATAATTTAATCCACCTCTTATAGTTACAATGACCTTTTTAGATAAAGTATCTCTATCAATATCTGAAATGATATCTTTATTTTTATTTTTAAGAAAGCCTGTATATGCTAATCCCATGGTAAATTCTGAAGAACCTTGCCTGTAGTTAAAATTCTCAAGAATTTTTTTCCGTCCGATCAAATAACTGGCATTAAATGTAGCTTTAAATTTATCGGAAAAAGGATAAGAGATCCCTGAAGAAAATATGTATCCAAAATCTTTCTTTTTTGCATTATTATTTTCAGAGTAGTAAGAATAATTATTATTGTATATCAGACTATGATCCTGCATGAATGAAAAGAACACACCGGCTTTAATGTTGAATTGTAAGGAGGAAGGTATGGTTGCTGTTAAAAGCAGAGGCACCCGGAGAAGGGTGAAATCCATTTTGCTGACTTCTATATAATAATCAGGTGCAATAATATCATCGAAGATCAACGGGTTATTAGTCACAGGATAAGACGTGGATTTATGCTCATAGTAAATAGTTGTGAAATTTACTCCGGTTTGAATACCAAAATACCTGTTAAATGAATAGTCAATGTGTAAACCCTGAACAGGCCCTGGTTTCGATTTCCATTTTCCTCCAATATCCTGACCATGGATATCTGAAAAATTCACACCACTATATATACCTGTTGTGATTTCTTGAGAATAACTAACTATATGACAGCATATTATTAAGAAAAAGCAAATTATAGCATTATAATTCTTCATCAAGATCAGGTTAGTACTCTAAGATATCATTTGTGCAATAATCATGCCGAAATCATAAACTAATGTTATCTGAAAAGTTGCGGGGCAAATTCCGAAAGATAGATACGCCAATTGGCCCAGCTATGTCCTCCGGTACTTTCCCTGTAAGTATATTTCAGACCATGCTTATCAAGTGAGCTGCGAAGGTTCTGTACCGATTTATAAAGAAAATCATCCTTACCTACTCCTACCCAATATAGTTTATAACCACTATTCTTAAGAGTTTCGAATTTAGCATCCTGATCAGGATCTGGTTTTAACCCCATTGTTGTAACATCAACCAGACCCATGCTCCATACTCCGATATAGCCAAACATTGCCGGATAATTGGCTGTAAGTGTAAGTGTCTGCATCCCTCCCATCGACAGCCCTGCCAGTGCACGGTTGTCCCTGTCAGCTAACACTCTGTAATGATTTTCTATATATGGAATAATATCTTTCACCATGCTTTCTTCAAACAAACCAGCCCCCATATCATAGGGGGCAGATACTGAAGGAGTGACAGGAGCATCAGTAAATGCTGCTGCCTGACCGGGATTTCCGTTTGGCATAACAACGATCATCGGTTTGGATTTACCCTGAGCAATCAGGTTGTCCATAATCTGACATGTACGGCCAAGGGTAGTCCATGCATCCTCATCACCTCCGCCTCCATGAAGCAGATAAAACACAGGATATTTATTCTGGCTGTTTTCGTAACCTGCAGGTGTATAGACATACATTCTTCTGTTAAGCTTCAGGCTCGGGGATTCATACCATACTTTAGTAAGGGACCCGTGAGGAACATTTTTAACAAAATAGAGGTCTGATTCAGGTCCGGGTATCATAAACATACTCTCATTCCGGGTCCCATCACGTTTTACCTGTGGATTATTAGGATCAAGGACCCTGATGCCATTGATCAAAAGGGTATAACTATAAAGCTCAGGTTTAAGAGGGCCGACTGTAAGTGTCCAAAGGTTTGTATCATTTTTTACCATAGGAGCACTGGCTCCAAATCCGGGCATCCAGTCGCCGCTCACAGCAACTGCAGATGCATCTTTTGAGAGCAATCTGAAAGTAACCATATTATCCGGTGAGATCTCGGCTGACCTTACAGCCACCGGCATTCTGAATGCAGGTCTGGCAACGGGCTGATTAGCAGGTTTTTTTGCAGCTTCCTGGGCATATACACCAATGGTCATCAACGAAAGTGTCAGAATTGTAACAATTGTTACATAATGTTTTTTCATAGTATTACCTCCTTATATTTATAACTTTTTTTTTTAGAACTAATCTGTTTTTAATCTTGTGGTTATGTCGTTATACCGTTATGCCGTTGCGCCGTTATACCGTTACGCCTTTACCACGTCAATCCACACCTGCGACATTAGCTGAGCTCCGGCCAGTGTAGGGTGAACACCGTCGCCGGTCCAGTAAACACCCGGTGCCCGGGTTATTGCTTCATTATAAATCCTCTGATATGGAATAAAAGTGGCTTTGAACTGAGCTGCAATCTCCATGGCGGCCTTTTGATAACTATAGAATTCAGGGTACCATTTATCATCGACAGCCTTGACTCCCGGAATTGCAAAGGGTTCGCAGATAATCAGTTTTACGTTTGGGAGTGCCTTTCTGGTCCTTTCAAGCAGAGCAATATAGTCATTTCTGTAGATTTCAACTGTACCATTATAATTTCCTTCCAGTTTATGCCAGATGTCATTTACTCCGATAAGGATACTTAATATATCAGGTTTAATATCGAGACAATCTTTATCCCACCGATCCGCCAGCTCAAAAACTTTATTTCCGGATACTCCTTTATTGTACACTTTCAGATTGAGCGATGCGTACTTTTCAATTAGTGCAGCACCTGCAAGCATCGCGTAGCCCGATCCCAGTACGCTTGGATTGTTATAAGAGTCTTCATCCCGGTTTCTGCCGGAATCGGTTATTGAATCGCCCTGAAAAAGTATAATATTATCTTTGCCCAGGGTGTACTTCTCCAATCCGGAAGGAACCATTACTGCTGAAAGTATTTCAGGTATACTTACTGCCATTAAACCTCCCAAAGAGGCTTTCTTAATGAAATTGCGTCTGTTGTTGTTTTCCATCCTTTATTTTGTTTGAAATTATTTTTATTATTAATATCTTTTATGGTTTCCGGAGCTGGTTATAGTTGTTATTATTTAAGATTATAAATTTACTTTTTTTTAGTATATAATTTTAACCTTAACTAAACGTTTGTTAAATAAGAGTCAATTCCATTTTTACTTAATTAATTGAAGATTATGAAACAGTTACAAATAAGATGTACTATGATTTTAGCTGTGGTGATAATTGCAGTTATGAAAGTGACGGGCCAGGTTGCTATGCCTGATGAACTGACAAAAAATCCTCTGAAAGAACAACTTAAGTATCTCGAAGATCGGACACGAATATATGAAAACTACAGGGCAATAAGGGAGGATATGTTTCAAAAGCTGAAAGATAATGTAACAGATACTCTTTCTGCTACTAATAGAAGAATAGCAAGATTGAACAAAACCACATTACTTTTAAACCAGACTATCGATTCTCTAAGGATTAATCTTGAATCGACAAAAACCAGACTGGAAGAAATGACCAGTACAAAAAACAGTATAAGAGTAATAGGTATGGAAGTTAATAAGTCAACCTATAATAGAATAATGTGGACAATTCTCACCGGATTAGTCGCTATATTATTGTTAGGATTTCTTGTTTTTAAACGAAACCTTTCACAGACATCAAATACCAACAAAGCACTTCATGAACTGAAAAACGAGTTTGAGGCTTATCGTAAAACTTCCCGTGAAGCCCGTGAAAAATTAACTATGGATCACTTCAATGAGATCAAGAGGCTTAAGGGAGGGTGAAGGCACAGGGCACAGGCCCTATTTTCTGAATTCAATTTTAAAACCTGTTACCTGCCATGATGGTAAATTTGCAGGTTTTTTAATTACAAGAGCATCTGAAGTCTGTTTCCAGTTAAGTTTGTCTTTGCTACCCACCATAGTTACTGAAGCAATCGGTTTATCGGCAAGTTTTGAAGATTTTCCAAGTGATTTTATAGCAATATCGGCGTCCGGTTTTCCCAGACAATATGCATAAAGCACTGAACCTTTGGTCGTGAACCTGATGTCTTTTGAGCTGTATCCAAAATTCTCGTCGAATTGGCCCTGTTTTTTCACAGGTTTGTCTGCCGGTTTTTCTCCGTATATTTTCCATGGACGTGATCCATAAATTCCTTCCCCGTTTGCTGATGTCCAGATCCCTATCTCATCAAGTATCTTAAGCATATCAGGTTCGAGATCTCCTTCAGGAGTCTGAACAACATTCAATAAAAGGTTGCCGTTCTTGCTCACTATATCAACAAGCATCTGAATTACTTCTGTTGAAGTCTTATACTTCTGGCCAGTCCTGTAATACCAGTCACCTATCGATGTATCGGTCTGCCACGGATACTGGCTTGCCGTATCTTTCACGCCACGCTCAAGATCCTCGACCCACATTCCGCCTGATGGTTGCTTACATGTATAGACTGCCTCAAGTTTCCCGTTATTTTTGGTCATGTCCTGGTTGTAAAAATGAGATATCAGGGTACGGCCAACATCTTCGAAAGGCATCCTGCTGTCAGAATAGAGAAGATCGGGCTGATAATTATCCACCAGTTCTTTGATGCTTCTGTACCATTCAAGCTGAAATGCAGGGTTTTTGGTCAGCCAGTCTTTATCGTCAGGCATGGCATTTGCATGGTACAGGTCCTGGTAATTGAGATTTGCTCCATCATAGGGTACTCCTGCTTTTGGTCCTTCTTTATCAGAACCATGAGCAGCCTGGAACCAGGTAAAACTGGCACCCAGATGTTCTGAGACTCCGAATTTCAAGCCCTGTTTTTTTGCTGCCTGCTGCCAGATTCCCACCACATCCTTTTTAGGACCCATGTTTGCAGCGTTCCATTTATTAATCTTTGAATTCCAAAGGAAAAAATTGTCATGATGAGAACCCATGCTGACAAAGTATTTTGCCCCGGCTTTTTTATAGAGTTCCATGAGTTTGTCCGGATCCCATTTCTCCGCTTTCCAAAGCGGTATGATATCCTTATAACCAAACTCAGAAGGGTGCCCGTAATGTTCAATATGGTACTTGTAAGCAGGATCTTTTTCCTGGTACATTCTTCTTGCATACCAGTCACCCTGGCGCGGTACTGCCTGGGGGCCCCAGTGCGCCCAGATACCAAACTTGGCATCGCGGAACCATTCAGGATACTGATACTGTTTAAGTGATTCGTCGGTAGGTTTAAAAGGACCGTCGGCGACAGCCGGTTTCTGTTGTTGTGCTGAAACAGAAAATGTTAAAACCAGAGCTAAAAAAACTGATGTGTAAATTTGTTTCATAAGATTAGTTTTTATTATCGACGATTTAATTTCTTTAATATAATGTTTTGACTTTTACCACGAGGGGACGCGAAGGTTAACACTAAGGTTCACAAAGATCTTTCTCCACTTACTTTTATCTTTTTACTTTTGTCTTTTGTCTTATTTCTGAAGCCATTCATAACTTAAAAACCTAATAGATCATTTACGCTTAACAGATTTCCTCCAGAGGAATTCCTCTTCGATATAAATTTTATTCCCGCCGCTTTTTATTTTCTTTTCAATTTCATTAATAAGCAATCTGCAGGCTTCAATGCCCATTTTTCTTGGATCCTGATTAATGACTGTTAATTGCGGATCAAAGAAATCAGTAATTTCATTGAATCCGTAACCAAATATTCCAATATCTTCCGGTATCCTGAGTCCTGCTTCCTTTGCAGCTTTATAAGCTCCCAGGGCAACCCTGTCATTAACTGCAAAAACTACTTCAGGCAAGTTACCCGAACTATTTAATTTTTTAAATGATTCATACCCATCTTTCAGTTCAAAACCACCCTCGATAATCCATTCTTTCCGGACAGGGATTCTATTCTTTACAAGAGTATCAACAAATCCTTCAAATCGTTCTTTTCCGATATTGGTTTTTGAGTAACCGGAGAAATTGGCTATTCTGGTGTATCCTTCCAGGATTATACGGTTTAAGGAATTAATAGCTCCGGGTTTATCATTAAACACGACCCTTGAAAATTTCATATTTTCAAAAACCCTGTCAAAAAATACCAGCGGGATATTCATTTTACTGACTTTTGTAAACACCTGCCTGTCTGTTGTTTCTTGTGAAAGACAGACCAGAAGGCCATCAACCCTCATACCGATAAGGTTTTCGATATTCTGTTTTTCGATACTTTCTTTCTCGCGGGAAACAGTCAGTATAACATAATAGTTATGCTCTGTGGCGTAATCTATCATACTGTCAACAATATATGAAAAGAAACTGTTTTCAAGGTCAGGAACAACGATTCCAACAGTAAATGTCCGCCGTGAATTCAACTGACGCGCAATCAGGTTTGGAACATATCCCATCTTAGAGGCGGTCTCGATAATCTTCTTTTTCATTGACCTGGAAATATCAGGATGACCGCGTAATGCCTTAGAAACGGTAACCCTTGAAATATTGAGTTCCTTTGCAATATCTGATTGTCTAATATTAATCACCGGTCTCCTGAGTTCAAATTAATATTTAAAAATAATCAAAAAAAAATCTGATAATATTAATACCTCACCTTAATTCTGACTTCTCCCGGCACTTCTCTTTCAGAGATAACTATTACATAACCGCCACCACAACCTGAAGCGATAGCCCCAGGGTATTTGGAAAAATATTTTGTTTCAATTTCTTTCAAAATATCGTCCGGCACAGTCAGTGGTAATATTTTTTTCCATGATACAAGGGTATCGGACAATGATTTACCCAAACCTATAATATCCTTCTTCATAATGCTTTCCCAGCATCTGTCACCCGCTTCTCCGAGATCCCTGATAAAATGTTTTTCGAGATGCATCTCTTTTAATGGATCGTAACCCTCAGGCCGTGGCTTCAGAGGCACAAGATGAATAACATCTGTAAGCCAGTCACAGATAACTTTATCTACAGATGATTGTATATAATCTGGCCAGTATCCGCCATTGTAATGAAGTCTGTTCACTCCGGGCATAAGTAAACCCAGGTGGTCCTGAGAACCTGCGACGTATTGAGTTCCGGGAGGGTTCTCCGCGCCAAATAAAATCTTTGCATTTTCCAATGGATCCCCGTCAGGGTACCTGTCGCCCCATATTTTTATTCCAAAATCACGGGAACTGGTAGCAAGTCCTGATCTGTTGTTAAAGTCCATTGTAGGCCAGATCTGTGCAACAACCACTGATCCCGGATGTACTTTTGAGACCCACGGCTGGTCTATCCAGCCACCGGCCAGACATAACCTGTAGGGGAACCTCATGTCCCTTTTTGTGGCTGAACTCGATCGTGCAGGTAAACCAGGTTCAGGGATCCTGTCTAGTACAATATACTGTATTCCAAGCTTTTTACAAAGGGCCTCTTTATCCGGAGCATGTCCATCGCCGTTTACTACAAAAACATCAGGTTTTATTCTTATTAAATCCGGTTCAAAATCGAGCATCCCTGTTCCTGAAGCAAGAAAAGCATCAGAAACGTATCGTATCGACCTGACAATAAATAGTCTTTCCTCTTCTGAAAAAACAGTCTTCTTCCTTTTCAAAAAAAGCAGGTTTTGATCTCTTCCGATACTAACATACAGATCGCCGAAAGTTGCTGCCGTTTTGAAAAAAGCGATATGCCCGCCATGAAGCAGGTCAAAACATCCACTCACCAGGACTTTGTTGCGTTTCATGGGATGAGATAACTTATTTATTGAAGCGATTAGTTCCTTTTTTTCTTCTGCTTTCTTCAACAACCTGTTCACTTATCCAGTCATATGTTTTTTTTATCCCTTTACTAAGAGGAATTGATGGTTCCCATCCGAGATATTTTCTAATAAGAGTATTTTCGGAATTACGTCCCCTCACACCTTTTGGAGCTTTAAGATCATATATCCTGTTAAGTTTATACCCTGCTATATCTTCAACAATACTAACAAGCTGGTTAATTGAAACCATCTCACTGCTTCCAAGATTGAGCGGCTCTTCAATATTGCTGTACATAATATCCTGTATCCCCTTAATACAGTCATCTATATACATAAAGCTCCTGGTTTGCAGGCCATCTCCCCAGATAACTATCTCTTTCTTCCCGGTAATACCTGCTTCAATGACTTTGCGACAAATAGCTGCCGGTGCTTTTTCCCTTCCACCATCAAAAGTGCCAAACGGGCCATAAACGTTATGGAACCTGGCAACTCTTGTTGTAAGGCCAAAGTCTTCCCTGAAATGACGGCACATACGCTCACTGAATAATTTTTCCCATCCATAACCATCCTCAGCCAGTGCCGGATAAGCATCGGATTCTTTGAGTCCCGGATTATGCGGATCGGTTTGCTTCTCACCATTGTATACACAGGCAGAAGAGGCATAGAAAAACCTGTCTAACCCGCAATCCTTTGATGCAATCAGAAGGTGTGTATTTATCAGAACACTTATCATGCAGGCCGCCTTATTATTTTCGATAAAACCCATACCGCCCATGTCTGCTGCAAGATTAAAAACTTCATTATACCCGTTTACTGCTTTAAAACAGTTTTCTCTCAGGCGCAGATCCAGAACAAGGTTATCTGCCTCGCCCGAAACCTGGTACCATTCATTCAATGGCTTTAAATCAACCGCTCTGACGATATTACCTTTTTTAACTAACTCCTTTACCAGATGTCCGCCAATAAAGCCTCCCGCACCTGCAACAACTATCTTTTTCATAATTATTAAATTTTATCGTTACTTACACGGTAACTTTCGCGATTACTTTAAAATATAAATATATAATTATTATCTCTATTATGATAACTTTCTGAGATGAATTTTATCAAAAGTTTCTTTTGTACCGGGGCAGGATTTAAATCAAAAAACATTCATTCTCATTTATTTATCCGGCACTTAACCTTATTATCTGTTTAAGAAATATCTGGAAATTCAGATTTCCAGTTTCATCTTCAGCAATGTTGCCAGGCAAAGCCGAATGAGTGGCTTATGAACATCCGTCAATATGAACGGGTTGTGGAGCAAATAATATAACAATATATTTTTTGTTTCAGATTAATCAGGAAGTCGTATTACCGTTTCTTCCACGGTCTGAAACTAATAAAATATAACAATCCTACTATTATTAACAGCGCTCCCCACCATATTCCAAAATTTAATTCTTTTAAAACAATATGATTACCGGATGAAGGGGTAACTGCTTCAAAAATATTTGCTGTTAAAATTATTCCTCCGTAAATAGTAAGAAGAGTGCCGATAAAAAACCATATGGAAATAAATTGTTTATGCATTGTGACCTCCTACCAGAATATAATATTAAGTGCAATAAAAACAATAAATACAATTGCCGCCCAGAAAATCGGGCGTTTTAACAAAGGTAATTCACCTTCAGAAGGCAAAGGAGTGCAACCTCTAACTAATCCGACCAGCTGCGATTCTGGTTTTGGTGTTGTCAGTAAACTAACAATTACCGTAACTACCACACATATAATCCAGCACCATAATGCTCTGTACATATTCTCAGCCATGTCCTTTGCATGTCCGGAGAGTGCAATAATCTTAAGGGCACCAGGATATATCTTTACCCATAACCACATGCCAATTGAAGATCCTATGCCGGCAAGCAGGCCCCAGAATCCGCCTTTAGCCGTAGTACGTTTCCATAGCATTCCAAGAAGTACGGTTCCCAGCATTGGGGCAACAAAGAAACTGAACAATGCCTGAACATAATCCATTATACTGGCAAACTGCTGAACGAGATAAGCTGTCCCAATACTAATCAAAACACCAATGATCGTACACAATCTTCCGATTTTCACATAGTGAGCATCAGGACCTTCACTTTTTGTCAGCGCCACATGAATTGGTTTATAAATATCATAAGTCCATACTGTGGCAAATGCACTTACATTTCCCGCCATGCCCGACATAAATCCTGCAATGAGAGCGGTCACTCCCAGTCCCAGCAGACCTGGTCCCGCGTATCGTGCCAGCATCAAAGGAAGAACTTCGTTGTAACTATGCGCTCCTGTTGCGACAGCTTCGCTCTGTCCTACTAAACCCGGCATAACTGCCAATCCTAAAAGTCCCGGAAGGATAACAATAAGCGGGACGAACATTTTGAACGATGCACCGATAATCGGAGCCATTTTTGCCGATCGCAGATCTTTTGCAGCCAGAACTCTTTGCACCACAAGAAAATCGGTTGTCCAGTAAGAAAATGATATCACAAAACCTAATCCTAAAACAATTCCGGTCCAGTGAATACCCATCGGGTTATTCTGAAAAGAACCAAGAGTATGCCAAAGATGAGTGTAATCTCCAGCAGGAAAATTATGCTGGATTCTCTGAATCATGCCATCCCATCCTCCTACTTCGACCAAACCGACAATTGGGATTATCAATGCACCAAACCAGATTAACATAAACTGCAACACTTCATTAAAGATTGCAGAAAGCAGCCCACCTAACACAACGTATACCATCACAGTCAGGGAGGAAACCCAGATACTGAAGTGAATATCCCAGCCCAGAACTACTTTCATTACCAGTGCCATCGCATACATGTTTATTCCGCTCATCAGCACTGTCATA
>JBEKDR010000025.1:0-45965 GCA_050014255.1 Bacteroidales bacterium | reverse complement strand
ATCATTAAGATCATCATCAAAGCCGGGGGAATACCATGTTACCCGGTGCTTCTTGATGATCCTTCAGGTAAATGCACTGAATTTGAGTCTGATCCTGAAAAACTCTGTAGTTCGCTAAACTATCTGGGCATTGAATGCATAGAGCTTATCCCCGGAAGAAACGATTTTACTATCCTGAAAAACTTCGTTGAATTCTTTAATAATAAAGGTTTTATCATAACCTTTGGAACTGAACACAATACACCTGAGATGTTGCCACTCACAGTAACAACCAGGGGCTTAAAACCTCTTGATGAGTCTTTAAAAAAGATCGCATGGAATGGGGCATGCGTTATTGCCGCCCATCAGTATCTGAGAGCCAATGGAAGACAAGGTTACGTCTTACCTGATGGAACTCACAGTAAAGAACAAATGAAAGATTTGATAAGTCTGGGACAATTAGTTATTGAATATTTCTTAAACAAGTACGAAAATGAAACCTGAAATAAAAGAACTGATTGAGATTTCGAAGTACTACGGAAGCAATAAGGACTATGTAATTGCCGGAGGAGGAAATACTTCATTCAAAGACGATGAGACAATATGGATCAAAGCAAGCGGGCAATCTCTTGCTGAAATGAATGAGGAAGGAATTGTCGGTTTAAGCCGGCAAAAGCTTCATTTAATATCTTCAGGCGCCTATTCTGATGATCCTGTAATAAGGGAAGGACAGGTTAAAGAAGATTTGCTCCGGAGCATTATCGATCCCGACAAAAAAATGAGGCCATCCGTAGAGACATCACTGCATGAGATAATTCAGTATAAATTTGTTGTGCACCTCCATCCTACCCTGATCAATGGAATACTCTGCAGCAGGAATGCAAAGAGTTTAACTCAGAAGCTATTTGGGGAAAGTGTACTTTTTGTACCCTATACAGATCCGGGTTATACACTTTTTAAGAAGCTTGAATCAGAAATAATATCATATCGCGAGAAGTTCTCTCACGATCCAAAGATCATATTTCTTGAGAATCACGGATCCTGTGTCAGCGCAGATACTACAGAAGAGATCAGGCGTGTCTATGACGATATCATTAAGAAAATTAAAGAACAGATATCTCCTATTTCTGATGTTATAACATTACCCTATAATCCGGTATTAAATAAAGTTCTTCCAATCATGCGAATCCTGCTTTCAGGGGAAAAACCAGGGATTATCAGATTTCGTAATAACTCGCTCATTGCCAGGTTTTATCAGAACCAGCAGGAGTTTCATAAAATATCTCTGCCACTCACACCCGATATTATAGTTTACTGCAAAACAAGGTACTTATATATTGAACAATCATCGACTGCTGAGAAGATCCTCGACTCTTTCCGATACCAGCTACCTCACTTCATAAGTGAATATGGTTACTTACCCAAGGTATTTATCATTAAGGATATGGGTATTTTTGCCATTGATGACACGTCCGCTGGCGCCGAAGTTTGTCTCGATATTTATGAGGACCTGATAAAAATAAGTTTCTATGCATCACTCTGCGGAGGAATTAAATTTCTTATTCCCGAACAGGTTGCCTTTATCGATCAGTGGGAAGTAGAAAACTACAGAAGAAAAGTCGTAAAGCCGACTGACTCCAGGAACAAGCTGAACAACAAAATTGCAATAGTGACCGGTAGCGCACAGGGATTCGGAGCAGGGATTGCAGAATCGTTGTTCAAATTGAATCTGAATGTCGTAATTGCCGACCTGAATGAGGAAAAGGGCAAATCGTTAGCGGTATCTTTATCATCAAAAAAATCATCAAACAAAGCAATATTTGTCAGAACTGATGTTTCAGATGCTGCATCGGTCAGGGACCTTATTATGACAACTGTGATGGAGTTTGGCGGACTGGATCTTATGATAAGCAATGCAGGCATATTAAAGGCCGGGGGGCTGGATGAAATTGATGCTGAGACATTTTCTAAAACTACTGAAGTAAACTACAATGGGTATTTTCATTGTGCAAAATACGCTTCAGAAGTTATGAGACTTCAGAACGAGGAAAAACCCGGATATTTCACAGATATAATCCAAATCAATTCAAAATCAGGATTGAGGGGAAGCAATCGTAATTTTGCCTACTCCGGAGCTAAATTCGGAGGCATAGGGCTCACCCAATCATTTGCAATGGAACTTGCTCCTTTCAGAATTAAGGTTAATTCAATTTGCCCAGGTAATTTTTACGAAGGGCCCCTATGGTCCGATCCAAATAGTGGATTATTCGTCCAGTATCTTAAAACAGGAAAAGTACCCGGAGCAAAAAGCATAGAAGACGTCAGAAAGTTTTATGAAGATAAGGTGCCTATGAAGAGAGGATGCAAACTGGAAGATGTAATGAAGGCACTTCTGTATATTATTGATCAGGAATACGAAACAGGTCAGGCTGTTCCAGTAACCGGTGGACAGGTGATGTTGGGGTAGATGAACAAACGAATGAAGAACAAACGAAGTCAGAATTAAGAATGAAAACTAAAGCTGTAAGAATATACGGTAAGAAAGATCTAAGGCTCGAGGAATTTGACCTGCCTGAATTGAAGGATGATGAGATCCTTGCCAGCGTAATCTCCGACAGCATCTGCATGTCGTCACATAAAGCAGCGCTACAGGGAGCTGATCATAAGCGTGTTCCGAACGATATTAATATTAATCCTACCATAATCGGGCATGAGTTTGCCGGCGTAATCCTGGAAGTCGGGAAAAAATGGCAGCATAAATTCGAAGCCGGCCAGAAATTCTCAATTCAACCTGCAATGAACAAGATGGGTACTCTTAATGCGCCTGGTTACTCCTACCGGTTCATCGGGGGTGATGCAACACACATAGTAATCCCATCCATTGTAATGGAGGCTGATTGTCTGTTGACATATGATGGAGAAGCCTTTTTCCCTGCTTCACTTTCTGAACCGATGTCATGCATTGTTGGTGCATTTCATGCAACTTATCATACTCCGCCGGGAACCTATAATCATAAGATGGGAATCCGAAAGGGAGGAAATATGGCAATCCTGGCAGGTGTGGGCCCAATGGGTCTTGGAGCTATTGATTATGCTTTGCACCAGGAGAGAAAACCCGCTTTACTGGTAGTTACTGATATTGATGATTACCGACTTGAAAGAGCATCTTCAATATTTACCTCTGACCATGCAGAAAAAGAGGGTGTTCAGTTAGTCTATGTTAATACCGGGAAAATCAAAGATCCGGTAAAACATCTGCGTGATCTCACCGGCGATAAAGGATTTGATGATGTTTTCATTTTTGCTCCAGTGAAGCCAGTAATTGAACTTGGGGATGCAATCCTGGGTTTCGACGGATGTCTCAACTTTTTTGCAGGTCCCGTTAACCCGGAATTTAAAGCCGAATTTAATTTCTATAATGTACATTACGCATTCACGCATATAGTTGGTACATCCGGAGGCAACACAGATGATATGAAGGAATCGTTAAAACTAATGGGTGAAGGAAAGATTAATCCGGCTATCATGGTCACACATGTTGGCGGACTGGATTCCGTAATTGATACCACGCTGAACCTCCCCCATATTCCCGGTGGTAAAAAACTGATTTACACAAATATATCGATGCCGCTAGTAGCTCTTACCAGTCTGGGTGAATTAGGAAAAAAGGATGCTGTTTATGCCGGACTTAATGAGATTGTTTCAAAAACCGGGTATATCTGGTCCCTGGAAGCGGAGAAATATCTGCTGGCCAATGCCAAACTTATTTAAATAAATTCATTAAACGCAAAGAACACAAAGCCCACCTATGCTAAAGCTCCGGTGGGTAAGAACGCGAAGCTCGCAAAGGAATTCAATAATATATTTCTTTGCGACCTTTGCGATAACTTAGCGACCTTTGCGGTTGAAAGGTTTTATTTTAAACAGATGTCTTTATTTTTAATTCTTTGGCAAAGTCAAGAGAAATGTAATTATCATAAGACAAGCATACATTGGTAGCAAAATCAACACCCATTGAGATAACTTTTGACCACTTATCTTCGCCCATTTTATCAAGCTGATCTGATGTTATCTGATTCAAATATATTGCCGCCATCATTCCTGCATTGAAATTATCGCCTGCTCCGATTGTACTGAGCGGTTTAATAGCTTTTACCTCAAACCTCCCTGTATAACTGACAGTTCTGACATAAACTCCTTCAGCGTTGGCCGTATAGACCAGACAGTTACAATATTTTCTGACAACATCCCATGCTTCATCAGGAGTATTTGCACCAAAGATGTTTTTAAAATCCTCATCAGAACCCCTTATCAGCTTCGCAGTTTGCATATTTTCAATGATCATCGGCATAAGCGTCTCAAGATCAGAAGAATGTGTAGGCCTGAAATTCGGATCATAGATCACAATTGCGCAGCTTTCTTTTGCCGCAGTTATCAGATCCATGAACTTCTTCCTTATCTCACCCGTAATAGCATAAATAGAGCCGCAAAGAATTATATCATCCTTCCTGAGCTCCGGGAAATGAATATTTAACCTTTTTTCAGGATAGTCCTGGTAAAAAGTGTAACTGGCATCATTTCTTTCATTGAGAAAAGCCAATGCAAGTTTTGTCTTGCCATCTTTATAATGATCAACATAGCTCGTCCCTACTCCATTTTCTGATAGAAAGCTATCGATTATTCTGCCAACATTGTCGCCTGCATACTCGCTGATAAAGGAAACGGGCAAACCTATCCTTCCAAGTGAAACAGTAGTATTGAGCATTGCTCCACCTGCTTTAGCAGCCTGCGGCTGTTCATTTTTGAAAATAATATCAAAAACTGTTTCTCCTATTCCGTAGATTTTTCTCATTTGTAAAAAAATTTTCATCAAGTTATGTTGTGAATTTACTAATTTTAACTTTATACGCTACCTGAAAATTAATATTATCGGAATCCTTTTTCTCGCAAAGATGCAAAGGCGCAAAGAATGACCAACTTATTTTTATATTTGCTTATAATAATAAAAACGGGGCCTAATGAAAGCAATGATGCTCACAGGAATAAGAGAGATGGAAATGAGGGATATTCCTGAACCGGTTTTAGTAAATTCCAGTGATGTGAAAATCAGAATGTCGGCAGTTGGAATCTGTGGTTCGGATATTCATTATTATACGCAGGGTCAGATAGGTTCTCAAAAAGTAGTTTACCCGTTCACTGTAGGACACGAAGGTGCAGGAGTGGTTGTTGAAGTCGGCAAATCTGTAAAAAGGGTTAAGCCTGGTGATCTGATCGCTATTGATCCTGCAATGCCGTGCCTGGAATGTGATCAATGCCTTGCAGGCAGACATCACACCTGTCGTAAACTCCGGTTTCTTGGCTGTCCCGGACAGGCCGAAGGGTGCCTTATGGAATATATTGTGATGCCTGAAAAAAGCTGCTTCCCCCTTACCGGGAATTTAACAAGCGATCATGGTTCAATTTCGGAACCGCTCGCTATCGGAGTATATGCTGAAAAAAAATCCGGTGGTGTCAAAGGCCTCAATATTGGGATATTCGGATTCGGACCAATCGGGATGAGTGTTATGCTGGCTGCCAGGGCACAGAGTGTTGGTAAAATATATGTTACAGATATTATAGATGAAAGGCTTGCAATCGCTGGTAAGGAAGGGGTTGTCTTTGCGGGGAACCCGATGAAAGAGAACATTGTAAGAAACATAATGCGCAAGGAGCAATTGGGACTTGATATTGCTTTTGAATGCTGTGGCAAGCAGGAGGCACTGGATCAGGCTGTTGATCTCCTGAAACCAGGTGGTAAACTGATTGTGGTTGGTATTCCTGAATTTGACCGATGGTCGTTAAGTGTTGAAACTACCAGACGAAGAGAGATATTAATTCAATTCATCAGAAGGCAGGTGGATTGTGTGGAGCAGACGCTTCAAATGATGAAAAACGGATCAATCAAAATTGAAAGTATGGTTACACATCGGTTCCCTTTTGAAAAAACGAAAGAAGCTTTTGACCTTGTAGCAGAATACAGAGATGGTGTAATGAAAGCTATGATCGATTTTGAATATCTCATTTAATATTGATTTTAAATGAGCCACAATTTTCTCAATAACTAAAAGCATGAGATAATGAAGAAAATTATCATCTTACTTGCAGCATTACTTTTAGGAAATTGGCTTTCTGGACAGAATAATATAAACAAATCTTTATGCGGAGACTGGAAATTATTTTATTGCCCGTTTGACAAAAATACCCCAGCGAATCCTGATGAATTGAAGAAAATGAATTTGTCAGCGATACCTTCTGTTGTTCCTGGAAACGTTGAACTTGATTTGATGGCTTCCGGAAAAATAAAAAATCCGGAGACGGGTAATAATGTCTATGATCTGAGAAAATATGAAGCCTTCCAATGGTGGTATTTTAAAACATTTGAAACACCCACTCATGCTGTTGGTGAGCGGGTTGAAATTGTTATAGAAGGATTAGATTGTTTTGGTAGTATCTGGATAAATAACAGATTTGTCGGAAAAACAGACAATATGTTTATCGATCACAGATTTGATATTACTGATCTGTTAAACCCGAATGGCGACGATAGTATTTATATCTGCATCGATCCGGCTGTTACTGAAGGTCAAAAATATTCCAATGGTGTTGTAGGCAGCCGCAATGATTTTGGTCCGGAAGGCGCACATGTTCGGAAAGCTCCACATATGTATGGTTGGGATATTATGCCCAGACTAGTAAGCGCAGGTCTTTGGCGGGAGATATATCTTAATATTAAAAAACCTACAAGGTTAAAAGAGGTTTACTGGATGACCAATAATGTAGATGTTCCCCAAAGAAAAGCAGAATTACTTTTAGATTGGGAATTAGCTACAGATTATCCCACTATTGATGGATTGACAATGGAAGTTTCTCTTATACAAGACTCCAATATAATCTATGAGAATTCATACCCGCTGATTTATTATTGTGGCCGTCAGAAAATATCACTTGACAAGGTATATTATTGGTGGCCACGAGGTTATGGTGATCCTGTACTATATGAGGCAACCATCAGGATTTTAGATGATAAAAAGAATATCCTGGACGAGAAAAAGAAAAAAATAGGTATCAGAACTGCCGAATTAATTCATTCGGATATTACTACAAAAGAAAACCCCGGAGAATTTGTATTTAAAATTAATGGAGTGAAAATTTTTGTACGGGGGACAAACTGGGTGCCGCTTGATGCCTTACATAGTCGTGATAAGAATCATTTGAAAGATGTCTTCCAAATGATTCCTGACCTTAATTGCAACATGATCCGTTGTTGGGGAGGTAATGTGTATGAAGATCATGATTTTTTTGATTTATGTGATGAAAACGGTGTTATGGTCTGGCAGGATTTTGCGATGGGTTGCACAACATATCCGCAGAATAATGATTTCACAGAAAAAATAAAAAAGGAAGCAATCAATGTCGTCCTAAAGCTGCGTAATCATCCTTCTTTGGTTCTTTGGTCAGGGAACAATGAGAATGATGCTTCGCTCGAATGGACCTTTAGCAAGCATATTGATCCGGGGCTTGACATAATCAGCAGAGATGTTTTACCGCGGATTATATGGGAATATGATCCTGTCAGGACTTATTTACCCAGCTCACCCTATTCAAGTGAGGAATATTACAGGATGGGGAACAATCCCGATTTATTACCTGAAGTTCATCTCTGGGGACCAAGAGGTTATTATAAATCCCCTTTTTACACCAGGGTAAATGCTCATTTCGTAAGCGAAATCGGATATCATGGATGCCCCAACCGCAAAAGCCTGGAAAAAATGTTCGATCCGGAATATGTTTATCCATGGACAAGTGATGGTAAATGGAACGATGAATGGCAGACCAAGGCAGTAAGGGCCCATCCAAAATCACGTGTTTCGGATGTCCGGAATGATTTAATGATAAAACAGGTGAAGGCTTTATTTGGGGAATGCCCAAAAGATTTGGACCAATTCATTTTTGCTTCACAGGCAGTACAGGCAGAAGCCATGAAATTTTTCATAGAATTATGGCGTATGGAAAAGTTTCGTAAGACAGGAATCATCTGGTGGAATCTGCGCGATGGATGGCCAATAATTTCGGATGCGGTTGTTGACTATTATAACAGTAAAAAACTAGCCTATTATTATATAAAACAGGTCCAGCATAATGCCTGTGTTATGATCGGAGACTCAAAAGATGGCATACATCAGGTTGTTGCGGTGAACGATACAAGGGAAGCAAAGTCAGGCACCGTTTTCGTCAGGGATGCTGATAGCGGTAAGACCCTGTTTTCTTCTTCATTTGAGATTCCTTCGAACGGGAAAACTGTAATCGGAAATATACCAGAGAACCATAAGCAATCGATGTGGTTGATTGAATATACTATCGGAAAAGAAAAATATGCAAACCATTATTTGGCAGGAGAACCACCATATAAACTTGATGATTATCAGCGCTGGTATAAAAAGCTAGACATTATCAGAGATTAGACTATGAACATCGCAGGAATAGACATCGGAGGAACCAAATGTGCTGTTATTCTGGGCCACTTGAGCCATGGAGGCGAGATAAAAGTATTGGATAAAGTGGTCTATACCACTTCTGATTACGCTACGCCAGAAAGAATGCTTCCCAAGTTGAAAAACGGGATTTCAGAAATATTAAAGAAGCAAAAACTTTCAGTCATGGACATTACCGCTATTGGTATCAGTTGCGGAGGGCCTCTTGACAGTAAAAAAGGTGTGGTTATGTCGCCTCCTAATCTTCCGGGTTGGAATGAAGTGCATATTGTTGAATATTTCGAAAATCAATTTTCAATCCCTGCTTCAATCCAGAACGATGCCAATGCCTGTGCTCTGGCCGAGTGGAAATTCGGGGCAGGCCGTGGGACACAAAATATGATTTTTCTTACTTTTGGCACCGGTCTTGGAGCAGGTTTAATACTTGATGGAAAACTCTACTCGGGAACCAACGATAATGCCGGAGAAGTAGGCCATATCCGTTTGGAAAACTTTGGACCAATAGGTTACGGTAAGGCAGGTTCATTTGAAGGTTTTTGCAGTGGGAGCGGCATTGCCCAGTTAGCCAGGATACGAGCGATGGAAATGTTCCAGATGGGAGAAAATGTTTCTTATTGCAAAGGGATAGAGGAATTGCAATCAATAACAGCTCAGCAGGTTGCGGAAGCAGCCAATGATGGATCGTCATTAGCCCTTGGTGTTTTTGAAACGTGTGGAACCTATCTGGGCAAAGGCCTTTCAGTGCTGATCGACATTCTGAATCCGGAATGCATTGTTATCGGGAGCATTTATGTTCGTGCCAGTCATCTTTTGATCCCATCGCTTGAAAAGGCGCTAAAGATGGATTCCTTACCGCTGGCCCGCAAAGTATGCCGTATTGTTCCAGCCGAACTCGATGAACAAATCGGTGACATTGCATCATTGTCAGTGGCAGCCAATAAATTACAATAAATTAAAAGAATATGATAATCGATTATATAGAAGCCAATTTTCGACGAGAGCAGGAGGTGCTCTGTCATTTTATTTCGAACGATATTGTAACATCCCTTTATCAGGCAAAAAGTAAAATAAAATCTATATTGATATCTGGTTTTGCGATTATTTAAAATCTTATATATGAATAAAAAAATCGTTTTGCTTGCAACTTTTATGTCATGCAGCTTTTTTATGTATGGTCAAAACGTGGGTTCATCACCTGAGTACATCAAAGCATTGACTTCTGAATGGAAAGGTGAGCGTTTTCCTGACGGGCGACCAAAAGTTTCTGATGCTATTCTTGAAAGGCTTAAAAAGATATCTCTTGAAGAAGCATGGGGAGCTCTGAGGAACAAAGGGTTTCAGAACCAGTTTGAAGGAGACTGGACAATTATCCATCCGGAAGAAGCAATGACCGGACGTGTTGTAACAGCCCAGTACATGCCTCTCAGGCCTGATTTTGAAAAACTGGTGAGAGCCCAGGGCAAAATTGAAAACAGGGCTCAGCAAGGAGGGACCAATTCCTGGCCAATTGATATATTAGTCACTGGAGATGTTTATGTAGCAGATGCTTATGGCAAAATTGTGGACGGCACACTTATTGGTGACAATCTAGGCAATTCAATTTATGCAAAATCACAAAGAGGTGTGGTCTTCTACGGATCTGTAAGAGATCAGGAGGGTCTGGATGAAATTAAGGGGTTTAACGGCTGGATTAAAGGAGAGGACCCATCGTACATTCAACAAATGATGCTTACTTCCATTAATGCCCCCATACGTGTCGGACGCGCTACCGTTTTACCGGGCGATGTTGTTCTTGCTAAGAAATATGGAGTGATCTTTATTCCTGCTTATCTTGTCGAAGACCTGGTGCTTACTTCAGAATTTACGGAGCTTCGTGATGAATTCGGGCACCAGCGACTTCGCGAGAAGAAATATCTTGCAGGCCAGATAGATAGTGAGTGGAGTGAGGAGATAAAAAAGGACTTCTTGAACTGGCTTAATAATTACCCTGGCAAACTTCCGATGTCAAAGGAAGAACTGGATAATTATCTTAAGGAAAGAAACTTTTGATGCACTCTTACCTTTGTGTTGTGATGTACTTTGTGCCCTTTGTGGATGAAGAAGAATTAACCACAAAGACACATTAAGGATTTCTCAAAGGCTCACGAAGAATTTTTACAAATCTCATTAAGAAGTATCTTATTAATAATCAATTACAATGAAGAATATTTTACATCAGATTGCAGAAAAAAGCAGATTGCAGGAAAAAGCAGAAGCGGAAACTATCAAAGCAGAAATTGCGGATCCTTCAACATCAAAGGGCCGCCGCAGTTTCCTCAAAAAGGCTGTCATGGGAGGAATAGCTTTGGGAGGATTTATGAAATTGTCCGTTGAAGATACAATCGCTCAGACAACATCTAATATCCAACGCGCTTCAAATCCATCAGAACTGAAAATTACCGACATGCGTTATGCTTTGACAGCGGCTATGGGTGGTACTGCAATTATTCGTATCGATACAAACCAGGGTATTTACGGTCTGGGAGAAGTCAGAGACGGAGCCGATCCCCGTTATGCACTTTTTTTAAAAAGCCGTATCCTGGGGTTAAACCCCTGTAACGTGGAGATGATTTTTAAAATTATTAAGCAATTTGGAGGGCAAAGCCGGCAGGGAGGAGGAGTAAGCGGTGTGGAAATGGCTCTATGGGATTTATGCGGCAAGGCTTACGGAGTGCCTGTATGGCAGTTATTGGGCGGCAGATACCGTGATAAAATCAGATTATACGCCGATACTCCTGAAGCTAAGACACCGGAAGAACAGATAAAGCTGATTAAATTCCGGACCGAGGATCAGGGATACACCTGGCTGAAAATGGATCTATCTATCTCAGAACTCCTGAATATACCCGGAACTTTAGTGAATCAGAATTACTGGTTGAACAACGGCGATCTCAAACAATGGCAGGGCAATTACATGTCTTATGAAAATACCAAACACCCTTTTACTCAGATTCAAATTACTGACAAAGGGCTGGAAGAACTGGCCAAGATAGTGGAACGTGTTCGCGATATGGTAGGGTATGAAATTCCTCTTTCAACTGATCATTTCGGACATTTTGATCTGAATAACGGCATCCGGCTGGGCAGAGCTTTAGAAAAATTCAGGCTGGCATGGATGGAAGATATTATTCCATGGGAATTCACCGACCAGTGGAAGACTCTGTCTGATGCACTTGAAACACCGGTTCTTACCGGGGAAGATATTTATTTGCTGAAAAACTTTAAGCCCCTGATAGACATCCACGCAGTTGATATTGTCCATCCCGACCTGGCAACTGCCGGCGGCATTTTAGAGACTAAAAAAATCGGTGATTATGCGGAAGAACTCGGAGTAGCAATGGCGATTCACCAGGCAGGTACACCGGTTTCATTTATGGCTGACGTACATTGTGCGGCTGCCACACAAAACTTTCTCGCCTGTGAGCACCATAACATTGATGTTCCATGGTGGGAAGGTTTGGTTAAAACAACAGATGGCAGACAATTGATTACGAAAGGTTTTGCAAATGTGCCACTTTCAGCACCCGGATTAGGAATTGAGCTGAATGATGAAGAGGTTAAGAAACATTTAAGCCCGAATGCCAACGGTTACTTTGAACCAACACCTGAATGGAACGATAAACGTTCGCACGACAGGCTATGGAGTTAGTCCTTCAGAGTAAAAAATATTCCAACCCGGATGCAGTTATTTCGGGACTGATTCAATAAATGTTTTTTATACCGTCGTAATAAGCTTTAAGGATATACCAGGCTTTCTTTTTGTCGCCGCCATCAGAAATTAATCCTTTACGGTTCCATCCGTTCTGATAGACTGGATGCATTCTTCCCGAGGATCTGTAATCAACCAGGAGCCAGGGAAATGTTCCGCAAAGATCAGGTACAGTTTTAAAAAGCTCTGTCTGGTCTTTATAAATCTGCTCCTGGTAATCTTCACTCCAGCTTGCTGCTTCATCTTTTGGCCCATTATTGTTTCCATAAAGAGCTTCACCGCCAAATTCTGAAATTACTACTGGTTTATCGTTGCATACAAGGTTCCATTTCACGTTCTGGGGTCGCCCTTGCCATGGCACATACCAACCCAGGTATTCATTTAATGAGATGATATCAAAATGACGATAAAGTGTATCCCATACATTTAATGTGTTGTTTTTGTAATTCTGATCATTGATTACAGAAGTAATAAGTCTGGTTGAATCGAGCTGCCGGCATTTAACAGTGAGATCTGCTAATGCATTATCCCTGGCCGGAGAGGAGCTTGTTTCATTAGAAAGGCTCCATATTATTACTCCGCAGCGATTCTTATCCCTGCTGACCATCTCCCGCATCATCAGATCCATCTTATTGGTCACACCCGGAGCTGAAAATTCTATTTGCTGATAAACAGGTATTTCGTCGCACACCATCATCCCCATTTTCTCAGCTGATCTTATCATATTTTCGTTGTGCGGATAATGGGCCAACCGAACCATATTACATCCTAACTCTTTTGCCCATGTCAGAAGAATCAAGGCATCCGGCTCTGAATAAGCTCTTGCTGCCCTGAAAGGATTCTCTTCGTGAATATTAATCCCTTTAAGAAAAACCTGCTTCCCGTTAAGAAGAATTTTTGATCCCTTAACCTCAACGCTCCGGAAGCCGATATCATCATTAACAGTGTCAGTTTCACATTGAATAATTACCTTGTAAAGCCTGGGGGTTTCGGGTGACCATAGTTCAAACCTCGAAGAAAACCTGACCTCCGCTAAACCCTCATTATTTGATTTAGTTTTATAATCAACCTTTATTTCTGGTATTCGTACTTCGACTTCCTGAACAGGGCGAAATCCATTCAGTTTAACCCAACCAAAAACTTCTCCCGATGATTGTTTTTTCAATTGAATGAAATAGTCGCTTATATAAGTGTTTTCAGTTTCAATCAGATTTACATCACGTGTTATGCCCCCGTAATTGAACCAGTCATATCCAAGTCCGGGAATGCCATCTTTCAGCCTTTGGTTATTTACTCTTACAATAATAGTATTTCCACCTTTCTTGACCGCATTGGTAATTTCAAGCTGAAATGGCGTAAATCCTCCTTCATGTTTACCCAGGAGATTTCCGTTCAGATATACACTGGCAATATAGTTTACAGCTCCGAAATGAAGAAAAAGCCTCTTGCTCTTATTAAGATCATAATTAAAAGTTTTTTTATACCATACAGTTCCTTCATAGTATTTTAACTCGGGCATCTGGGAATTAAAGTCTCCCGGGACATTTAAGACCGGACCTCCTTCGAATGAATATTCGATAAAATCAGTTTTTTTCCCGGGTTTCCTTTCCTGCCATACCTGCCTCCAGTCTCCGGCTCCTGTCGGGTCGATAATAGCCTCCCATTTCCCGTTAAGGCTTGTACAATGCCTGGCTGAAACATTGATCATTGCACCCTGAGCTGACAATGAATTGGAGCTTGCAAGACTGCAGCAAATCAAAATGCCCTGGAATATAAGCTTTTTAATTACTCTGATTTTCATGATAATATATAAATAAAACTTGTTTTTATTTCACAGATGGTGCTAATCAGTCTTTGTTCATTCAAATGCAGTAATATCAGATTATAATAACAGATATTCTTGATTATTTGTACAGAAAAAGAGAGACTTTCTGGATAGTTGGCTTGTTGCCCTGGATCCGCAGGCCTGTCCCGGTGAATAAACTGGTGTGAATTTCATCACCGTTCAACCTTCTTTCATTAATCCATCTCCCGTCTTTAAATGTACCTTCCTCTACAGCTTCCAATGCCACGTGCATCGAATCATTTTTTGGAATAAAAAGTACATCAAGTGCTTTGCCTGCACATATATACTCCTGTTTACCTGTCTGGATTATTAAGCCTCCGGCAATTTCAGTTTTCTCCCTTCCTGCAAGCCGGGCTTCAATCGTATAATCTCCAAGGTCGAACTTCTGAACCGGAGATTTTGTATCGACAAGTATTCCTTTCATAGTTCCATTGCCCTGATGCTCAAGAATAACAGGAGACATCTTTTGCAGTACGGCATAACTTTCCTCAAGCGGATCGTTTTTCGCATTTGTTATGTCATCAATGCCAAATGGAGCAAAACAGCCGGCATTGTATTGCCCAAACACATAAAATACTCTGGCGGCACCAATCTCACCACCTCTTGTCTCAGGTATAAATAATGGATTTCCGCTTCGGGTGTATTCCTGGCAAACCCATGTAAAATCGTCCATATAAATATCCGGAGCGATAAAATCAATTGAAGGTGCAGCGGCCCTCCATGCATCAAGAACCTGGGGTAAAGGACCTCCTGATGGATATCTTCCAGGCCAGTAACTGAAAGGCTGCTTAAGCCATGCATTCACATACATGGGCAAAGGATATTCCCTTTTACCGGCTGCTACTACTTTCTCTACATAACTGGCATAATTCCATGCCATGAATTGTTCTTCAGTGTAATAAGAGTAAAATTGCCAGTCTTTCATATCAGATTTTAATACACTTTTGCCAAAAACTTCTTCCCACGATCCTGAAGTTTTAAAACCATGTGCTGACCATACTTTGTAGAGTTCAGGAAACAGATTTTCTTTATGTTTAATAAGATATTCGATGAATCCCTGCGGAACTGGACCATTGAATGCTGCATTTGCCGGAGCACTGAAATCTCTCCTTGCGTTTCCAATAGTTGTACCTAAATCATCAACCACACCCATTTCGTTTTCAACCTGAATCAACACTACAGTTTGTTTTTCACCATCTATTTCTTTGATGTGCCCCATTAGTGCAGCAAATGCTTTTGCATCTGCTTCTGCAGATGCTTTCCCGAAAGTTGATAAAATATCAAGTGTTTTACCATTCTCATCCTTCACTCTGGGATATTTTTCATAATCTTTCTTTGCCCAGGCAGGGGCATAGACAGAACTTCCATTTTTCCAGCTGGCAAACCAGATCAATCCCAACTTAAGATTTGCTTTTCTTGCACCTGCTATTATGCTGTCGACCAATTTAAAATCGAATTTCCCCTGATCAGGTTCAATAAGTTCCCAGGAAACAGTGGCAATAACAGAATTCAGATTCTTTTTGGCCAGTACTTCCCATTTTGGTCTCATATAATCAAATCCTCCGCAGGTGGAATTATGCAATTCACCTGATATCATAAGGAACGGATTCCCTTCGACTACCAGCCGGGTAGCTGTTCCCTGTTTTTCGAGGTGAGGAATTTGTTTAGAAATAATCTGTGATTTCTGGTTTGAAGATTCAGGTTTGATTTGTGTGCAACTTGAAAAAGCGAGGATTAATAATAAAATCCCTAAAACCCGGAATAAATTCAATTTATTTTTCATCGGTCAAATTGTTTTCATCATTTCATTTTTTCAATTCTTGCTGCCCAGCCTCCTCCGGGAGCAAGATGAACCTCTATTTTGCTGCCTTTGGAAATCTTTATCACTTCTTTTTTGTAATCGGTAGCATCACGATCGGCATTAATACCATCTTGAAAAATTACTGCCTGATAATCTCTTTCGCCAAGGAATGAAAAATCAAGAGAAAGATCCCTTGGTGTCCAGTTGGTCATTGCTCCTACATACCATGTATCTCCCTTTCTGCGTGCCAGTGCCACATACTCTCCCACTTTTCCGTCGAGAGACACTGTAGCATCAAAAGTAGTCGGTACACTGGTAATAAAATCAGTACATTCCTGTTCTTTCATGTAGATGGTCGGATTATCAGAAAGCATTTGAAGAGGCGCTTCAAAAACAACATACATAGCCACTTGCTGGCACCGGGTACCCTGGCTCATGGGATTCGAGTTTACCGGTCTGAAGTTCTCCTTATTGGAATTTCTCATCGCACCGGGGGTGTAATCCATTGGACCAGCCATCATACGTAAATAAGGAATAGTGACTACATAGCGAGGCTGATCCTCGACGGCCCATTTATAATTCTCCAATCCCTTTACACCTTCAAAACCAATTACATTCGGATAGGTTTTCTGCAGGCCAGTCGGTTTAAAGACTCCATGGTAATCTACCATCAAATGATAATCTGATGCTTTTTTAGCAATCTCATACAGGGAAGCTACTGCAAGCTGATCGTCGCGGTCAACAAAATCAATTTTAAATCCTTTCACTCCCATCCCGGAATACAATGGGAATATGCTATCCATCTGCCGGGTGACTGCATACCATGAAGCCCAAAGAATCACTCCCACGCCTTTCTGCTTGCCATAATCAATTATTGATTTAAGATTAATCTCGGGATTTATTTTTGTAAGGTCCAGCATCTCTGACCATCCTGCATCAATTATGATATATTTTATTTTGTTGGTTGCAGCAAAATCGATGTAATACTTATATGTGGGAGTATTCATTCCGGCTTTAAAATCCACATGAGAAATATTCCGGTCGTTCCACCAGTCCCAGGCAACCTGACCCGGCTCGATCCAGGAGATATCACTTAATCTCGAAGGGGAAGCCAGTTTCTGAACAATATCAATGTTCAGCAATTCTTTATCCTGGTTGCTTATTACAACTATTCTCCACGGAAAATTACGCGTACCATTGACCCTGGCGATGTAATCCGCTCTCTTAGTTGGAATATAATTTATGCCTCCGTAGCCACCCGGTTTGGCTTCTAACGGGTAAGGAGCATATACCCCCATAAATCCTTTACGGGTCTGATTAATATTCAGATACATGCCGGGATAATCCTCAAGGTCAGCTTCAAGGATAACAACTTTCTTATTATTTCCGACATCAGCCAGCACAGGGAGGAAAGCCAGAGAATCACTGGCAAATTTCGATATATTGATCTCCTTATAAAGAGCTTCAAAAGATGAATTGAAAATTTTGCCATCCCTGTAATCCCACATATAAGGCACAAACACTTTATAATCAGCATTGAAGTTGAAGTTGGCTTCTTCATTTTTCACAAAAAGTTCCACTTTTCTCTTTGTAAAAAACCGATATGCCACTCCTTCATTATATACCCTGAAAATCAGTCCATAATCGCCTTTTAGGTTTAATGTAAACTGATTGCACTGGTCCTGAATAGTTGATTTTTTATAGTTTACTGCAGTTATCACATTGTCAATTCTGTCAGTTTTTGTTGATAAAACCTTCACATTTTCACCAAGGACTTCCCCGCCTGTCAACTGAAGTGAAATTGGGGAAGGCGCAATAATCTGCTGTCCGTCAGACTGAACGGACCACTGGAGTTTCGCACCGGCTTCAATATGAAGTTTAATGTTGCCATCGGGAGATTTTATCTCATAAATTTTGTTTTTCTGTCCCATAAGCATTGAGGAGCTCAACAGGAACAAAACTATCGGTCCGATCAGTTTTTTATTCATTTCAGTTATAATTAATTTTTGGCATTTCCTTTCTGCTGGTCATTTACCTTTGTAATTCCCCATTGTCGGGATTTCCAGGCTGGTCAAGTAACTGGATATAGGTGCATGGACCCAGATCGGGGTTTTTCCATGATGATAATGCCCATACCACTTTCTTATAGGGAGTCACTTCGAATACCTGAACTGTCCCGGCCCATTCCTCAGTGTTTTTATTACCGGCACACCAGTTGGTTATTACAGTATTTCCATTAGCCAGCCTCGTGGCAGTCTGGTTATTGTATAATTTGAATGGCACTTCAGCCTGGGTAAGTTCCCATACAGTCTCACCCTTCTTATTGACCTCACGGGTATATCCCTGGGCATCTCCGGATATTAAGGTATTTCCATTATGCAACCTGATAGCTGACCAGGCAGATGGAGCATCAACAGACCAGACCTCTTTTCCATCCAACGTATATTCGACTACTTTCTTTTCAGCGAACAGACCTACCATTATCGTCTTATCTGGAGTAATCCTGACGTGCCTGAACTGCCCGTGTGTGCTTGTTGCAGCTGATTGGATTACAATTTCCTTAAGCAGAGTATTGGTGGCAGTATTAAAAATTAAAACTTTGCCGGGAAAACCATTGAGTACCATAAGGACACTGTCTTTACCAATGGGCTGGCAGGAGTGGGTTTCAGTTCCTTCAGGACAGATGTACTGCCATATAATGTTCTTCTCGGGTGTTATAATTCCCGCTCCTGCCATGCATGCATAAACAATATTGCCATTTGAAAGAAGTGTCGCGTCATCAAACTCCTGGATACGACCATTGGCTGTTCTCTGGGGAATGGAGTATTTCCAGACAACCTTGCCATCGCGAACAAGAAACATCGATTGAGCTGTGGGATTACGGACATCCCATTCACCTACATATAAAAAGGGATGCTGGTTTATTCCTTTTCCCGGAAGTTTATAATCCTTATCAATAGTCTGTGCTACTGAAAAGAAACATAACATAAAAAGTAAAACTGAAAGCATTAAACTGGTTTTCATTTTTAAATTTTTAAAAATAGAAGTATTGGAAATGATTTTGAATTTATACGATCTTAAAAATCCTGAATTAAATCTGACTTTTTTCAGGTATAATACCTTGTTTTATTACCTGAGATAATTCTGAATAAATGCCTCCCGCGATTTATAAAAATCTTTTTCCCAGGTTTTAGCCAGAGCTCCTTCCGGCTGATGATGAGGCCTGTAAGGAACTGCATAAATGAATTTTTGACCCTTGGCCTGGTTAAGAGCAGCATAAACTGAAGTTGAAGGACAAACCATATCGATTAATCCTACTTCAGTATAAATAATTGCTTTAGAATCCTTAAGGATATTTGCAGCATCAAAATATGGCAGGGCTTTCCGCATTTCTTTTTTTGAGGCATCTGATTCAAAAGGTTGCGGCCATCCGCCCATTCGTCCTGCAAGGGATCCAAACCAGTCACACATAGCCGGAACAATTGCCACAACTGCGCTCACTCTCGGGTCGAGTCCGGCAGCTACTAATGCCTGCCCTCCTCCCTGGCTTTCTCCTATAACCAAAATTCTTTTCCCGTCCCATTCAGGTTGCTGAGCTAAAAAATCAATGGTACGTAATAAACGTAAGTACATTCCTCTGAAATATACTTCATCCTTATTAGTTAATCCCTGGAGCCAATAGGTTTTAAGTTCCCCATTTTCAAGATCCGCATAATATTCTTCCGGTTTATCGTTAAGCATTCCATGTGCATTCAGATCAAAACAAAGAGCACCCATTCTTGCGTACTTCATCGCATTTGAAGGTTCCGACCGGCACCACGAACCTTTAACTCCGGCTGCATGAACAAGCAGCACGATAGGAAGTGATTTTGGAGAAGCCTTCTCGGGTCTGGCAAAGTAACCCCTGGCTGGTTTTGGGCCAGGGCAATTGATCTCAACGTCTTCACAGGTGAAACCCTTATCACTCTCAGTTCCCATAACTACAGCTCTTTTTATGTCCCATGGCAAGGCATTTAAACTTTTTTTAATATTGTTCCAATAGCGATCAAAATCCGCAGGACATCTTGCTCCGGGTTTTAGTTTTTCAGGATCAATTAACATCCCCAAGCCGGCATTTTTACCTGCGGCTTTTGCTTCTATAATAATTGAACAAGGCTTATCTGCCGAACCTTCATAAACGGTGATGCTGTCTTTGCCGATTAAGATATTCTTTTGATCTATCAGCTGTGAATTATTTTTATAAACTCTTATATGAAGCGTATCGCCCGACAGATTTTCTGCAAAGGCTGTAACTGAAATTTTCTGACCTTTCGTGTAAATACCCGATTTATTGGCCTGGCTCAGAGTAATATCCTGACTTTGGACAATAATTGAAAACCATAAAAGAACTAATGTGATAATTGATGATAAAAGGTGTCTTTTCATTTCTAAAGGTTTAATTGTCTTGTTCTTTACTTTGTGTTACTTTGAGTTTTACTTTATACTATTTCTCTCCAAAACGTTTCATTGCTTCTGTAATAATGGCTTCTGTTGCTGTCGCACCTGATCGGGTTGCTCCTGCCGCTTTCATTTTCAGCAGGTCATCAAGCGTGCGTACACCTCCTGCACATTTTACCTGAACCGAAGGTCCGGAAAACTTCCTCATCAGTTCCACATCTGCAAGTGTTGCTCCTTTATAATTATACTCGCCATTTGGTTGTTTTACAAAACCGTACCCGGTGGATGTTTTTACAAAATCAGCGCCGGCACGTGTACAAATTTCGCAAAGACGGATCTTGTCCTCCGTTTTGGTCACAAAGTCGGTTTCAAAGATTACCTTAACAATGGCATTATTCCTGTGACATACATCTGTTATCGCTTTTATTTCACTTTCAACATAATCCCAGTCGCCACCAAGGGTTTTGCCAATATTAATTACCATGTCGATTTCTGTTGCTCCATCCCGGCAGGCTTGTTCCGCTTCAAAGACTTTTACTGCAGTGGAACTGTTCCCATGCGGAAACCCTATTACACAGCCAACCTTTACTGAGCTGCCGCTTAATTTCCCGGCAGCCATCTTTACCGCATATGGTTTAACACAAACAGAAGCTACATCGTATTTCAAAGCAACTTCACATTGCTTCAACAGATCTTCATCAGTGTGTGTAGGCTGAAGGATCGAATGATCGATCATTTTTGCCAGTTCCTTTACTATTTTCATTCCTGATTTTTATTTTTAAATATATTTAACATCATTTTTAAAATGGGTCCCTGTCAGGCTAAGGCATATTCCTGTCATAATTGGTTTATACAATATTATAAAATAATCTTATATTTTCAGGGCATATTTTTATATTTGACGGACAATATCTGATTAAACCAACTGGTATGAAAAACGTTAAACGATTCCTGGAAGAACATAAGTTGAGAGCTGAAGATATTAACACTCAGAATATCGTTGATTCATTTACATCAGAAATGTTAAGAGGACTTCAAGGCAATGACAGTTCTCTCAAGATGATACCCACATATATTGAGGCTGATAACCATTTCAGTGTCGATCTGCCGGTACTGGCCATTGATGCAGGGGGCACAAATTTCAGGGCAGCTTTGGTTAAAGTAAGCAGAGGCGGAAATCTGGAAATAACAAACGTAGTAAATGATAAAATGCCGGGGCTGGAGGGCGAAATTTCCAAAGATGAATTCTTCAAAACGATCGCAGATTATGTACGACATCTGGCTGAAAAAACTGACAGGATCGGATTCTGTTTCTCATATCCTTCTGAAATATTGCCGAACAGGGATGGTAAACTTATTCATTTCTGCAAAGAAGTGCAGGCTCCGGGAGTGGTTGGTCAGCTTATCGGCAAAAACCTGCTCGATGCGCTTGGCATGCCGGAAAAACAGATTGTTATACTAAATGATACGGTTGCAACTCTTCTGGCAGGCAAATCAGCTTCGATTGGACATGATTATGATTCATTCCTGGGGTATATTCTCGGAACCGGAACAAATACCTGCTATATTGAAAACAATAATAATATCCTGAAAAACAAAAGTCTTGACTCATCAAAAAGCCAGATCATAAATATCGAATCGGGGAACTTCTCAAAAGCTCCCCGGACTGATCTCGATCACCAGTTTGACAATGCCACGACAAACCCGGGAAGTCATACATTTGAGAAAATGATTTCCGGTGGATATTTCGGCCCGCTTTGCCTTCTGACATTAAAAACTGCGGCAAAAGAAGGGGTCTTCGCAGGTGCAACAGCATCCCATTTATTAGCTTCACCTGAATTATCCTCTGAGGAAGTCAATGCTTTTATTGTTGAACCAAATTCTGATAACAACCTGTTGAGCTCATTTTTAAAGGATAAGGACGATGTTGAAAGCTGCCTTACAATTGTAAATTGTCTTCTCGACCGTGCTGCGTTACTGGTTGCCGGAAATTTAGCTGCTGTTGTCCTTAAAACAGATAAAGGAAAAACAAAAGAGTGTCCGATTCTGGTTACTGTTGAAGGATCCATCTATTATAAGCTTCATAACATGAGAACTCAGATTGACAAATACTTCAGAGCATATTTGTCAGGCCACAGGAAACGGTTTGTTGAGTTCATGGAGGTAAAGCAATCCAGTCTGGTTGGCGCTGCTTTGGCAGCTCTCATAAATTGATGTGCTTATCTAAATTATTTTGGCAACTCCTCCCCCGCAGGTTTTCCCCTCCAGAAATTGGCCAGAACAGAACCTGTTACATTCATCAGTGGACCGAAAATAGCAGGTGCCAATCCGACAGTTGCGACTTTACCCATCTGTAACGCCAGTCCCGAAGCTAGTCCACCGTTTTGCATACCCACTTCAAAGGCAATAGTACGGCGGTCCTTTTCCGGCATTCCCGCCAGCCACGATAACCCGTAACCAAGAGTATAACCGGCAATGTTATGTAACAGGCTTGTTACCAGAAGCAATGCACCGACCTTTAATAGACTGTCATGACCCGCAGCAGTGATAATTGATACTATAACTGCAATTCCGACCATTGAAATAAGAGAAAGGAGTTTCTCCAAATACTTATTATCCCCCTTAATGAAGTAAGATAAAATTTTTGCTCCGATCATCGGAAGGAAGAAAAACCAGCCCATCGATTTTGCGAACTGGACTATAAATGATGACATCCCCGTATCTTTGGATTTCACATATACAAGTGTTGTAAACAGGATAATAAGTGTATATGAAACAAGCTGGATAGTCATTGATTTCCGGGTTTCTTTCCCTTTTGAAAAAAGATTGAAGATAAAACCCGCTACAACGGGAAGAATAATCATATTCAGGATATCGAGCATCATGCTCCAAAATTTTACTTCAATGTATTGTCCTCCAAGCCATTTCATAAGAAGAGGGGTCACAAGCGGAGAAAGCATTGTGGAGATTGCACCAATTGTGACGGCTAATGCCAAATTTGCCCTGGCTAAAAATGACATCACGTTCGACGCCAGTCCGCTTGGAACGCAACCTATTAATATTATACCGGCTGAAATTTCAGGTGGAAAATTGAACAGTCCGGCAATGCAAAAACCCACTAGTGGCATAATTATGTAATGTGAGAAGACCCCTACAAATACTCCCCTTGGCATCTTAATGACTCCTGTAAAATCCTTGAAACTCATTTGTGAACCCATTCCAAACATAATGATCTGCAAGAGAGGAACGATCAGTTTCTTTAATTGAAAATCACCAGCTGAAATGAAATACCGGGGATAAAACATCGAGGCAATAACTGCAGTAAATATCCATAGTGTATAGGAAAAGCCTTTAAATTTCTGAAATCCTCTGACAGCGATAGACAATGAAATGAATCCGGCAATAAGAAAAAGACCTGTCACAGAGGCATTCCCGCTCAGATATGATATTCCTGACATTATAATAAAAAGTGCAGAAACAATCAATAAAACGCGGTGCAACTTATTTTTCATTTTGAATTAAGGATTATGGATTAAATATACTTATTAGGTATCAAATCGGAACCCGGATTAAACATATTTAATATCATTGATTAAAAAATTCAAAAAGAAAATTATATCTTGGATTCTGAATGATGGTGAATAATTCGCTCATGAATCTATACTATTTTAAAAATAACATGAAACTATCAGGATCGGTTTTGGTCATCACTTTTTCTTTCAGTTTGCTTAATCTTTTTTTCTGCAGCAAAGGAACTGATCCTGGACCGGATCTAAGCATTCAGGATGTATCTCAGGTGAGAAGCACAACAGAATCAACAATGACATTTCATCTAATTCTCAGTAAACCAGCAACAAATTCAGTTTCTGTTGATTATGCATTGACTGATGGAACAGCAATTTCGCCGCGGGACTTCGTGTATGCAGCAGGAACTGTTACCATTCCTGAAAATCAAACAGAGGCAACGATTGATGTTCAAATCAAAGGCGATACCCTCAATACCCGTCAGCCAAATTTACAGTTTACTGTTAATTTAACCAATCCAAAATTCTGTACATTGACCACTGCTTCAGCAAAGGGTATAATAGTAACGGAAGATGGCACTTATTTGTCAACAGATAATGCCGGGTATACTACGCCACTAACTTACTCCGGTTATTCGCTGGTGTGGAGTGATGAATTTTCAGGGAACAGTCTGGATTTAAATAATTGGAACCAGGAAATTGGTAATGGAAATGGAGGCTGGGGAAATAATGAACTGGAATCTTATACAAACAGTCTGAAGAATACATTTATTTCAAACGGCAATTTAATTATTGAAGCCAGGAGAGTGACCATTGGTTCCAACAATTACACTTCCGGCAGAATGACCACACAGGAAAAAAAGTTCTTTAAATTCGGACGAATTGATATCAGAGCAAAATTACCGGTTGGCAAAGGGATATGGCCTGCATTATGGATGCTTGGAACTGACATTACATCAGTGAGTTGGCCTGCATGTGGCGAAACAGACATAATGGAGCTGATCGGCACTACTCCTGCAACCGTTTATGGCACGCTGCACTGGAGCAATACAGCAGGCATACATGCATCTAAAGGATCAAGCTTTTCATTGTTATCCGGAGATTTCGCAAAGCAGTTTCATGTGTTTAGTCTTATATGGGCAGAGAATAATATGCAACTGTATGTTGATGACCAAAAATATCTGGATATTTCAATTTCGGATGTAGGAGCAGACAACTATCCTTTCAATTCAGATCAGTTTTTCATATTCAATGTTGCTGTAGGGGGTAATTGGCCTGGTCCACCGGATAACACAACAGAATTTCCTCAAAGAATGTTTGTTGATTATATACGCATATTTCAATGAGTAGAATACTAGTAATCGGGAGTTCAAATACCGATATGGTGATAAAAACCGAAAAACTCCCGGCTCCCGGAGAGACAATACTCGGAGGAATCTTCCTGATGAACCCGGGTGGAAAAGGTGCTAATCAGGCTGTCGCTGCAGCCCGACTCGGCGGGAAAGTTACTTTTATAACAAAAAGGGGCAATGATTTATTCGGGAATCAGGCAGTGGGTTTGCTAATGAGAGAAGGCATTGATATACAGTATATTGTTAAAGATGCTGAGCTTCCTTCAGGAGTTGCATTAATCACTGTTGATTCAGCCGGGGAAAACAGTATCGTGGTTGCCCCGGGATCAAATGGCAACCTGCTTCCTGAAGATATTTCACCGGTAATTTTCGAGACTGGTAATTTTGAAATTCTCATGCTTCAACTGGAGATACCAATAAGCACAGTTGAATATTCTGCAATTACAGCTTCGGAGAATGGCATAAAAGTGATCCTTAATCCGGCTCCAGCCTGCGAATTGTCAGATAACGTTCTTAAGCATACATGGCTGATAACTCCTAATGAAACTGAAGCGGAAGCTTTAACGGGAATGACAATCACTGATATTCCTTCAGTAGAAAGAGCGGCAGTATTATTGCAGGAAAGAGGTGTAAAAAATGTAATAATAACCTTGGGCGAGACAGGAGCCTTTGTTAGATCTGAAAGTTATTCCGGATTAATTCCCGGAATTAAGGTTGACCCGATAGACACTACTGCTGCCGGAGATGTATTCAATGGAGCTCTGGCAGTAGGTATCTCGGAGGGAAAAGGACTTCATGATGCAGTTGTTTTTGCCAATAAAGCGGCTTCAATTTCGGTGACACGCATGGGAGCTCAGGCTTCAGCTCCATTTAGAAATGAAATTAAATAGATAAATTAACTTGTATGAAAGAGTTTTTATCCTCAGTACTTGCATGTCTCATTTTATGTGGTTGTGCAAATCAATCTGGCGAAAAGAATGTTATACCGGTCAAAATAATCTTCGACACTGACTTCGGTCCTGATTATGATGATGTAGGTGCACTGGCCTTTCTTCACGCAATGGCAGATAGCGGGAAAGCTGACATCCTTGCTACCATTTCATCAAATAAACAAGAGCTGGTCGCTCCTTCTATAAATGTTATTAATACTTATTTTGGAAGAAGTGAATTACCTGTAGGAGCTCCAAAGACGAATGGTGTTAATCTTGGATCTTCTCAGCACTGGGCAGATTCAATTGTCAGTAAATATCCTCATTCAATAAAATCTACGTCCAAAACCGCTGATGCTGTATATATTTACAGAAGAGAACTTAGTAATCAATCTGATACCAGCGTTACCATTATTACAGTAGGATTTTTGACTAACCTTTATAATCTGCTTAAATCAAAACCTGATAATATCTCTCCTCTGACCGGGGAAGAGCTGGTAATAAAAAAGGTAAAAAGATTAGTATCTATGGCCGGAAGGTTTCCTGAAGGAAAGGAATTCAACATCTATATGGATTCTGTAGCTTCAAAATATGTTTATGAAAACTGGCCGGGAGAGGTCATTTTTACCGGTTTTGAAATTGGTTCTGAAATCCATACCGGTCTGAAGCTTATAAAATCTGAAATAAAAAACAGCCCTGTGAAAGATGTTTTCAGAATAAGTATTCCACTTTCTGCTGAAGACAAAGACGGAAGAATGAGCTGGGACGAAACCGCAGTACTTATCGGAGTATATGGAACGGATGGATTTTTCGACACTGTCAGAGGGAAAATCATCATTAATACTGATGGGAGCAACAAATGGGAAAACACCCCTGATGGAAAACAATTTTACGTAAAACAAAAAATGCCGATACCACAGATAAGTTCATTTATTGAAGCAAGAATGATGCACGTACCGTTTCAAACTTCAAACTCTAAACCATAAACTTTAAACTCTCTTATTATGTTTATACCTCAAAGTTACACGCTGGCCATAATTCTTTGCATTATTACAATGATCTGCTGGGGTTCATGGGGAAATACTCAGAAACTGGCAGGTAAATCATGGCGTTTTGAACTATTCTACTGGGATTATGTATCGGGTATTCTTCTGTTTTCGCTTTTGCTTGGTTTTACACTCGGCAGCACTGGTGAAAGCGGACGGAGTTTTGTTCAGGATATAAGACAGGCTGAACCGCATAATATTTTAAACGCAATGATCGGAGGGGTAGTTTTTAATGCCTCCAACATTTTGCTCGTTGCGGCTATGGCAATTGCAGGGATGGCTGTCGCGTTTCCGGTTGGGGTTGGAATTGCCCTGGTTCTTGGCGTCATAATCAATTATGTATTTGCTCCTCATGGTGATGCAAAGTTACTCTTCGGAGGAGTTGCATTTATTGTCGCAGCAATTATAATAGATGCCACTGCATATAAAAAGCATAGCCTGTCATTAAAGAAGGTTTCAGGAAAAGGAATCTCACTTTCCATTTCTGCAGGGATCCTGATGGCTCTTTTCTATCGTTTCGTTGCAAGTTCAATGGTTTCCAGTTTTGATGCACCTGAACCAGGCAAGCTGACTCCATATTCCGCAATTTTCTTTTTTGCCATTGGAGTGTTTTTAAGCAATTTGCTATTCAATTACCTGATAATGAAGCGGCCGTTTGAGGGAAGCCCGCTCTCTTTTAAGGATTACAGCAGAGGAAGTTTTGATGCTCACCTCAATGGTGTTCTCGGAGGGGTAATATGGAACATTGGGATGTCATTGAGCATTATTGCTTCAGGTAAAGCCGGATTTGCAATATCATATGGTTTAGGACAAGGGGCTACTCTTATTGCTGCACTTTGGGGCGTATTTATATGGAAAGAATTCAAAGGAGCTTCAAAATCAGTTAATAACCTGATTTATATTATGTTCCTTGCATACCTGGCAGGATTGGCTTTGTTGGTATATGCCGGAGCATGATCATCTAAAGGAATTTGGTTTCGGGAGTAGAGCCCACTGTCCCGCTGATGCGGGACTTCCCCCTGAAGGGGGACTAATTCCCTGACATTAATAAAATTATCCTTAAAATCGAAATTTCACCCCCCTTTAGGGGGGCTGGCGGGCAAATACACAGGCGAGCAAAGATCCTTACATCAGGTCTTTTTCGAATGCCTCCTTATTGAATTTATACTTATTATCCAGAAAATCAATGATCATAGAAGTATCCGTATAAGCATTCCCCAAACATGTGGAAGCACCTGGTGAAGGAGTTATGTTAAAAATGATTTTATCGCCCGTAAGTTTTGCTTCTCCCATTTCAAGCTTCCTGGTTGTATTATTTACTATCTGTGGCCGGGTACCCCCGATCCCTTTGGCATATCGAAGTTCATTTAATTTCAGAGACGGCACTATTTTTCTTACCTCTTTGATAAACAGACGTTTACCCACAAGCGGCAAATCATAAAGAAAATTGAAAAAAATGTAGTTAAAGAGAATCTTATCAAATACAATATTAAGCAGGCTGATTATTGGACTCAGTCCCAGTCCAAATGTTTTCCAATACTCGAAAAAAGTCGACATGTTATGCCTTTCAAGCTGGAATATCGGTTTTGCAGTCGGACCAAACCGCGTTATCTGCTCGCCGTGAACCTCAGGATCCCCATGAATTGCAGCAAATGGTAGTTTTGGTATCTGTATTGTATATACTTTACCATTAAGCACTTTTGGAGCAGTATAAAAACTGCCAGCCATGGATAATATTGCTAAGTTCTTACCATATCCGAGAGATTTTGCGATCATCAGACTATGACCACCCGCAGCAATAATAACCACAGAAGACCTGAACTCACCCTTATTAGTCAAAACAGAATAGTGATCTTCAATTTTCGAGACCTTTATAAGTTTTGTATCCAGATGAATATCCAAATCAGGTTTTTTCCGAAGGGCATTGTCTACGAATGAATGACAAAGTCTTTTAAAATCAACCGTATAACCATCTTCTGTAACCAGGGCTAATATTTCCTGTCCGGGATCTCTTCCATCAAGAACCCTTGGTTCAATTCTCCCGATTTCATCTCTTTCTATCATTTTCAATTTTGGAAACAGCTCGCTGAAAGCAGGATATCTTTTTTTCAATTCCTGAACCTGACTCTTTCCGACAGCAAGAACCATCTTTGAGTATTTACTGAATAATTTCTTATCCGAGGATATGCCCTTTTCACTCTCAAGATACTTCATAACCATATCAGCCATCTTCTTTACACTTCTGGCTTTATCAATTGAGTAATTGGTCTCTATGTCGCCAAAATGAAGAGTTTGGCTGTTATTATAAGAAGCAGAGTTTACCAGGCCAAAATCGGAATATTTTTCTATCAGCGCAATGTTCTTGATATCCGTGTATTTGCTTAAAGTATAGAGCAAAGCTGTCCCAACAACACCTCCTCCCACAATAAGTACATCATAACCGGGAATTGTTTCATTCATTTTGTTATTCTCTCATATTTAACGGAATATACTCGTGTTTACCGTAGACATTTTTAAATGCAGGCCTGATGATCCTTTTAGCCGAAAAAGTGAGTTCTTCAATTCTGTGTGCACACCATCCCGAAACTCTTGCAATAGCAAAAAGCGGTGTATATAGCTCTTTAGAAATATCAAGACAGGCGTAGACAAAACCAGAATAAAAATCGATATTAATGCAAACTACCTTTGTCGATTTTTCTCCTTTAAACACTCTGAAAACTTCAGGCGTAAGTCTTTCTACAAGAGCATATAGCTCAAATTCATCTAGACGACCTTTTTCAATTGCCAGTTCTCGCGCTTTCGCCTTTAGAATGGCAGCTCTGGGATCAGAAATAGTATAGACAGCATGTCCTATTCCATATATCTTTCCTGAAAAATCATTGGCTTTTTTATTAAGAATCTTTAAAAGATGTTGCTTCACTTCCTCCTCATCGGTCCAGTCTTTTACATGAACTTTCATATCTTCCATCATTTCCAGCACTCGAACATTTGCACCACCATGCAGCGGCCCTTTTAATGATCCGATGGCAGAAGTTACGGAAGAATAAATATCGGTTTCAGAGGAACTGGTCACCCTCATTGTAAACGTGGAATTATTACCACCTCCGTGTTCTGCATGAAGAACAAGCATCAGGTCAAGCAGATCAGCTTCAAGTTTTGAAAAAGCGATACAATCACCTTTGATTAAATAAAGAAAATTCTCTGCCGGTGTAAGGTTGGGCTGAGGATGACGGATTGACAAAGTCTTTCCTTTGTAAAGATGTCTTAGTGCCTGATATGAATATGCAACAATCGTCGGAAATTTTGCAATAATATTTAAGGATTGTTTTATCATGTTTTTAAGCTCAATACTATCCGGATTTTCATCAAGAATATATAGTCCCAGCACCGACCGCGCCAGAATATTAAGGACATCTTTACCTTTCATAGATAATATCATGTCTTTGACAAAATCGTCAGGAAGAGCCCTTAACGATGCCATATGTTCAGCGAATTCCACAAGTTCATTCTTATTGGGCAAATGACCTGTCAACAGAAGGAAGACAGTCTCGTCAAAACCATGCCTGTCTTCTTTCTGGAATCCTTTGGCAATATCTTCAATATCTATGCCCCTGTACAATAATTTACCCGGAATAGCAACTACCTTACCATCTTCTTTCTTATATCCCACAACGTCTCCGATATTTGTCAACCCGACTAAGACGCCAGTTCCATCTTTATTCCTCAGACCCCGCTTGACCTCAAATTCTTCGAATAGTTCATTTTCAATCTGACATGAAGCTCTTACAGATTCCTCCAGCTTTGCAAAATAATTGTTGTTTTCCATAAGAAATTATATTTTATAATGTTTGTGATATGATATTAGAGATTATTGCATCTGCAAATTCTGAAGTTTTTAATAAGGTTGCATTTTCCATCAACCGGTGAAAATCGTAAGTGACCTTCTTACTTTGTATTGTTCGTTCCAGACCCGAATATATACTTTCAGCTACTTTTTCCCATCCTATGTAATCAAACATCAATGCTCCCGAAAGAATCACTGACCCCGGGTTCACTTTGTCCTGATCAGCGTATTTTGGAGCCGTCCCGTGTGTTGCTTCAAATATGGCATGCCCGCTTTCAAAGTTGATGTTTGCACCCGGAGCGATCCCGATCCCCCCCACGATAGCTGCAAGAGCGTCAGAGATATAATCCCCGTTCAGATTCAGGGTAGCAATCACAGAATACTCAGCAGGTCGGGTAAGTATTTGCTGCAGAAAAGCATCAGCAATAACATCTTTGATTATGACCTTACCTTCAGCCTCAGCATTTTTTAGCATCTCATCAGCAACTTTCAAACCCTGATTTTCTGAAATCTGTTTATGTTGCAACCAGGTAAAAACATATTTTGCGAATTCTCTTTCAGCTAAAGCATATCCCCATTTCATGAAGGCCCCTTCAGTGAACTTCATAATATTTCCTTTATGGACAAGTGTCACTGATGGTAACTTTTTATTTATTGCATATTTAATTGCCTGTCTTACAAGACGTTCTGTTCCTTCAACCGATACTGGCTTAATCCCTATTGACGATGTATTCGGGAACCTGATCGATTTGACACCCATCTCGTCAATCAAAAATCTTTTCACCTTTTCTGTCTCAGGTTTACCATTCATAAACTCAATGCCGGAATAGATATCCTCTGTGTTTTCCCTGAAAATATGCATATTTACCTTCTCCGGATTCTTTACCGGGCTTGGCACTCCATTGAAGTATCTCACTGGTCTGTAACAAGTATAGAGATCCAGAACCTGGCGTAAAGCTACATTTAATGAACGCATTCCTTCACCCACCGGTGTTGTAAGAGGACCTTTTATTCCAATCAGGTATTCCCTGAAACTTGCCAGCGTTTCTTCAGGCATCCAGTTTCCGGTTAGTTTGTATGCTTTTTCCCCTGCCAAAACTTCCTTCCATATGACTTTCCTTTTCCCATTATAAGATTTGCTAACAGCAGCATCAAAAACACGGACTGATGCTTTCCAGATATCGGGGCCGGTCCCGTCCCCCTCAATGAATGGGATCACCGGATTCTCAGGCACGATTAATTTCCCATCAATAAATTTGATTTTTTCAGACATTTTTTTTGTTTGATTTTCTGATAATATTTAAAGCACTTCCCGCTTTAAACCATTCAATCTGCGATTCATTGTAAGAGTGGCTTGCATTGAATTTTTCCTTTGTTCCATCGGAATGAGTCAGTGTGACAGTTAACTGATTGCCGGCAGTAAATTTTGTTAGACCTGTTATATCAATTTTATCATCCTCTTTAATCTTATTATAGTCATTCTTATTCGCGAAGGTTAATGTCAATACTCCCTGCTTTTTAAGATTAGTCTCATGAATCCTTGCAAATGATTTTACCAGCACTACTTTTACTCCAAGGAATCTGGGTTCCATGGCAGCATGTTCGCGCGAAGATCCTTCGCCAAAATTTTCCTCGCCTACTACTGCAGATCCCGAACCTGAATCACGATATGCCCTGGCAGTACGGGGAACTGTTTCATATGATCCCGATAATTGATTTAAAACACTGTTAGTCTGATCATTGAAATAATTAACAGCGCCAATCATATAATTCTCAGATATATTTTGGAGATGTCCTCTGTATTTTAGCCAGAAACCAGCCATAGAAATATGATCCGTGGTGCATTTTCCTTTGGCTTTTATGAGTAAAGGCAAGTTTGAGAAATCCTGTCCATCCCACTCTTTGAAAGGAGAAAGTAACTGCAGCCTTTTTGAACCGGCAGCAATTATTATTTTTTCCCCATTTTGTCCATGTGTCGGTTTCTGATATCCTGAATCGACATTGCCAAAACCATCAGGAGGCAGGTTTAATCCCGCCGGTTCATTCAAGCGGACCTCTTTTCCATCGGTATTTATTAAAGAATCAGTTATGGGATTAAATGTAAGTTTACCCGAAATGGCTATGGCGGTAACTATTTCAGGAGAAGCTACAAAAGCATATGTGTTGGGATTACCGTCTGTACGTTTGGCAAAATTCCTGTTAAAGGAATGAACAATTGTATTAACCTTTTTATTTTCAGCATCTTTGCGTGCCCATTGCCCGATGCATGGACCACAGGCATTTGCGAATACTTCACCGCCTATTTTTCTGAATAATTCAAGGAAACCATCCCTTTCAGTTATTGATCTGATCTGTTCGGACCCGGGTGTAATAGTGAATTCAGATCTGGCCACGAGATTTTTAGCTAAAGCATCCTTTACAACCGATGCTGACCGTGAAAGATCCTCATACGATGAATTTGTGCATGATCCTATAAGTCCGACTTCCACATCTACAGGCCAATTGTTCTTTACTGCTTCCTCTTTCATACGCGAAATTGGAGTTGCCAGATCGGGTGTAAAAGGACCGTTAATATATGGTTCAAGTTCTGAAAGATTAATCTCAAGATACTGATCAAAATATCCTGCCGGATCGGCATAGACCTCACTGTCTGCAGACAAATGAACTTGGTTTTTTTGCGCAAGATCAGCAACATTTTTTCTTCCTGTGGCTATCAGATAATCGGCCATTGACTTATCAAAGCTGAAGACGGAGCATGTAGCTCCTGTCTCTGCTCCCATGTTACAAATTGTGGCCTTTCCTGTACATGAAAGTGATTCAGCCCCGTCCCCGAAGTACTCGATAATATTGCCTGTTCCCCCTTTTACAGTAAGCAATCCGGATATTTTTAAAATAATGTCTTTTGCTGAAGACCAGCCATTTAGTCTGCCTGTTAATTTTATCCCAATGATTTTTGGGAATTTCAGTTCCCATCCCATTCCTGCCAATACATCAACTGCATCAGCGCCACCAACACCGATAGCAATCATTCCCAGTCCTCCTGCATTGGGAGTGTGTGAGTCGGTTCCTATCATCATCCCTCCGGGAAATGCGTAATTCTCAAGAACTATCTGGTGAATTATACCTGCTCCTGGTTTCCAGAATCCGATGTCATATTTATTACATACAGAACTCAGGAATTCATATACTTCTTTATTTGTCACACTCGCTGATTTCAAGTCTGCTTCAGCTCCTGATTGTGCAAGTATAAGATGATCACAATGAATAGATGTCGGAACAGCGGTAGTATCTTTACCGGCCATCATGAATTGCAATATTGCCATCTGTGCTGTGGCATCCTGCATGGCTACACGATCCGGCAGAAAATCAACATAATCAATACCTCTGCTAAATGATTTTGTCTGATTCTTATGATAAACATGGCTGTATAGAATTTTCTCACTTAATGTCAAAGGGTGCTTCAGTTTTTTTCTTATTTCCAATATACGCGAGTCCAATTGCCTGTAAAAAGAATCAATCATCTTAAAATCAAATATCATAAAGCGCTATTTTTTATCAGTTTATTTTCTTATTTGTCCGTTTCCTTCGATAATCCATTTGTATGTTGTTAAAGCCTCCAATGCCATTGGTCCCCTGGCGTGCAATTTCTGTGTAGATATACCAATTTCAGCACCAAGACCAAATTCCGACCCATCAGTAAATGCTGTTGAAGCATTTGCATAAATTGACGAAGCATCAACTACGTTATAAAACAATTGAATATTCTTTTTGTTTTCAGAAATGATGGCCTCACTATGTTTTGACCCATAGTTAGAAATATGCTCCACAGCCTCTTCAAACGAATTGACAGTTTTTATTGCCATTTTATACGAAAGAAATTCAGTGCCAAATGATTCACTGGTTGCTTTTTGAAGAAGCTCAGACGGGTATTTTCCAAATAATGCTCTATAAGCTTTTTCATCTGCGTAAATTAGAACGTCTGAATCAGAGCAAAGACCAACCAGATAATCCAGATCTTCCAGACGTTTTTCATGTATTATCAAACAGTCTAAAGCATTACATACACTCACCCTGCGCGTCTTTGCATTGTTAATGATCAGCCGGCCTTTCTCTTTGTCGCCAAATTCATCAAAATATGTATGACAAATTCCTGCCCCGGTTTCTATAACCGCGATAGATGCATTCTCCCTCACATAATCAATCAGTTCCCTGCTTCCACGAGGAATTATAAGGTCGACATATTCCCTTGCATTTAATAGCTGAATTGTTTCATCACGTCCGGCAGGTAGAAGTGTCAGTACATCCTGTTCAATTCCATTTTTCTTAAGTACTTCCCTGATTAGCTTTACTATAGCTGTGTTCGAATTGATTGCATCACTACCACCTTTAAGAATGCAGGCATTTCCCGATTTAAGGCAAAGAGAAAAGACATCGAAAGTAACATTTGGTCTTGCTTCATAAATAACCCCGACTACACCAAATGGCACAGAAATCTTTGAAATAATCAATCCGTTTTGTCTTGTATTTTTCATTAAAATATTACCTTGGGGGTTGGGGAGTTTCACTACATTCCGAATATCAGAAGCAACACTTTGAATTCTGTCGGCAGTCAAAATCAAACGGTCATATCTGGGATCTGATTCCTCCATCAAAGCCAGGTCCTTTTTATTCTCACTTGAAATGTATTGTGAGTTTTCTACAGCCATTTCTGCAACTTTTAGAAGAATCTGATTAATAGTGTCTCTATCCAGGACATTTAATGTCCGGCTGGCTCTTTTTGCATTTATGAACAGAGGAGTACAATCCATTTGAAAAATCACTATTTGAAAATAATTTTTTATTCCTGAAAAACGGGTTTACTCTTCTCATTAATAACCATATAATCATAATGAATAAATGGCTTGCTGAGTTTTTCACCCATGTTCTGCTCTACTTTTTTTGAGTCATATTGCGCCTTGCCTAACCCAATATTGTTTCCCTCTTCATCAACAATCCTGACAATGTCACCACTTCTGAAAAATCCATCAACTCTCGTTATCCCTACCATAAGCAGGCTGGTTGCCTTATCGTCGAGCAAAGCTCCCTTAGCTCCATCATTTACAACTACGGCCCCTTTAGCAAATGTGTCGGAATTGGAAAGCCATTTTTTCACACCGGTTTCCCTTTTACTATTTGCAATAAAGTGAGTGTAAGGGACCTCTTTTCTCCTGACAATATCAGATATAATGGAATCACGCATCCCATTTGCTATAAAAACATCGATACCATGAGCAGCGATCTTACGTGCGATAGAACATTTAGTCATCATCCCGCCCCTTCCGAATCCCGATTTTACAGAGGATATATACTTATCCAGGTCTTCGGATTCTTCGTCTATCCTTGTAATTAGTTCGGTCCCTTTTTTACCAGGAATTCCATTATAAACACCATCGACGTTCGAAAGGATGATTAGTGATTTACAGTCCATCATTGATGAAATAAGACCCGATAATTCATCATTATCAGTGAACATGAGTTCATTAATTGAAACGGTATCATTCTCATTTACAATTGGCAAAACCTGGTTCTCTAGCATAGCTGAAATGCAGTTCTTCATATTCAGATAATGCCTGCGGTCTCTGAAACTCTCTTTTGTAGCAAGAAGCTGACCGGCCTGGATCCCATATTTCCCAAAGAGAAACTGATAACTCGACATAAGTTTGACCTGACCTATCGCTGCCCATATCTGTTTGGCAGCTACTATGTTTGTCTTTTTTGAAGGAGATACTTCACTCCGTCCTGCTGCCACGGCTCCCGAAGAGATCAAGACTACTTCTATCCCCTGCTTGTACAGAATAGCGACATCCTCAACAATACGTAAAATTCTTCCGTCGTTGAGCGAACCATCTTCTTGAGTAATAACATTACTGCCAACCTTGATGGCAATCCTGTTAAAATCCGGTCTACTGTTTTTCAATTTATAACTATTAAAGCCTTATAAAATATAATTTGTCGCAAAATTAATAGAATATGTGAACATATTATAGGGATATTGAATATTTGAGAAATAGTATTTAAATCAATACCTCTCTGACACTACAATTCTAGTTCGTTCGAAAAGTTAGAAAAGAATGTTAAACGGAGCTTAAATACATGACATTTATCATGTTATTGGGATCATACTTTCCTCATGAGATTCCTCGCTTCGCTCGGAATGACAATTCATGGGGATCATAAAAGGGATAGAGTAGGCGATTTGCTTAGCAGATCGCCTACTCTATCCCTTTACAACTAACAACTGATCTGTCATCCTGAGCGAAGCGAAGGATCTCCTGGGGAAGGGGCACTGGAGAAAGGGTTAATAAAAAATTGTAATTATTGTACCGCAATCTCCCCACTCAACTTGAAATCTTCCGAAGATGATCCTATAGAAAGTTTTATGGTGCCCTTTTCCAGAACAAATGCCTGTTTATCAATATCCCAGTAAGTCAGATCAGATGCCCTGAGAGGAATTATTACTTTTACAGTTTCTCCTTTACGAACAAATACTCGTTTAAAACCCTTTAATGCTATACCCGGTCGATCTACTTTGGAATCAGAAAAACTTACATAAAGCTGAGTCACTTCATCACTGTCGAAGTTTCCTGTATTTTTCAGGTTGAATGTCAGATTGACCACTTCATTACTTTTCAATGAGTTTTTTTCAGATTTTAATTCTGAGTACGTGAAACTTGTATATGTCAACCCGTAACCAAAAGGATATAACGGCACATTTCTTTTGTACATATAAGTTCTCCCATTTCTGATATTGTAATCGAGAATAGGAGGCAACTGATCAATTGAAGTTATCCATGACTGCACCAACCGTCCGGCAGGACTAACTTTACCAAATATCACATTGGCTACTGCCGTGCCCATTTCCTGGCTCGACTGACTGATATGCAAAATTGATGGTACATGTTCTTTTGACCAGTTGATTGCATATGGGAAACTGGATACCATGACAAGAATGGTTTTTGGATTTGCTGCAAGAACCAGTTTGACCAGGTCTTCCTGCTCAATTGTAATGGCCTGTCTGTCAACATCTTCACGCCCGTCACTCGCCACATGGTTCTGTCCCCAGCCCAAACCGTAACTTAGCGGATGGTTACCAATGCAAACAATAGCCACATCGCTTTCCTTCGCAGCAATAACAGCTGAATCAGCTTTATTACCTGCTGCAAACCTGATTTTAATATTTCCACCTGCTGCATTTTTAATGCCTTGTAAAATATTAATTCTGTAAGGTGGTGTCCCTGAATACCAGTCTGAAATAACTGAGTTAGCTGAGGGACCTATAACTGCAATTGATTTTATCTTATCCTTCTGAAGAGGGAGAAGCATGTTTTCGTTTTTAAGAAGTACAATTGATTTCTCAGTAGCTTTTCTGACCAGGTCATGCGCTTCCTGTTTTGTCCATGGCGCAATTGTATCTGAAATTCCAATCTCGGAATAAGGATTTTGAGGGGAGCTATCCAGCAACCCCAGCTTTAGGAGGATTCTGAAATTTCCGTAAATTGCTCCATCAATATCTTTTTCAGTTATCAGCCCTTTTTCCAATGCTTCTTTGACTGATGGTTTGTAATCGTCGAGGAACACAGTTATTCCTGCCTTTATACATTCTGCAGCAGCAACAGGTAATGAAGAATAATACGCGTGGGTAGTAATTAACTGTTTAAAAGCGCCTCCATCTGTTGCAATAATACCTCTGAAACCCCAGTCTTTCATAATAACATTCCGCAACACCGGGTTGACGATACAGGGTATTTCATTATATTTATTGTATGCAGTCATAAATGCCTGGGAACCTCCATCAGTTACTCCTTTATAAAAACCATATGCATAGTACTCGCGGAACAAACGCTCATCAAAATCAGAACTATTGTAGGCCCGGTTATTTTCATTGCTGTTTGCCAGAAAGTGCTTCATGAGTGAAGCTGTCTTCCAATATACCGGATTGTTACCCTGGAGTCCTTTTACATAAGCAGTTACAAGAGTTCCGATAAGGTACGGATCCTCGCCATAACATTCTTCAGTTCTTCCCCACCTTATATCTCTGCCCATGTCGGCATTAGGGGCAAAAACTATAAGCCCTGAAATTCCGAAACTTTTATTCTGAGCGAGATACCTGCTTTCAGTGGCTTCCCAGTCGGCGACTTGTTGCAGGATCTCAGGATCCCACATTTCGGCAAGGCCGATAGCCTGTGGAAAGGTTGTGGTTGGTGAAGCTTTTGATCCTTTCACTGCCCAGTTAGCCGGACCGCTATATGCCAGCCCATGAAGTCCCTCAATGGTGTGGGTACCTTTTATTCCAAGACGTGGAACAGAAATTCTGGTAGAAAGAGAATTTATTTTCTCATCAAGCGTAAGCAAAGAAATAAGGTTTTTAATCCTCTCATCTTCAGATCGATGAATATCCTGAAATGGATAGCTCTGTGCAGATCCAATTATCTGCATCAGGGCGAAAACAAGAATTAAATAATTCTTTTTCATAATTATAGTTTTCTGCTTTCTCAATTATTTCTTACAATTATGCCATCCATGGCCGTTGACGCTCTTTAACCTGGGAAAGTGTATTAAGAGCGATGTTTACATCTTCAACTATTTGAAAATCGTACATTCCCATACAAACAAAATCTGCTCCGTTTGTAAATGCATACTTCAGACCTTCCTCTGGCGTTATTGCTCCTGCAGCCAAAACCTTAAATGCAATCCAGGGTTCCTTAAGAGTTGCCATGTAACTGATAGTTTCTTTCGGATCAAAATCGAAATAATTGTCATTCCATTCAGCAGTGGATTTTGCAGACCAATAATCGTGACTATGGCAGGTTTTTACCCAAAAATCCGGTTTCAATCCATGTTTAACACAAACTTTAATTGTCTCTATCCTGTGTGCACCAATTCCAGCTGGTTTTCCATGACTTCTGATCTCTTCGAGTCCTTTTCTGATAAGCTGCATTCGTTCGTCAACTGTTCTGTGCCTGGGATCATCCCATTCAGAATTTGACCATCGGTCAGTTATTTCCCCCTGACAGTAAAGAGCATCCCAATCAGCTGCAAGTGACATCGCAATTCCTTTCTGAAAATCTAGGTTTGTCCCACAGTCGGAAATGAATTTTATTTTTCCACGGAATTCATGTCTGTATTTCTGAAATATTCTTCCCATCTGTGGATTAGAAATTATAGCATTAATCCCGCATTTTTCTCCGAGAGCAAGTGTCTGCATTACCTTATCGTCGGTATGGTAAGTTTTGACCAGTTTAGACACATATATCAGGTCGCGGGCATGGGCCCATCCTCCAATAAGATTTCCTCCCATCAAGAGGCGGCTGAGCTCAAACTCCTCCGGCTGGCCATTTTTACCAATATGCCTTATAATCCCTTTGGGCACCTGACCTTTCAGGTCCTTAATGGAAGAATAATTAAACTTCAATAATGTGGCGCCGGAGTTAGCATCTATCCCATCGATTTGAAGAAGTTTCTCTTCAAAACTGTCCCATTTCTTCTTCCGGTATAACGCATAAGCAAAAACGCCGATAGCGGGGATGGATATCAGGTCCTTTATTACCTCACGACGTCCGAGGCCGCTTTTAACATCTGATGGAAGATCGGCGACGGGCTTACGGGCTTTTTCTTCTCGCCATCTTTTATAAAGGCGGTCAATACTGAAATGGTAATCGGATGAAATAAATATAAAAGCGGCAAGCACAAAAAACTCGATGAGTGTTTTGTTTACCCAGAGGTAGCTGCCCTCTACCGGAACGCTGGCAGTAAAACCAGGGACAGGCGGATATGCCACAAAATAGAACAGGAGCATCAACGATCCACCGGCGCTTGCCCATCGGGTAAGTATTCCAAATATCAAGCCTAACCCAACAAATATCATTCCCCAGATATTCAGAAAATCGACAACTGCGATAATTCCGGCATTGGCTGCCATAGAATTAAAAATACCCGCGAAGATCCATCTTGATCCTGCCAGATAAGGCGCAGAGCTCCAGCCGGGGATAATGATTTTTGTAATACCCTCGTACAAAAAATGCCAGCCGATAGCTATTCTGATTATTGAAAACAGATAAGGAGCAACCTTGTTAAAATCGATTTTTGTTTTTGTGCTCATATTGTTTGAGTATTTTTTGTTAGATATCTTAATACATTCAATTTCTCAACAATATTATCATTTTTTAAGCACCGGAACAAACTCCGTCAGTTTTTTCCCACTCTGCAGATCAATTGGATCAGGCTTTTGAATAACCGGGAATTAAATATTTATTAAAAGGCTTAAGGTTTTATTTTACCTTTAAGATTTTCTGAAAGGAGAATGTCTTTCCTTCATGCGTAATACCCTGAATATTAATTAAATAATCTGATTTATTATCAGAACTCCAGAATTCGACTATGGCTCTGCCGTCTTTCCCCGGCTTAACTGATGGATTCCAGTAGAGAGTATTTCTGTAATCCGGAATCCGGCTATCCTTCATTTCTTGTGACGAATAATCGGGTGATGCAAACGATCTTACAGAATCTGTTACTTTGTAAGGGAGCCTTACCATATAGTCGGGAAGTGAAACACAACTAAAATCACCTGATTTGGTAATTACATTTACCAAACCGGGGAAATAATATTTCCCTACTAAATATTTTCCCTTAATAACATCAATTTTCTCAACAATTTCAGGATCAAGATTAGCGATCATCGAAGGATTCTTAATTATTACGCCATCTATCATTAAACATGGTAATGTATAAAACTGATCGTCATCAATACGATAAGTTATTGATATTTCATACGTTGATTTTTTCTTTTTCAGAGAAACGTCTGGTAAAAGTTCGAAAAAGATCTCGCTCATAACAGGTAAACTGATGTAATCTGCCAGAATTAGTTCTATATCAGGATTCCCATAGAATCTTGAAGGTTTTACCGGCCGAAAAACCGGATTCAAAGAGTTTCCAATGGCGGAAACTCCATAAATCTTCTGTACCTGCAGGTTCACACTCAACTTTGAAATATAAGCAGATATACTCCCTGAAGTTGAATCAACAGATACTTCAGACTTAAGATATTGATCGGAAAAAGATGATTCAATAATAATCTTATGATTTTTGCTTACATCATCCGGCATGAATATTAAATCTTTAAGCCCTTCATCAATGTGAATATTGAAGCTGAAATTCCCTTCATTGTCTGTTCTTGCATATTGAAATAAGGCCTCCTTTCCAGGTATGCACATCAGGAGCATTTCACCAGGATGGACTGCCTGCTGATCGTTAGTCAGAAGTTTTCCAGGAAGGAGATGATCCTCTTTTTCGATTTTATATTTAAAATCAGGCAGATCCCCTGAGAGTATTGTCGACCAATCAATCCAGTTGCTTGTAACATTCAGAAGAATACTGTCCATTATTTCACGAGAAAGTTCTTTATTTTTTTTGCCCTTAATCGCTTCTTGCCATGGTAGTCCATACTCAGTGCCAAATAAAAGATAATCATCCATGTCCATGACTTCCATGTCATTTGGCTGAGGAGCAACAGATACACTTAGATTTGTTGAATTCAATGCTTGCAATGACTCATCTTTAAGCTCAATTTCAAGAGTGATTTTATCCCTCAAATCACAACTGTCGACAGAATGAACTTTAAGAAAATTACTCTCTTTAGAAGGAGTATAAATATATCTTTCACCAACCGGCTTGCCATTTGAATTAAATATTGTTATCTGATTAATCCCTGCACTCAGCAAAACCTTCGGAACAGAAAACATCGTTGTTTCTTCTGTCAGCTTTTCAGAACTAACATGGTTAATGTTCCCATGGGTCTGAATAAAGATATAAATAAGGTCATTGCTTTCTGACCGGAACCTCTTATCTGCATTTACGAATATTTCCAGAAAATCTGGTTTAGAATTATTTATATTGAGAGTTATCCCTGCATTTTTAATCTCCTTTGTATTATTGCTATTTCCTATCATAATGAAATTGCCTGCATTTAATTTTCGTATAAAGGCTTTATTGCTTAATGTATTATATATATTAATGTCCTTCATAAAGCAATTATAAGGCAGAAAATTTTTCATCCAGCTGGTATACGCCCTTATCGTATATGATCCTGAACTTAGAGTATCGGGTAGTACAATTTGTCCGGGACCAAAACCTTTATCAATCAGAATCCTCTTTTGCACAACCGGCCTGTTTTCAGTATTCAATAATTCAAAATATACAATTCTGCTGCTTTCAGAAGGCATGAAACTTTGTCTGTCTATCAGATATAAATTAAACCATAAATCTTCTCCGGCGATATAATCTTCCCTGTCGATGTGGACAAATATCTCTTCTCTTGGCACCGCTTCGGTATAGCTTAAAAATTGTTTTTTAAGATAACCAGGTATATCCTTCTGTAACTGACTATACGCACTTTGTGTGAACAGAAAATAAATTAAAAGAAAAATCGCCGGTTTTAATTTTTTAACCATTTTAAATTCGTTCTCAAATCGTTTTTTATTTATCATCTATCCAGAAAAGCGGTTTTGTTGTTGTACCTCTAAAAGTACAATCTGTACATTCCTTATGTGTTGTAATTTCATAATTAGTAATACATGGAAATGAACATACGTTTGCTATAAGAACCCACCAAGTCACGTTAAATCCCTCACTACTGAAGCTGTAACCAATAGCCGTAACACAGTTGGCATATGGATCGATAATACCCGCAAAATTATCTTTTACAAAAATCCTTTCCGACGACTTTGCTGAAACGCTGAAATAGCCCAAAACCTTTTCATTTGGATTGTCAGGGCACCAGATATTACTCGGAATAGAAGAAGGAATTATATCAGAAAGGCCTCCTACCTGTACCATAAGTTTTTGTAACTCCTGCCAATAGTTAAATTCATCTTCATTCAGGGAATATTGATTCACCAGGATGCTGTATTTTGTTTTCAGCCTGTCGGTTACGTTTGAAATAAAAGTAACCGGATGGCGGTTTATCCTGGCTTCCTTAAATGCTACTGTGCTTTTAATATTGATTGTATCAGAATTATCTGATATCCAGCATATTTTATTTTGAATCTCAAAGGGTAAGTTGATTTCCCATGTCTCTGTGTAATCCCATCTGTAGAACTTGCAATTGTTTTCGTCATCGTGAGTGTCCAGGTAAATCTGGCAGCCATCAATGCCCTGGAAGTTTTCATATGCCTTTTCAATAACTGTTTTTTCATAGTATACACTGTCAATCGATGGAACAGGTTTCATCTCGGCCGGAAACGACTGGTAGTTGATAATATTAGTGCCATTGTTTACGCCGATGTGCAGAGTGTATGTTCTTCCAACTACGCCTCTGAAAACTGTAGAATCGGTAATATACGTTCCAGCTACAGTTTCCTTTAAACTGAAATTATTTCCGACATTATCTGAAATTTGCACGCTGCAACCACTCACAGGGCTAGCAGCACTTATTTCCCCCAGCGGCAGGGATTTTGATAGTTTTATTGTATAATGCTCTGTCTGATCAGTAATTAAACCCTCAACCACAAGCAGTTCCTTTTCCCCCTCAGACTTAGGAATAAATTCTGTAATACAACTGTTCAAAAGAAGCAAAAACAGAAACAGAATAAAATATTGTATTGGATTAATCTGCATGCATATAATTATAAATCGCCTGAAAATATGTAGTTTCATATATCCTTCCTTTTTAAAATAAATTGAATAAATGTTTTGTCTGCCGAGAACATTATAAACCGAGAATGTCCAGTTTGGATGAGCAATTCTATTTGACCTTAGATTTCCGCTAACTCTCAGAGAAAGATCGAGCCTCGAATAATCAGGAATTCTGAATTGATTCCGGTCCGAATAATCCACCAGTTCATTATCATACATATAATAAGTAGAAACAGGATAGGTTATTGGCCGGCCTGTGCTATATGTATAGTCAGATGAGAAACTGATACGGCGCGAGAAGAGATAATTAAATGTCACAACCAGGTCATTCGGTTTATCATAATTCGCAGGGAACCACTTACCTGAATTAATGATTTCCTGGCTGAAAGAACCAAGACTTTTAATAAAGGTCCGGGAATATGTATAACTTATACTATAACGGACTTTCCCTTCTGTTTTTTTAAGTACTAACTCCAAACCATATGCTTTACCCTTCATATTTATGACATCCTTTTCAATGTTTTCATCCATTATCAGATCTGTCCCGGCTTTAAAATCTATCATATTCCTTATTTCCTTATAATACAACTCGGCTGATGCTTCAAAATTATTTTTAAATAATAATTCATAAAATCCTACTGCTATCTGATCCCCAATTTCCGGTTTCAGATAATAATCACACAGCTTCCAGGTATCTGTCGGAGAAATTGAGGCTGAATTTGAAAGCAGATGCAGGTATTGTCGCGTTCTGTTATAATTTACCTTAAAGGAATTCTTGTCTGAAATACGGAAATTCAGAGAGACTCTTGGCTCCAGTCCACCATATTTGCTGGTGATTGCACCAGACTTGAAATTAAGTGTGTCAGTAATTGTCGATGTGCTTTTTGTATACCCGGGGTCATAGATCATTACTGATGCCGGACCCAATGAGCAATAACCTGACATTCTCATTCCAACATTGACAGATAAAAAATTTGTCAGAATGAATTTGTCATCAACATATAAAGCTCCTTCCCAAGCCCGCTCTCTTTTAATAGTATTCGGGATAACAAGTGATGAATCTCCTTTGGGAAGATAGCTTCCTGGTAATATCTCATGTTTTGTAAGGTCGAGACCAAAATTAATCTCATTTCTTCCAAGGAACCAGTTAAAATCTGCTTTAAAGCTGGTACTGTTCACTTTATGAGAAAGAACAAATGCCTCTGCCGGGATATTCTGACTGGAAATATCGTAATTATAAGAACTGTTATTAATTGAAAG
>JBEKDR010000024.1:0-45183 GCA_050014255.1 Bacteroidales bacterium | reverse complement strand
TTCCTGTCTATCATCATTTTTGGCTCTTTCAGAACCGAAGTGAACCATGTTTTTGAGAATTATTGGAGCTTCAAGTTAATTAGTTCTCTGAATTTAATTTGATTTTGGTAGTTTATTGGTTTAAATTTGTTTAATAATCGTTGGTCGCTGAAATTGTTGTAAATTTGATTATTAGTGAAAAAGCAGGCAGTAATTGTATTTTTTGTCTTATTGCTATTTTCTTTTTGTAGCATATGCCTTTGTAACAGTCTTAAGGGAATTTTCATTACTGAATCCCGGAATGATTTTAATATCGATTCCATTCCTGGAAAGATACCTTATGGGATTATTAAGGTCAATCCTATACAACCGTTGTTTGGTGAAATTCCTTTTTCATTTGAACTCTTTCGCCCTAACGAAAGAAGCATACAATTTCAGGTTGGATTAATATTCCCTTTTCCTGAGAAATCCTTCGAAAGAAGATTTATTGAGGAAGCAGGAGAAAATGGCGAAGTTACCAGTAGTGGATTGTTCTCCTACAGAAAAAGTCCTTACAATAATTATGGATTATCGTTCAAATTCGAATTCAGAAAGTATGGCAGGTATTTTTATCGTGGTCCTCAGATTATGTATAAAAACTGTTTTTATAAAAATTCCATATTCTCAATCTATGATGGATATCAGACTGAATCCAAATTCTCAAACATTGTTGGATTTGGTTACATCTTAGGAAGGCAAAATGATAAAGGGAAGATAGTACTTGACTGGTATGGATGTATCGGATTTAGATTCAGGGTTATGCTGGTTAATGTATTAAAGTTACAGTATGGATCAACTACTTACTATCCAAATTCATCGAAATATATTAATACCTTTTATCCTTTTATAAATTTTGGACTCCGGATTGGGATTAAGCTGTGGAAACATGTTAAGGTATAATTGCTGCACTTTAAAACCTTATTTTTAATCCGATGCCGTTTGCCGAAGCTAAACCTTTGAACTTTACCAGTTCAGCTTCAATTTGAATATGTCTTTCTTTTGACTTTCCAATTGCCCATAAAGGAATTCCAACTGCCATTAATCCGATTCCGCCAATCATTATATCACCATATCTTTTCACTTTATCTTTTTGGGGTTCATTATTACCACTATCATTGTATATTTTCCAGTACAATATATTGCCGGTAAAAAGTGCTACGCCACCAATAATGGTTAATGCTGTACCGATTCTTTCCATGTTTTTATCCCTCTTTAAAGCATCAACATATAACGTTGAGCTTCTTCCCTGAGCATTTATTGAAAATGTGAAAATTATAAGCGATAAAACAAGAATCAGCGTTTTCATAATCTTTCATTTTATATGAAGTTTCATCTCCCGATTTCAAAGTTAAACATTATAAACCGATCATGCTGCCCTTATCACAAAAAGGACATTCTGCTTGCCGTTTCATACAATATCGAATGTTAAATTGGCCGGTGAAAGCACTTTTTCTCAACCAGCGGAGATTTCTCCAGGTCATCCTGATCTATTGTTTCCTGATGAACTTCCTTAATTCAAACGAACTATTCCGGAATTATTTTGAAAATGTTTAGTTGCCCGGATTTTTTTGTTTGGTGTTTAGGAGTTTCATAACTTTATCACAATGATTAATTATAATGGCAAGCCTCATCCCGGGTTACGAATACGACATCTTTATCAGCTACCGCCAGAAAGATAATAAATATGATGGTTGGGTTACTGAGTTTGTTGACCATCTGATCAGAGAGCTTGAGGCCACCTTCAAGGAAGAGATAAGTGTATATTTTGACATCAATCCTCACGACGGACTACTGGAGACTCATGATGTGAATGCTTCACTGAAAGAGAAACTAAAGTGCCTGGTTTTTATTCCTATTATTTCCCAAACCTATTGCGATTCAAAAAGCTTTGCATGGCAGTATGAGTTTTGCGCCTTTAATGAACTTGCAAAGGAAGACCAGTTTGGAAGAGATATCAGACTCTCCGGTGGAAATGTGGCCAGCAGAATTTTGCCGGTCAAGATTCATGAACTCGATCCGGAAGATAAAGAGCTTCTGGAAAATGAATTGGGCGGAATGCTCCGATGCATAGAGTTTATCTATAAATCAGCTGGAGTTAACAGACCTCTCAGGGCTAATGAAGATCACCCACAGGATAATCTCAATAAAACTTACTATCGCGATCAGATAAATAAGGTGGCAAATGCAGTAAAAGAAATTATTCGCGGTTTTAAAAAAGCACAAACCTTAAATGGCAATGAAAAAATACTTACCGGAGAACCATCAGAGAAAGTAAAAAAAGAGAAGAAAACCAGGCCTGGGAAAAATGAAAGTATAAAACCTGCAAAGGAACAAAGCTCGAGTTCAAAAAAGATCTTCAAAATACAAAGTTGGAGAATTCGAATTGCTTTAATTCTTGCTGTGCTCTTGATGATAACCCTCTGGTATATCTGGCCATTTCTGATTAAACCACAGATTATTTCAAAAGACTTTGAGTCCTCTGTAGCCGTTGTGGCGTTTGATGATATTAGTGATACCCAGGGATTTGAAAATTTTGCAACTGGTGCTACAAATGATCTGATCTCACGACTTTCGCGGATTCAAAATCTTAAAGTTGTACCAATAACTAAATCATTAAATTATAAACAACTGAGTAATTCAACGAAATCTATTTGCAGAGATAATGGAGTTAAAATGGTGCTACACGGAAGTGTGAAAGCAGAAATAGAAAATATAACTTTGACAGCAGAACTGGTTGATGGCGAAAAGAATATTGTATTATGGCAACAGAGCAAAGTTGGTAAGCTGGAAAATATTCTAACTACTCAGGATGAAATAGCAAGCGAGGTTGCTCGTGCTATTAACATTAAATATTCAAATTATCAGGTACAAAAACAGGTGGGGAAGAGGCCCACAAAGAATTTCAAGGCCTACGAACTTTTTTTAAAAGGGAATGCTGAACTTACAAAATGGACTTATGAAGGTTTAAAGGAATCATTAATCTACTATAATAAAGCGCTTGACATTGATCAGAACTTTTTTGAAGCCTGTTCAAATTCTGCACTTGCTAACCTGGTGATATCATTTTTTTTCGAACATGACAAAAACTTACTGGAAACAATTAAAAAAGATGCAAAAAAAACATTGTCACTTGAGGGAGACAATGAGATCGCTCTAATGTCGATGGAAGGCTATTATATGATGAAGATATCTTCCGGCCGGAGACCAGGTATATTAGAATATCGCAATATTATAATTAATTTAAAAAGGTTGATTTCAAAAAATCCCTCCTCTCCGATGGCCTTTTTGGGTTTGGCCGAATACTACAGGTTGTCAAAGAAAGATTTAAATAAAGCTTCAGAGTATCTTAAACTGGGATTGACCCAGAGTGAACGGATTCTTCAAAGTGACCCGTCAAATGGAATTATTCTGGGCATAGCAGCTCAATGTGCCGGAGTATTAGGGCAAATTGAATTCAAAACGGGTAATTTTTTAGATGCTATTAAAAATACAGAGTACTCAATTAAGTTATTGCCAGGTATTTCCCGGACTTATATTCAGCTCTCGAACTTTTATTTTGATACCGATCAGCCGAAGAGGGCAAGAGCAGTATTGGATCAGGCTATATCAAATGTGAATAATACTAATGATCGTGGGTACATTGAACTTATGCAGGGTAAATACTCGATGGTAGCCGGGGAATATCAGGAAGCTGAAAAATACTGGGCAGATGCAATTACTCATCTGGGTGATCCCAATGAGCCATTTTACGATTATGCTCTATTATATCGTTATATAATGCTTTACAAGTTAGGCAATTCAAATGCTGCTGACACTCTTATAAACAACAGACTTAAAACTCCTGGTATGAATACATGGCCAGAACCGGTAATTAATTTTTTTTCAGGAAATATACAAAAAGAAGACCTTATCAAACTGGCAAAAAAAGATTGGCAAAAATGTGAAGCTTTCTTTTTTTTGGGTGAGAAAGATTTGATAATTGGTAATCTGAGCGAAGCAAAAAAACATTTTGAGGAATGTGTTAATACAAAGGTAACTGACTATCTTGAGTATGATATGTCTCAGTCAGAATTGCATCGTGCTTTTTATGGAAAATAGAAGAAACTTCATCTATAAAACGGGATTTTTCATTTGAAGCTTCTGACTTCGGCCGACATAGTCGACTATACGCGGACAACAGCCAAGTCTTCATCAGCTATCGCCAGAGAGACAATAAGCATGATAGCTGGATTACCGAGTTTGTTGATAATCTGAAGGGGAAACCAAGTCAATATTTAAAATTACTAAGATTAAAATCTTTTACAGTAATTAATTAAAGTGTTAATCAACATATCTTTACTTCCAGCAAACTGATTGAAAAATTCATCAAGATAACCGATCACATCATTTCTTTCACTTTGGCTTAAATATGGAAATTCATTTACAACCTTATAAAATTCATCTTTTTTTTCTGAAAACCGTTCCAGGTCTTTCAGATAAACCTCTTTGCTCCTGCATATCCCTTCAAAAATCCGTTCACGAATATTTTTGATTCCCATATCTTCGGTCGGAATTGCATATGATGCGTTCACCAGTCCTGTCCAGTCAAAATCATATGGAATAGCAACAAGATTAGTTGAGTCAGGTCCCACAGGTTTTATAACGAGAACATTATGTAGTCCGGGCACTGACCAATTATAATTCCCTATCATGTAATTGAATATGGCAAGCCTGTCCATCACATCTGGAACAATATCTTTCTGCTTAAGGTTAGCTGATTCAATCTGAACGGAACTTGTCCTGGCAGTTAACATTTCTACCGGCTCAATGAAAAACCCATATTTGTGGATCGTATCTCTTTTCTTTTCTGTATCCATAAAGTTAACAGTCACCAATCTCACTTTGAGGCTTGTATCCGTGAGAACATTAAAAAGCTTATATGCCAGGTATTCTTTCAGAATGTAGTTTTTATTCTCGGTACTAGAGGTGCATTCAGGAACCAGCTTTAATCTAAACATCTTGTCCAGATCAGAATAACCGAAATGAGCTTTTTCTATGTTCAGTTCAATTGGAGCAAATTGGCAATATTTATTACGGAATGTACCGTATGTCCTCAAACCTATATCTCTGCTTATGGAATCTGTTTTACTTAAATGAATAGTCATATTAGCTTTTAAGTAATCTACCGTAGGTTTGGTTCTGAAATAGCTTGTGAGATCGAACCGCAGAGTTATGTCAATAATCTTATCATTCTCAAAAAGCCTGAAACTTTTTTTTGAGGAATCAGGTATTGCAGTTTGAGCCAAGGAGTAATTATTTTGTCCGGTGAGCAATGAAATAAGCAAAGTCACCATAGAAACTTGAAAGAAAAACTTCTTTTTCATCTCAGTTCAATTTTTTGTCTTTGTTTACCTACTATCTGATATTCATTACATTGTTGCATATAAATTTACTAATTAAAATCGAATTAAGGGTATTTCCGGAATTATTTTTATTTGACTTGTGTCAATGTCTTTCATACTTTAATAAGTTTTAAGTTGCCAACCAGGTATATCAGAATATTCTAAAATCAGATTCAACCAACTGGATAGCAATAGGGAATCTCCCGTTGGCTTTCCATCTTCTGGGATGATATGATGGAGTCTTTAAATCCTGGAAATCATATAATAGTAATATTTATAGAAATTTTGAACTAGTTTTTGATAATGGTTATGCAAGAGGTGGTTACACCAGTACACTTAATCTCGAGGCTGATAGCCTTTCGGTTCAGTTAAAAACTAAATTTATTCTTCCTACAGAAATTGCAATTATTTATGCCTCTGCGGGGAATAAGAAACGTTCCATAGATATGTTGGAACGTTTATATGAGGTGCATGATCCAAATCTGATTAACCTGCGATATGCTATTTTTGAGTGTCTTCGGAGCGAGCCTCGTTATCAGGCTTTATGCAGGAAGATGAACCTGCCTTACAAGTAGATTATTTATTCAATGTACCGGAGTGGAGTATAAGAAAGCAAGGAAATGGCTTGAAGAACATGAGATTCGTTAAACACGTATCTTTCAACACTTAACATTCCGCTTTTTAGAGATTTATTTGACTTGGGTTTATTAATATCGTAAATTGCATCAGCTAACCGAATTCCGATATTTTAGTTTTATCAATTAACTAAAAGCCAATCATATGAAAACATTTTGTTTTGCCACAATGATTGGAGTCTTGTTGTTAATCTGTGCAAAAGGAGTACAGGCGCAACCCACACAAACTCAACTAAATCAAATTGAGTTGATGAAACGGGTTTCTGAAAAAACACCAATTAATGCCTATCAAAGCCTGCAAGACTCTGAAAATTTTAACAGATTTTTAACCAAGGGTGAGAAACATGAAATACAGAATTCCAAAAGACTCAAAACATCGAAAGGCAATCAATTAAAATCTGCACTGGCAGGAGTACAGAAACTCGACAGCATTATTACTGAATTTTGGGACACAACCGCCAGCCAGTGGGTTGTTTATGCTAAATCTGAATGCACCTATGATGCCAACGGAAACAATACTTTGTATATTTATTACAACTGGAACGATACCACTAGCCAGTGGGATGGTGTTAGAAAAGAAGAATATGCCTATGATGGAAGAGGGAACAATACTTTGCATATTACGTCTTGGTGGGACAAAACCACCCGTAAGTGGGTTAGTGATTTTAAAGTAGAAGACGCCTACGATGCCAATAGGAAAGTGATTTTGGATATCGGTTATATTTGGGACAAAACCACCAACCAGTGGGTTTTTGTTAGTAAAGGAGAATTCGCCTATGATGCCAACGGAAAGTTAACTTTGTATGTTCTAAGCGATTGGAACACAATCACCAGCCAGTGGGTCGGTGATATTAAAAACGAAAACACTTACGATGCCAACGGGAATGATACTTTGACTATTTCTTATCATTGGGACACAATCACAAGCCAATGGGTTATTTCTGAAAAAGGAGAATACACCTATGATGCCAATGGGGAAGAGATTTTAAGTATTTCTTATTTCTGGAAGTATATTACCAGCCAGTGGATTGCTCAGTATAAAGGAGAATACACCTATGATGCCAATGGGAAAGAGATTTTAGATATTTCTTATTTCTGGAACGATACCACCAGCCAGTGGATTGTTAGTGAAATATGGAAAGGCGAATACACCTACGATGCCAACGGGTATGATACTTTAGTCATTATTACCGATACCACCAGCCAGTGGGTTAGTGATGCTAAATATGAATACAGCTATGATGCAAGTGGTAACATTACTTCTTATAGTTGGTACTACTGGGACGAAGCCTCCAACCAGTGGGTTGGTGTAGAACATAATGAACACGCCTACGATGCCAACGGGAACGTGACTTTAGATTTATTTTACGATTGGGATAATACAAGCCGCCAATGGTTTGCTTCTTTTACAAATACTTATTATTATTCTGAGCACGATTTTACGCTTATCCCTGAAATTCCTGAAAAACATATTAGTGTTTATCCAAACCCTGCTTCAGAATATATTCTATTTGATATAACCAATATTAACGAATTAGCAAAAATCGAAATATTTGACAATCAGGGTAAAAAGGTTCTGGAACAATCATTACCTGTTACTGGTCAAATTTTTATTAACCATCTGGCTAAGGGACTGTATTTGTACCGGATAAATAATAACGGGAATATTTATAAAGGGAAAATAATTGTTAACTAAAAACATAATCTTTTATTATAATGTCAATTAACAGACCTACAGAAAACTACTATGGGAACCTTTAGAAGTTCTGTATTTTTATTGAGGCGAAGTATACTTTCTTTTCTTCTTATTTTCTTCGCAATCAGTTTAGCTTTGGCTCAGCAAAAACCGGCTGCATCCAAAATAGTTTCTGAAGTAATGGATTCACTTCAGGGGGTTAACACAGTGAATGTCGGGTATGGGACACAGAAGCAAAGAGATGTCACCAGTTCGATTGCCACTCTTGAATCTGATGAATTCAACAGGGGTAATATTAACACTCCAGTACAATTGATCCAGGGAAAAGTGGCCGGACTGGATATAAGTAAACCAGGTGGCGACCCGAATGGTTCATATTATTTACGATTAAGGGGCTTAAATACGATTAGTGCCAATACCCAGCCTCTTGTCGTGATTGATGGCATAATTGACGCATCTTTCGATAATGTCGATCCAAACGATATTGAATCTATAACTGTTTTAAAAGATGGTTCTTCCGCAGCTATTTACGGGATAAGGGGTTCCAATGGCGTGATCATTGTAACGACCAGGAAGGGTAAAACAGGCAAAGCCGTCATCGACTACAACGTTTACACCAGTGCTGAGAGGGTTGCTAAAAATGAGCCTGCCATGAACGCTATAGAATGGAGAGCTATGAATACAGAATTAGGTGGCCTGGGAACTGATTTTGGTGGAAATACCAACTGGTTTAAGGAAATTGAACAGACAGCAATCTCACAGGTACATAATTTTTCAATGTCAGGAGGGACTGACAAGACAACCTACCTGGCTTCAGTAAATTACCGCCAGGGTGAAGGCGTTGAGATTAAAACCGGATACACTCAGCTTAACGGAAGGATCAATCTAACACAGAAGGCATTAAATGACAGGTTCACATTAGATTTGAACCTTGCGGCTACAGAAAGGGAATCACAATACGGTTTTCCTGAAGCATTTCGTTATGCTTCAATTTACAATCCTACAGCTCCTGTAAAAAGCAATGATCCGGCATATGCCATATATGATGGATATTTTCAGCAGATCATATTCGATTATTATAACCCGGTTTCGATCCTCGAGTTGGATAAAAATGAAGGCAAGAACAGAATATTGAATCTTTCACTGAAAGGTACTTATGAAATTTTAAAAGGACTGAGCGTTGATGCATTCTATTCTGTTCAGAATATTGGCACATTAGCAGGTAAGTATTTTGACAGGAACGATTATTGGGGAGGAATGGTGTATTGGTTTGGAATTAATAACAATCATGGTCTTGCTTCAAGACAGGAAGATAATTCAGCAAGCCGGCTTTTTGAATCAACAGCACATTTTAACAAAGAAATTAACTCACCTCTTAACCTCAACCTAAACCTTAACCTAAACCTTATGGGTGGTTATTCTTACCAGGATTTTACAAACCAGGGTTTTTACGCCCAGGGTGGTGACTTTCTTACCGATGCTTTTTCTTTCAATAATCTTAGTGCTGCTCTTGATTTTAAAAACGGACTGGGCACAGTAACCAGTTATAAAAACTCAAATAAACTGAGCGCGTTTTTTGGACGTGTAAACCTGAACATCAACAATATGTGGTTTTTGACTGCAAGTGCTAGGTATGAAGGCTCTTCGAGGTTTAGTGCAAACAACAAGTGGGAATTTTTCCCGGCTATTGGTGCAGGAATGGATTTTGCTAAAGTGTTAAATGCAGGATTTATTAATAACCTCAAGCTGCGGGCTGATTATGGCGTTACCGGGAACCAGCCAGGTGAAAGCTATATGTCGTTACAACATCTGGGACCTAATGGGAATACCTGGTATAACGGGAATTTCGAACCGGCATATTCTCTTGTGAGCAATGCTAATCCTGATCTTAAATGGGAAAAGAAAGGTGAATTTGATATCGGATTTGATTTTTCAATCTTAAAAAACAGGTTGTCCGGTTCATTTGATTATTATACCAGCACAGCATCAGGATTGCTGTATCAATATAATGTTCCTGTCCCGCCAAACCTTTCTGATCAGGTATGGCTGAACCTCGGGAAAATGAAAAGCAGTGGATTGGAGCTGACACTTAACTACAATGTTATCAAAAAATCAGACTTCTCTTATAGCATAACTCTTACACGTTCCCACAATCTTGATAACATGCTCGTTTCCCTTTCAGGCAATTATAATGGAACTGCGTTGAAGTATGGAACACTAATTTTAGGTGACATGGGTTCTCCCATGACATGTTGTACATCGATGATAACATTGAAGGAAGGCAAACCTATAGGCCAGTTGCATGCGTTGGTTTTCAAGGAAATTGATCCAAAGGGCAATATGGTCTTTGCTGATCAAGACGGGGATGGAGTAATTAATGGTTTTTATGATTTGGCAATAGTTGGGAACGGTTTACCTGAATACCTTATGGGATTTGGTAATGAGTTTACCTATAAAAACTGGGACTTGAACATTTTCTTGCGTGGTGTATCCGGGCATAACCTTATCAATTTTTACCGTGCTTTTTATGAAGTGCCTATTGATATCGCATATTATAATCTGCCAGAAACAACTGCAAAAATGAGAAATCCTACAACCGGAACTCTCTTGAATAATACTATAGGAGTATTAATAAATACTGATATTGAAAATGCTTCATTTATCTCTCTTGATAACATCAGTTTAGGCTACAATTTCAGTTTACCTGAAAGTTCGCAATTCAGTAAGATCAGGATGTATCTTGGCGGTAACAATTTGTTCTATTTCACCAGATATAAGGGCCCGGATCCAAATCCAAGATATGTAGATAGTCAAATAGATCTAGGAACTTATAACAGTCCGCTTATACCAGGTGTTGACAGAAGGGATACATGGCCCAGGACCAGGTCTGTTACCTTAGGCGCAAACATTGTTTTCTAAATTTGTGAATATTGAAGTCTCAATCATTTCGATATAAACGGTCTCTCTAAAAAATCACGGCTTAAAGTCATAATATAAAAATGTTATATACTGTAATACTATTTATTGTTCAATTGAATGAAGAATATTTTAATATTCAGGTTTAATCAATAATTTTTATTAATTACATGAAATAAAAATGCCCTGTATATATCTTTTCAGGGCATTGTTTTATTCTGTTATAAGTAAATGTCATTTGACTTTAGAAAATTTATTTTCTGAAGTTTTTACACCATTTGTATTAAACATGGTTAACGTCCATTCTTTAGGATTTACAAATACAATTGAAAATTTAGTCCAGGCTTTTTCAGGATTAAAATTATCAACCAGATCTCCGCTAAAGTTATTTTGAGAACTGAACAAGCCAATCCATGTGGTATAGTTTCCATCATAATTAAGTATGAAACCTTTGAGCTTCCCATCTTTAGAATCAAAACACATATTATTAATATAAGAGGGAGATTTCTTACCCATAATAATTTGAGAGACATTTGTTATCACTGCATTTCCATATAATTGGGCCTCCCATACTTCAACAGTGTCTTTGCCGACAGTTGCCTGCCAACTGCCTAAAAATTGTTTCATCAGTTCAACCTGATTGAGAGCAGTCTGTGTGTTTTGTGCCTGTACTCCATTGGAACAAATCAGAAGGAATACAGCGATGGCGATCGTTAAACAAAATTTCTTCATGTTTTCCAGATTTTAATGAATAATTGAAATAGCTATAACCGTTTAGTTCAGGAAAGTTATGAAAGAATGAAACACAAGTCAAATATTTTTTTGCAGGTAAAACAAGCGATTTATTGATAAAGCGAACCCTATGTTTCATTTCCCATGGTGCCTATCAGGAACAAATGCTATAAACCTGTGAATTGTTTTTATCGGAATGATGGTCAGGTGTTCATACTGAACATTAAAAATTTATTTTTAGTCCAACTCCATCTGTTGAAGTGAATCCTTTAAACTTTACCAGTTCAGCTTCAATTTTAATATGTTTTTCTTTTGACTTTCCAATTGCCCATAAAAAAATGCCGACTGCCATTAATCCGATTCCGCCAATCATAATATCACCATATCTCTTTGCTTTATCTTTTTGGGGTTCACTATTGCCAGAATCATTGTATATTTTCCAATACAAAATATTGCCGGCAAAAAGTGCTACGCCGCCAATAACAGTTAAAGCTGTACCGATTCTTTCCATGTTTTTATCCCTCTTTAAAGCATCAACATATAATGTAATGCTTCTTCCCTGAGCATTTATTTAAAATGTGAAAATTGTAAGCAATAAAACAAGAATCAGCGTTTTTAGAATCTGTCATTTTTTAGAAATGGCGGCTTCTGATTATAAAGTTAAAGATTTTAGATGATAATATTTCTAATCATCCGGTTCCCTGCTGTAAATACTTATCTTCAGCACTTCTCATTCCGGCGTGAGAATTTTTTTTTCTTGAGTTTATAAATTCGTAACTTGCATCAAGTAACCGAATTCTGATATTTTGTTTTAGCAATTATCTAAAATCCAATCTAATGAAAACATTTTGTTTTGCCACAATGATTGGAGTATTCCTGTTAATCCACTTTGATAGAATACTGGCACAAGCCACACCAACTCAACTCCACCAGATTGAGTTGATGAATCCGGTTTCTAAAAAAACACCGATTAATGCCTATCAAAGACTACAAGACTTTGAAAACTTTTACGGCTCTTCACCCATGGTCATTTCCAATTCCATTAGTCAACCGGTACAATCAAATGATGACAAACCGAATTTGACTGATCTGGGCAGGAAAATAGAAAACAGAGTCAATTTTACTACCGATAATTCAAATTACGAAAAGATCCAGGCTACCAGCGGCCAAAAAATTAGTCTGAAAGCTACTGCACTTATAATTAATGGAGACACTCTGGAGCCTGAAGAAATAAGTACCAGGGGGCAATCATCACTCTATTACAGAAGAAAAAGTTACAGTTTCAGCCTTAAATCCGAAGCATTATTCCGGCACGGAGAAAGAATAGAATCATTAAAAAAGTTTTATATATTAAGCCTTTCCATGGACAAAAACTACAGCAGCAACCGTCTGGCTTTCGAAATGATGGAGGCTGCCCAGTTATTTCACCTTTTTTATTCTTTTTGTGAACTCCGGATAAATGGTCAGAGTGAAGGAATCTGTATGGTCACTGAACGGCCTGAGGATTGGGCGCTGAAAAAGAATAATTCTCCTTTGTTGATACGCAGGGGATATAACAGCAGTATAAAAAAAATAAAGACAGGTACAAATAATGAAAGCGACAAAGCTAAAAATTACAAGACCTATTTCAGACAGATTTACAGATCTTTAAATAAATATAAAGGTGAGGAACTTTATAAGACTCTGTCAGACTGGCTCGACATGAAGGTTTATATGAAATGGCTTGCTTTCAATTTTTTCATCCGTAATGGCGATTATACCGATGAAGTCTTTTTCTTTATTGACCCGGGCACTGATAAATTTAGTATCATTCCCTGGGATTATGATGATTTATTTTCTGTAGCCCCCCATGAAGGGTATGCCGAGAGCAGAAAATTTCTTGGTGACAAATTATTTTTTTCAACTGAAGATCTGCTGGATAGAAAGATAGTTACCGATCCTTATCTGTACAAGATCTACCTTATTCAACTTGGAGAATTGATGAACCATCTGTCTGCTGATGTTTTAAAAAGAGTTTTTGAAAACACATACGCTGAGTTGTACCCCTATTATTCAGACAATGAGATTATAAGCAAATCGCAATATGACCTTTACAAAGATGATAATTTAATAAAACTGAAAAGCGACTTGTTATCTGTATACGAACAATTAATAATTTACAGAAACTACTTTTTAGAATATCTGGGAAGCCAAAATAATTAAGACTCAGATAAAGCAGATCGTGTTATCACAATGATTTATAAGCAGGTATTTTAGAGGAGTTTTGACTTATGTTGGGGTACTAAATCCAAGTCTGATAATAGTCATGTTTTTCTCATTCCCTGAATAAAGATACCGCTTCTTTCATAAGAGTTGATATTGGAAGCTCCTGGGGACATACTTCCTCGCATTCCTTACATTCAGTACATTTGCCGGCTTTGCCATTTACACGGATGTAACCCGTCAGCCACGGATTCGGGTCATTCCAGACTGCCGCATTGTTCAGAGCAGCCAGTACATCCGGGATATCCACTCCTGATGCGCATGGCATACAATAGCGGCATTCCGTACAGTCTGCTTTTATTCTTGCACCCATTGCATTTCGCAATTTGTCAAAAATCAGCAATTCATCTTTGCTGAGGGAATCCGGAATTCCTTCATTTGCAACTCTTAAGTTTTCCTCAACCTGCTCCATACTGTTCATTCCTGAAAGAACGCTTGAAACACCTTGCTCATTCCATACAAAGCGTAAAGCCCATTCGGCAGGACTTCTTTTAACATCAGATGCATCGAAGATTGATGTCATTTCAGAAGGAAGCTTCTGAGCGAGTTTACCTCCTTTTAACGGCTCCATCACTACTATCCCCATTCCTTTATCGGCAGCATATTTAAGCCCATTATATCCTGCCTGAAAATCTATATCCATATAGTTATACTGTATCTGCGCAAATGTCCAGTCATATTCGTTGCAAATCCTGATGAAATCTTCAGCTGTTCCATGAAATGAAAATGCAGGAAACCTGAATTTTCCTTCGGCTCTCTTTTTATCGAGAAACTCACGGACACCAAGATTTTTCATCTTGTCCCAGGTTTCACCATTAAGGCCATGCAGGAGATAAAAGTCTAAATAATCAGTTTTGAGCCTTTCCAGCTGTTCCCTGAGAAATGTATCCATCTGTTCCTTCTGTCTGAGATAAAAAAGCGGCATCTTGGTAGCCAGATGAACTTTTTTTCGCCATCCTCCTGAAAGTGCTTCACCTACAAAGGGCTCGCTTTCTCCACGCTGTCCGAAGACTGATGCATGATAAAAATAGGCAGTATCAACATAATTGACGCCATGTTCTATAGCATAATGGAGCAACTGGGTTGCTTTTGGATAGTCTATCTTTTCAGGTTTGTGGTCTACAGTCGGGAGCCGCATACATCCAAATCCGAGAATCGAAAGTTCAATGCCTGTTTTACTGAGTTGCCGGTATAGCATAAATTATCCTCCTGATTTTTTATTTGCTTTCTTTTTCAATATACTAAGAGTGCGAAAATACTTCATTAATATATTCAGAGGTTCATTTTAAACAATTTTTAACTTTTGCGATCCGCAATTAGCATTTTGTATTTTGAACTTTAAAATAACTGGCCCGGTAAGCAGGGATCAGTTAAATTTGAGTTAAGAACATAAAACGAGTAGATAGGTTATTCTCCGGAATAAAATCAATCTCAAACAATTTCTTATTCTCTCAGGTGTTTTATTGATATTCTATTTTGGAGTAAAATATTTACATTTGAACATCTGGAATTAACTATTAGTAAAAATCAATTGAAGCCTTAGACTCGAATTTCCGTTTAAAATAATTGAAAGCCTTGTTGAAAATAAAATGCTCTGAATATTAATCGCTATGGAAACTTTAACACAAATCCAAAAGATTAAAGAACCCAAAAAGCTCAGCCAACGGGTCAAATGGTTAAGGAATTACTATTTTTCGGGTGCTAACCGAAAATGGAATAATGAGTTTTCTCCATGGACTACCGGAACCCCCTGGGACATTCAATATGATGAGATCACATACTACATAGTTCCAGAAACCTATCCTTTTCTGGAAACTTTTAAATCTTCAATAAAGCAGTCCGCCCGGAAAGTCGACATTCCCCATGATTTTTATTCATTGAGCCTTCCGGAACGAAAAGCATGGTTCCTGATAGAAACAATGGTAAATTATGTTCCTCAGGAACTTCTGCCCGGCGATTTAATTGCAGGAGGGCGGTTCAATATGATGACTTCTATGTGCTGGACTGAACAGGAAACCAAAGAAGTTAACCGGTTAATATATGGTAAAAAGGGTTCCAGGGCAAAAATGAAATGGTTCCATGATCATGGCTATGGGAATTCGGGGGCCACATCAGGTCACATCATTCCGGGCTATGAAAAAGCTTTAAATATTGGCTGGAAAGGGATCCATGGGGAAATAAAAAGTTTCTATGAAGCATTAACTGCTGAAGAAAAAGAAAGTTCAAGAGGCGCTCAGCTCAGGGCCATGATGACCGCCGCCACGTTTCCTCGCGAATTAGCCCAAAAATATAGTGCCCTTTGCTTTCAGAAAGCGGCAAAGGAAAATGAGGGAGCACGCAAAAGGGAACTTCTTCAGATGGCCGAAAATCTTAAAAAGGTACCCTGGGAACCCGCCGAAACTTTTTGGGAAGCCGTACAAGCTCTCTGGTTAACTCACATGCTTGTGATGAGTGACGAAAACTATCCGGGTCCCGGAGTTTCTTTTGGCAGGATTGACCAGTATTTATTTCCCTACTGGCAAAAATCTTTATCCGAAGGCATGGACCGGGAGTTTGGAAAAGAAATTCTGAAAACGTTCTGGATACACGCCAACACAGCCTATGATGCACTGATCAGAGTGGGTGCAAACCAGGGAATTACCGCCGGCTACGGGCAATTAATTACCTTATCGGGAATGGGTTTCGAAATGAAAGATGCCACGAACGACCTGACTTATGCCATGCTTGAAATTATAGACGAAATGTCACCCATTCTGGAACCAAAACCCAATGTGCGGTTACATGGAAATTCACCCGAAAAGTTATTGGATAAACTTGTCGAAATGATCTCAGGCAGCCAGGGAGCGCCATTTCTTTTAAATTTTGACGAACGTTCAATGGCGGGTTTAATGAGGGAAGCCAAAATAGGAAACTATGAATCTTTGATCAATGAATCAACTCTTTATAATTATGCTCCCGTAGGATGCCTCGAAAACACGATGTGTGGAAATGACCGTTCCGGAACGGTGGACAACAACCTGAATCTGCTGAAAGCGGTTGAACTGGCATTGAACGGAGGTAAAGACCTGAATGCTTTTGTGGATCCAATCACCGGCAAAAAAGAAAAAATTAAACAGGATGGTCCCAAAACAGGTGATGCCACTAAATTTAAAACATGGGAAGAATTTATAAACGCCTATGTTCGACAAACGAAATATATAATTGAAAAATGTGTGGACTTATATGAAGTTTCTGAGTCCATCAGGGCGAAATATATTCCAACTCCTTATCTTTCCTGTCTTGTAAAAGGCTGTGCCGAAAAAGGAACTGATGTTACGGGCGGAGGGGCGGAAATAGGATTTACCACCATTGAAGCTGTCACCTATGCCACCACTGTAGATTCTCTTTTAGCCATAAAATATCTCGTATTTGACAAGAAAGTGGCTACTATGAAGGAATTGCTCATGGCTTTGAAATCTAACTGGAAAGGATTTGAAATTTTGCAGACAAGGGCAAAAAATCGCGCGCCAAAATACGGACGTGATGATGATGAAGCAGATAAAATGGGCCAATTCGTCATGGAACTATGGACCTCAGAAACCTGGAAACATGAAACAATCTCCACACATCGCAGGTTCCGTCCCGGAATGCTGAGCTGGAATTATTGGGTGGGCGATGGCTATGTTCTGGCAGCCAGTGCAGATGGTAGGGCAAAAGGGCAGTTTTTATCCAATGCTATTTGTCCCTCTAATGGCACCGATATCAAGGGACCTACTTCCAACACTAATTCTGTTGGGAAAGTTCTAGGAGGCCGGACCAAAAAGGGTGATTGGAAAGATTTCGTAAACCTGCTGCCCAATGGAGCCAGCCATACCATTACTTTTAATCCTTCTTTTTTAAAGGATGGCGAGCACAAAGAGAAATTCAAAGCTTTTTTAAAAGGGTATTTGGAAAATGGCGGAACTGCCCTGCAAATAAATATTTTAGATCCCGATATGCTGATAGATGCCCAGAAACATCCCCGGAATTACCGGCATCTTTTGGTGCGTGTTACCGGATATAATGCCTATTTTACTTCTATCGGGCGGGAACTTCAGGATGAAATTATTGCCAGGATAAGTCATGAGAAGATTTAGGTTCTGGTTTGAAAAATGGAATTGATGGCTGAAAAAAATACCATTTATGGACGTCTTTTGGAAATCCAAAGGATGTCTACGGAAGACGGTCCCGGAATCAGGACAACTGTTTTTTTAAAGGGTTGTTATTTGAGCTGTCAATGGTGTCACAATCCGGAAAGCATCTCTTTTAAGCCCCAATTGCAATGGCTGAAATCAAATTGTATTGGATGCCGGAGTTGCGTTTCTGTTTGCCCCAATCAAGCTCTTTCTTTCATTGATGATGGAATTATTATTGACAGAAATTTCTGTAAGGCAGACGGAGTATGTACTGAAGAATGTCCTTCCGGAGCCCTTGAATTGATGGGGAAAGATGTTTCGGTTGAGGAGGTTGTAAAAGAAGTGCTCAAAGACAAATCCTTTTTTGAAAAATCAGGGGGCGGTATCACTCTTTCGGGCGGAGAACCCATCATGCAACACGAATTTGCGGTAGCATTCTTCAAAAAGATTAAAGAAAACGGCATCCATACCGCACTCGATACCTGCGGATTAGGGACGCCTTCAGCCTATGAAAAAGTCTTGCCTTATACGGATTTGATCCTTTATGACATCAAAGAAATTGACCCGGAGAAACACAAGCAGTTTACAGGCATTTCAAATGAAAAGGTGCTGGAAAATCTGAAATTAATTTCTGATTGGATGAACATCAATCACTCGCCTAAAGAGCTGTGGATAAGAACCCCCATCATTCCGGATGCTACCGATACAGAAGAAAACCTTCAGGGAATCGGGAAGTTCATTTATGAAAATAAACTTCATCCCACCCGGTGGGAACTTTGTGCTTTTAATAATTTATGCAACGATAAATACTTGCGACTTGGTATTCCCTGGCTTTTTGAAAAGCACGATCTGATAGAAGCCGAAAAAATGGAACATTTTTTAAAAACAGCCAAAAACTCAGGTGTTGACAAGAAAATTATTTTGAGTACAGGCCCGGTTAAATCAAAAGAAAAAGCCCTGATCAAAAGCACAATGGAGCCAAAGCCGGTTGACTTTTGTAGGATTACCGGATTGCCGGAAAAAGATTAAATGAACCTGGAAATGCGATGATTGAATTTCAAGGGATAAAAAATGAATGCTAATTGTTTTGAAAAACAAACCCAATAAGCCCCGCGAAAATGAAACTACAATTCAGTCCTGAAGACATAAAAGCCTTTGAACCGGAGAACAAAATAGGTCTTCTGGCCACCCAAAACGAACAAGGCTTACCACATCTTACCCTGATCACTACCATGCAGGCAAATAGTCCTGTCGAAATTGTCTGGGGACAGTTTACCGAGGGCATCAGCAAGAAAAACATCCTTTTAAATCCTAAGACCGGGTTTCTGATCATGACCCTGGATAAGAGTCTCTGGCTGGGAAAAGCCATCTGGAAGCAATCAAAAACTGAAGGTGAGGAGTACGTCAGGTTTAATAAACTTCCCATGTGGCGATATAATTCCTACTTTGGATTGCATACCATCCATTTTATGAATCTGGTTGAAACTACTGAAAAAGCTTCTCTTCCTGTCGCGGGCATTGTGCTATCGGCGTTATTGACAAAAATCTCAAAAAGCAATGCCAAAACCAAAAAAGATGGACGGATATTCAATGCATGGACGGAAGCATTTTTTAATAAACTCGACACCTTGAAGTTTCTCGCATATGTGTCTGAAGATGGTTTTCCAATCATTATTCCTTTGTTGCAATGTCAGGCTTCCGACAGCTATCGGCTGGTATTTCATCCCGGGGTTTATTCCGATGAATTGAATTCCATAAATAAAGGTACAGATGTGGCGGTTTTTGGCCTGAGCCTGGCCATGGAAGACGTTCTGGTTCGTGGTAAGTTCACCGGTTTTGAAAGACATCAGACTATAAAACTCGGGATAATTGATGTGAATTGGGTTTATAATTCCATGCCTCCCATTCCAGGTCAAATCTACCCTCCGGTTGAGGTAAAAACTGTTGAGGATTTTGGCTGAGTTGTGGTTCATGAAACCAGGCCTTAAGAATCCGAATTTGTGTTAAATGAGATTTTTTTGAGGATCCAAAATAAGTTTTCTATCATAAAATGTTCAGGACTATACATTTGGAATTAAATCTTATCCTTTTAAACCTTCCGTTTGTCAAAATAGCAACTTTCTAAATATTAAAGATATTGCTTCTCTATCATTCAGATAATTAACAATATAGGATTTTCCATGACTTGAAAACCCATATCTTTCCCTGATTTCTGATAAATATTGATCCATTTTTGACGAATAACGTTATTCTGTTAGTCAGTTGTTTTTTATTGTAAATAATCCATCATATTTTATTGACAAAGAGCTCTTAGAACTCTCCAATTTCCCCACTAATTGGACTTTAGCTGCTTGACAGGCATCTTCTTACTTATTACTTTTAACATGTGACTTAAAACGTACAATGGCGGGTAATAATTAAGTTTTAATTATTACAGGAGAAACGACCTTTAAAGAGTAAAATAAGTACAGCAATGAAAACAGCTGGAGAAATGCTTGATGAGCGTCTGACTATTCAGGATGGCTATCTTAAAGGAGCAAGAATAACGATCTCGGAATCAATAGCAAAGGAATTGATGGAAGAATATCATGCTCAGTTTTGCCAGGTGTTGGAGCTACATGGTGAAGAGGAATTAAATATATATGATTCATGTAATGCAGGCTAATCCAAATGAGTTTTGCAACTATTCTCTTTTCTCCTGCCGGAATTTTCTGATCCTCACCTGACTTGATCAGGACAGGATAAAAAATCATGTTACCGGCTGGCCCTGATGGCTACTGACCACCACTTTTGCGGGTGATAAAACTCTCGACTTTTCATTTGAGAAATTGTATATCTTTGTCCGTTTAATGCTATTCCATCGTTAAAAGTTGCATTGATAAGTTGAATTTAGGGAATTAAATTTAAAATCAAAGAACTATGCAAGTTACTGTGACCAGAAAGGGTAGTAAATTTCTCCCGGATCCCAGCAGGGTAATCGCACGCTTCCTTTATATTTCTGATGAAAGAAGTAAAAATATTATCCGCAATGTGTTGGCTATGTCTGATAATGAGGTAACTATAGCATTAAGTCAGGTCCTGAGAGGTTATTCCAGACGTCATAGAAATATTTCACTGATATTTGAAACGCATTTTAATAAGCTGTCTACCTTATTTGATGAGGTTGGAATAAAACCAGGTAAGGTTAATCAATCACGAATGCTGCTTATAGGTTCATATTTCACAATGGAATATTCCATTGAATCGGCAGCTTTTTTTAATCCGTCTATCGTAGAAGATCCTGATCAGTCGGAATTAGGACCGGATGAGAAAAGAGTTATTTTTAGTTTCAGGGCAACTGGCGAAGGGCATATTTCGTCCATTGTTTTCCGTTCAGGTATTATTGATAAGAACAATAATTTGATCATTGAGCCTGTCGGAAAAATGCTGGCAGAAGCAGAGCGGATAAAGAGGCATATTTATAATAAAAAACAATTTATAAAAAAGTTGGATGGGATGCGTGATTTTGATAATAAAATTTCCCCTGTTTTTGTATTGGAAAAATTGGGCGACAGTTTTACTTATGGCGAATTGAAGAGGGTAGTGGAAGAAACACGAAAAACATCTCAACTTGCTGCAAATAAAGTATTAATCATTAATCAAATGATGTGGCTGGCGAAATCTCACTACGAACTTGAATTTTCACTTGATTCGGCAATTTCTGAGAGAGTTATTTTTCCGACCTCTGAAACTGAAAGAAATGGTATTGAAGATGCACGTTTTGTTAAATTCACGGAGGATTACGGTGAAGTAACTTACTATGCTACCTATACTGCTTATGACGGCATAACCATATTACCAAAACTACTTGAGACTAAAAATTTTTATCATTTCAAAGCACTGCCAATACATGGTGAAATTGCCCGGAATAAAGGAATGGCATTGTTCCCAAGAAAGATAAAAGGTAAATATGCTATGCTATGCCGAATAGATGGAGAGAATAATTATATTGCTTATTCAGAGAGTATAAATCTCTGGCGCGAGGCCAAACTAATTCAGAAACCAAAATTTCCCTGGGATCTGGTACAAGTTGGAAATTGCGGCTCACCCATCGAGACAGAAGAAGGTTGGTTGGTAATTACACACGGAGTTGGACCCATGAGGGAATACGTATTAGGAGCATCGTTGTACGAACTTGATAATCCTGAAAAAGAAATTGGCAGGCTTAAGACACCTTTATTAGCTCCCAATGCTGAGGAAAGGGAAGGTTATGTGCCGAATGTCGTGTACTCTTGTGGTTCTATTATCCACAATAGAAATCTTATTCTTCCTTATGGCATTTCAGACTACTGCTCTTCTTACGCGTCTGTTAATTTAAATGAACTCCTGAATGAACTTAAGAATTCAAAATAGGAAATCAAAGGCAGTTGCCATTATAGTAGCTCACCCTGATGATGAAACGTTATGGGCCGGAGGAACTATACTGAGCCATCCATCATGGCAATGGTTTATTGTTTGTCTTTGCAGAGGAAGCGATAACGATCGTGCTCCTAAGTTCTTAAAAACATTACAAGTTTTGGGATCTGACGGAATAATAGGCGACCTGGATGACGGGCCGGAACAAAAGCCTTTGGATAAGAATGAGATAGAGCATACTATACTGCAGCTATTACCTTCCAGGCATTTCGACCTGATAATATCCCATAATCCAGGTGGTGAATATACAAGACATATCAGACATGAGGAAACGAGTAAAGCAGTTATTAATCTTTGGAAGGCAGGCAGGATATCTGCAAATGAACTTTGGACTTTTGCTTATGAAGATGGTAATAAGAAATACTATCCAAGACCTATAAAGACCGCTTCCGTCTTTGAAAAACTTACAGAACAGACATGGCTGAAAAAATACAGCATAATTACAGAAACTTATGGATTTGAAAGAAATAGTTTTGAAGCGGAAACAACACCACGGGCAGAATCATTCTGGCAATTTACTATTCCGTACGATGCTCAAAAATGGCTAAATCAGTTTGAAAATTGACTAAATTGGAAGTATGAAGATTAATAATCACCTGATAATTCATACGACTGATTTTCAGATTAGCACATTTTCAGATACTCAAATTATTTTATCATGAAAGTATTATTATTATATGACTACCCTGCTTCCCCGGGAGGACTTGCCACTCAGGGAGATTTGTTATATAAGGGACTTCTTGAAATGGGGATTGATACCCATGCGGTTAATTTTGAATCACCTCAGGAGAAGGAATGGTACTATCGCTGGTTTGAGCCAGACATCGTAGTTGGTGTAGGCTATTGGGGGCATACCCCGCATCTTATCCTCCATCCTCAACGATATGGAATTCAGCCTGTACCCTGGCTTGTTGCTGACGGTTATATAGCAAACTACCAGGAGGTGCTTAATGCACTTCCTCTAATCCTTGTAACATCAAATTGGGTAAAAGAGATGTATGTCCGCGATGGGATAAATGGAGATAATATTGAAGTATTACCTGTTGGCTGCGATACAGATTCTTTTGTTCCCTGTAAAAAAGATGACCCGAAAATTTTGGCTGTACGTGAATCGCTCGGTATTTCACCTGATCAATTAATGATTCTGACAGTAGGTGGTGATGCTGCATCAAAAGGGGCACAGGAGGTAATGGAGGCCCTTGCCATAATTGATACTAAAGCTCCCGACTGGAAATATGTGTGCAAAGTATGGCCCCAACCACGGACCAAATATCAGAACCTGGCTGATCTGGAATTGGCGACAACCTTGGGCATCGAAAAAAATGTTACCTATGCAACAAATATAATTTCACGTAATTTCATGCCTTTTCTGATAGCTGCCTGCGATATCTATGCAGCGCCTTCACGACTTGAAGGCTTTGGCATGCCTCAGGTGGAAGCAGGATCTTGCGGAAAACCGGTTATAGGTATAAATGCCATGGGAATGCTCGATACGCTTATTCATGGAGAAACAGCATTCCTGGCAAATGTAGCCCGGGAAATTGTCGTGAACGAAGTGATTCTTGGAAACGAATCTGGTTTTGAAGACAAACACAGGGTTGTATTTAAAAATCCCCGGATAGTAGACTATCGTGCAAGCGTTCATGATATTGCTAACTATTTAATGGATTTGATGACTGATGAGGTATTGCGTGAAAAAATGGGTAAAGCTGCACGGAAGCGTATTGTTGAGTATTTCGACTACCATGTAGTCGCAAAACTGTTTGTTCAGATTATAAACAGGAAATTAGGAATAACCTAAATTATTAAATATATGCAAACTGCAGACTGGCAGGAAATAAAAGAGACAAAAAAGGCAGCTATTGAAGTGTTGCTTCATAATTCTCACGGGTCATACAACGGACTCCCTCGTGCAGCAGGATGGGGATACCCGGAACCATATACCAGAGATTTGATGTTTTCCATACTGGGAATTGGCGTTTCTGAGAATAAGAAGTTAATAGAGAGCATACGAAAGGTTCTGGAAACTCTGGCAACAAATCAAACCGGCCATGGTCATATACCCTCGCTGGTGCACGACAAGGAAGACCGTGGATCAAGTGATACAACTCCTTTATTCTTGCTAGGTATTGGTATATTTAGAGAAGTAACAGGTGAACAGGATTTTCTTCAGAATGCTGTACGTAAAGCCCTGACATGGATGGAGTATCAAAGCCCTACGGACCGTTACCTGGTTGCTCAGCAGCCGACAAGCGATTGGCGTGATGAACAATGGGTAATCGGCTATGGCCTGTATGTAAATACCATTGTATATTGTTACCTCAGGCTCCTGGGACAACATGGAAGAGCAGATTTGATGGGCAAAGAAATGAGGAAGTTCACGATCACGGGAGGTGTACAGCCTCGTCATGTGAGGGAAGGTCTTGCAATAAAACATAAGCCATATTATGCTTTCTGGTCATATAAAATTCATAACTGCGAACGATTCGACCTTCTCGGTAACTGCCTTGCTATTCTTTCCGGGATTGCTTCATCCTCACGGGCAGAGGAAATGATTTCCTGGATCGGGAAGAAGTGCGCATGCATGATAAAAAGGGGCGAACTTGCTGTTGATCTCCCCCCTAATTTTTTCCCCTTTATTAAACCTGAAGATACTGACTGGCGATTGCGATACGAAACTTATAACAAACCAGGGGAATACCATAATGGAGGGATATGGCCTTTCATATGCGGGATTTATGTGGCTGCCTTAGTTGCTGCTAAAAAGTACAGGCTAGCTATGGAAAAGCTCGTGGTACTTACCCATATAATAAAAAATTCCAATTCCGGAAGCGTTGATTTTGGATTTAACGAATGGCTTAAAGCCCAGGACGGCAAAGCCATGGGGCAGGACTGGCAATCCTGGAGCGCCGCACTTTATTTGTACGCTGTAAAATGCGTCGAAGAAAAAAGAACTCCCTTCTTTGATATTATACGTAATTGTTCAACTTAATCAGGAATTATTATAACAGATGAAATTAAAGGCACTTTTGATAGTAAGTTTCTTATACTGCACCCGGCACTAATTGATTTTTTCAAATTCTTCAAACGCCAGAAGAACTGTTAAGTGAGAGATCAAATAGGCCAGGGAACTTTCAGCACCCTGGTTACGGTTTACCCCATAACTTTCAAAACCATCGCAGCAGCCTTTAGTTTCAAAATCGAACAAATTCATCCTGAGATCATTTTCTCCCAGGAACCACATAAAGCAAGAGAATAATTTTGTAAGATATTCTTTATCTTTTGTTAAATGAAAAGCCTGATGATACATTAATATCATAGCAAGGGCATCCACCGGCTGTTGAGCAAACATGGAACGTTCACCTCCTCTTTTATACCATTTTTCATTGCCAACGGCTGAAAAATATCCATTCTTTAGTGTAATTTCTGCCAGGAAGTTCATGGTTTTCAGCGCGATCTCAGTTATTTTACTATCCTTAAGAATATCTGCCGAATGTAAAAGGGCAAGTGGCAACATACCATTATCATAAGCTAACAAGGGTTCAAACCATTTCCAGTCACTGGTGCTGTTTTCTTCATATAGTTTGATTAATTTATATGAAAGATTTCTTAATCTTTCCATCATTGAATCATCAGATGGGTTACTCCTGAGGTAATAACTGATACCCACCACTGTATTAGCAATACCCCTGACAGACTTAAGTTTCTCAAAATTGGGAGATGCATTAAAGAAAATAGATCTGCCATTTTGGTAATAGGCATCATTCGGAGCATTGTTAATCAGGTATCCAAGTGCCCAGATAGCCCTTCCGAAAGAATCTTCTGAACCCACGTCATCAAGAAAATTCCGGCTGAAACTGAGAAAATTCCTGAATGTACCATCTTTGTTTTGCATATAGTTGATATAGCTTAAATAGATCGGAGATAAATCAAGGGCAAGAGAATTCTTTTTTTGTCTGTATGCCATAAGTACCATAAGCAAAGCTCGTGCATTATCATCCAGACAATATCCTTCTTTTAAATTTGGAATACCAAAATTTGCATGTTGGATGATACCGGTGTCATCTGTTAATCGTTTAATATGAGCAAGCGAAAATGGAGGCAGAATAAGCGGATCAAGAATAATTTCTTTTTTTTCAGATACTTTTGGCTTACCCTCAAGAATTTCTTTTGCAACCGAAATATATTTTTCTCCTGTTTTAGGCCATGTTATTTTTCTTCCATATTCATATGCTCTTTTTCTAAGGTTTTTCAGTACATCCGGGTTATCCAATAATTCCATGAGAATAGTTGAAAGTCCTTCTGAGTCATTAAAGTCAAAAAGTTTCCCTCTTCCATCTGCCAATAATTCTGCGGCATGCCAGTAAGGTGTTGAAACAACCGCTGACCCCACACCTACTGCATAAGAAAGTGTGCCGCTGGTAATCTGGGCTTCGTTAATGTAGGGAGTAATGTAAATGTCGCTAGCTGATAAATATTTAAATAATTCTTTTTGGCTAATATACTCGTTAAGAAAAAAAACATGCTTGTTCAGATTAAGACTTTTAACTAAATGTTGAAGATAATTTCGGTATTCTTCGCCGGAATACCGAAGAACATTCGGATGAGTTTTACCCAGAACCATATATAAAACTTCAGGATACTTTTTTATAATTTTTGGTAACGCTTTAATTACCGTCTCAATTCCTTTATTCCGGCCAATAAAACCAAAGGTAAGTAAGACTTTTTTGTTTTCGAGATTGAACTCCTCTTTAGATTGATCCTGGCTAAACTGTATATTCGGTACGCCATGGTCAATAAATACAATTTTCTCTCTTTCTACATTATAAATGCTTGTGAGAAACTCAATTGCTTTATGGCTCATTACTACTATTCTGTTTGCCATCCTGCATATTTCCACTAATATTGCCTTTTCGTTGTAGGAGGGAGCTTTGATTATTGTGTGAATGGTCACAATCAGGGGAATTTCAAGCCTGTGAAGCAAAGGAAGGATATATACGCCATCTTGTCCTCCAAATATTCCAAATTCATGTTCAAGTATGCAAAGATCAGCGCCGCTGAGATTAATAAATTTTACTGCCGATAAATAGTCGCGCTGATGCTCCTGCCTTATGGTTAGCTTTACTTCTTCGGGATAATCATAAGTTTGATCATGATCGTCCATGGCTACAATGAATCCATTTATTGAATCCTTATTTATTCCATTGTTTATAACCATGGATTTATAAAGGTTCATAGTAAAAGTGCCAATGCCGCATTCCCGGGGTGGATAAGTTCCAATATATGCGAGTTTCATAACTGCCGGTTTTGGTTTAGAGTAACCAGGATATGATTATTGATATTTAAAGATAGTCAAAATCGTAATATTATTGCCTCCTGTCAGACAGAAAAATTGAATATTCCCTAATACCATAATGGTGACGGAGTAAATGTACCATGGTTTGAACATAATAGCACTTCCTGCCTCTCAGGGATTTTTATTTGATTTGTGTCATTTTCTTTGGTAATTTTATCAAGATAACTTAAATCATTTAGTCATGGAAAACTTAATTTTCAAACACAGAGGATGGGCCTGGTCTAAAAGAATAATAGGTGTATTTTGGATATTGTTTGGCATTTTTAATCTGTTATTTTTTTCTGATAAATCATTGTCACTATCAGACTGGATAAGGTCAATTGTCGGTGTTCTCCTGGGAGTTATATCTTTTACTCCATTAGTGGGGAATAATGAAACCAGTTTCGTGGTGGGTGATGGTAATCTGAAGATAAGATGGAGAACAAGAATTAGAGAAATTATAATCCAGGATAATGAAGTTGAAAAAATCATCCTGAGGAATAAAAAAATTGAAATCCAGAGGAAAGAGAAAAAAGCAGTGGTACTGATGTTTGAACCATGGAAGTTAGAAGATAAAACGAAAGTTTATGAATTTATGATTGAATACGCACGACAAAAGAACCTTGTCTTAGAAAAATAATTTAATCAGACGGAGGGTGGCATAGATGCTAACACTGACCAATTATCATTTGTTTTAAGAATTAACCGAACAGATTTGTAAATATCTAACCTATAGAATGATATAAACTAATGTCTCACATGCATGCCAAATGACTTCGGACTTTCTTAATTATCTCAAATATCCTTATAAAATAGTTTGACTTTGGTTTTTTTCTGTTGTAAATTGGATCAATAAATCGACAACTCATTTAAAATTAGCAATTAAAGCCCGTATTCATGGAAAACTTACTTATTAAAACGGGGTACCCATTGTCAAAAAGAATAGCTTTTGGAGGAGGATTGATTTTAGTGGCTGTTATTATGATAATCCTATACATTACATTGGAAATTAAGTTTTTTGCTGGATCATCGATGCCATTATTCTTAATTGGAATATTGTTTCTTACTCCTCTTAGTAGTAAGTTGGGATTGAGCTCTTATAAAACACAGATTAAAATAGGCAAGGGATTTCTTGAGATAATATGGCCTGATAGAGGTAAAATAAATGTACTGGAATCTGAGATTGGCAGAATTACATTATCGACTAAGTATGTTTTTATCTTCAGAAAAGCCAGGAAGGATATTAAACTTGTGCTATATGATAAAAATCAAAAAACACAGATTTTTAAATTTCTTACTGAATATGCGAAAGAAAAGAATCTTACCCTGGTTAACCAGGATGAACAGAAGAGCTGAATAACCCTCTATTGAATGAACAATAAAGTAAATAAGTTCATCATGGTTTTTATAGGATTCTGATCCTGTCACCGCATCCTCCCATCTCAGATGTTGTTGTAATTAATTATGTGGTGAATTTCTTTATATCCCCAACAAAGAAGTATATAAGCAACCCAAAGTGCGACACAGGAATCACCAAACAGACCAAATTACAAGTACGGGATTTGTTTGTTATGAATGATTATTAGCACACCATTCTTCTGAACCAATCACTTCCGCCTGCCGTGGGAATATTTTGGTTGTAAGTACACGATGAACTTCCTCGTCCATATCTGCACAACAATCAGATAGAACAGTTATTTCATAATCCTTGTCTGCTGCTTCACGTAAGGTAGATAAAACAACTCCGCTTGTTGCAATACCAGAAAGCACAAGATGTTTTATTTCAAGCGACCTTAGCACCACTTCCAAATCACTACCAGTAAACGCACTAACTCTTTTTTTGATTATAATAACATCGCCTTGCTCAGGTGCAATGGAAGCATGAACTTTAATTGCCTCTTCCGTATAAAGGTTCTGAGTTCCATTCTTCAACGCTGAAAAAGATTTATTATTTTGACTCACTTCAGGGTATCCTTTTCTGAATCCAACAATTACATATATGACAGGCATTTTACATTTACGGGCAGTTTGTATGGCTTTAGTAATAGAATTAATGAAGGGTGTACTATCCTTTAATCTGTTTACAGTAACTCCCTGAACATCCATTACTAAGAGTGCTGTGTTTTTTTGGTTATTATTTTGTTCCATTATCCTTTTGTTTTTTTGAAAATGTAATGCTTGAAAATACACTTATAGAAACTATTCCGATGAAAAAAACTGATAATAAAATTTCGTCATGCGAAGAGACTTCGCTTACTCTATATAGAATATAGCCGATTAATAAATTAAAACATGCCCATAATGTATTAACCACTGGTGAAGATAGTCCCTTGCCGGATGGCTTTGAAAACGGAGTTGGGAATTTATCTCCTGAAATCCCATGTATAAAATGAGGAACTGCGTTTGCTAAAAAGACCCCTGAAAAAAATGAAGCGAGATAATTATACCATTGTATTGTTTCCATTTTAAATGATTTTGGTTAAAGTGATTTTTAATTTATTTTTTTCTTTCAAAATATCTTTCCTTAAAAAAGGCAAAAATGAAACAGCAATTACCACGGCTGCAATTCCTTCGGCTATAATAGTATTTGGCGCACCAATATATTGCGATATTGTTCCAATAAGTAATCCCCCTAAAGGCTGCATTCCGGCAATTGCCATCAAAAGATAGCTGAGAACCCTTCCCCTCATTTCGGCCGATGCATTGGTTTGAACAATGGTGTTGCCTATTGTGTTTTGTGACATCATGCCAAAACCTGCCAGCACGGCAAAAAACAAGGCAAACGGAAGATTAGTTATGTGTGAAAATAAAACCAGTGCTCCGCCAAAAATCAATAAATTTGTAAATAAAACCCTTTTAAAATTAACACCTGCTTTTAATGAGGCTAAGAAAAATGCTCCTCCCACTGCTCCAAGTCCGATGGCGCTGTTGAGGTAACCAAAAACAGAGGCGTCTCCTTTAAATATATCCTTGGCAAAGACAGGAAGTAACGTGTTAAAAGGTATCACCAATAAGTTGACACATGCAATGAATAGTATTACAAAACCAATGGACGGGGTAACCTTTAAATATTTCCATCCCTCTTTGAATTCCCGAAATACTTTTTGAGTATGTGGTTGCTGAATAAATTTCGGGAATCTCATGAATAATAAAGATACAATGACTGCCATAAAACTTAAAGCGTTAATCAGAAAGCAAGTTACGGCTCCAAGTTTTTCTAATACGATTCCAGAAATTGCCGGACCAATCATCCGTGCCAAATTTGCCATAGATGAATTGAGCGCAATAGCATTAGGCAAATCTTCTTTATTACCTACTATCTCATTCACCATAGATTGCCTTGCAGGTGAATCAAAAGCATTGATTATACCCAACAAAACACTGAGTGCAAAGATTTCCCCTATGGTGTATTGAGTGAACATGACAAATGCCATAAGTAAAGTAGCTTGAATCAGGGAGGCTACTTGTGTGGTAAGCAATACACGATAGCGATTATATCTGTCAGATATTACTCCACCCAGAGGAGAAAATAAAAAGGTAGGAAATTGCAGTGCAAATACAGCCAAACCCAACATAAAAGCAGAATGTGTTTGCACATATATCAGCCAGTACACTGCTGTGCGTTGCATCCATGTTCCAATGAGTGATAGGGATTGCCCGAAAAAAAACAATCTGTAATTGGGGCTTCGAAATGCTCTAAAAGTATTGATGTTCATTTATTTTAAATCATCCAGTTTTGCCAGCACCTTAATTGCATTTACCAATAATTCTTTTTCCTTTTTTGTAGTCTTTTCAAGGATTGATTGAGCCAGCCATTCCTGCTTTTCTAATCTTCTTTTTTCAACAATTTTTTTCCCAGTTGTGGTAATGGTTATTATCACTTTCCTTTTATCTGTCTTGGAAGGAGTTTTTTTAATAAAACCATGTTCGAGAAGTTTATTGATAATTTGTGACATAGATTGAGCAGTCACTTTTTCCATTACCGCCAATTCCGATGGAAGTATTTCAGAATATTGATATATTGAAGCAAGCGTAGACCTTTCTGTTAAAGAAAGCAGTTCATCATTCTTTGTATGGTTCTTCAATATTTTTAGGAGACGGGAAATCACTCTACGCAGATTTTCAGCAATTTCATTAACATTAATGTTTTTCATATGAATGTTTATAAAATTATAGTAAGTTTACTTTATAAAGTAACTTTATTATTTTCAATTATACAAATAATATTGGCTTTTTTTCATTCGGAATTTGCGAACGCACAATCACTATATATAAAAATCGAATTATATAATGATGTAATATATTAATATACAGATACATGTAAAATGTTTTGCCACATCAATTTACGTCCGATGACGCACTGGTCGGGGGAGGTACTTTTCCTCAGCCGGGTGAGATTTCTCTTGGTCATAACGGATTTTTTTCTCGATGAACTTCCGGAGTTCAAAAGGACTGTTCTGGAAGTTATGAGGCAAAAATAGTGAGCAATTTCCAACTTGTGCAGGAAATGCATAGAGTTTCTTTGAAGGAAATTTAAGTACTTGATTTTTAAGTCAACCGGAAAAGCCAGTGGCCCTGACCACCATTGGTCAGATAATATTGACCACCTGAGGCCGGAGTTAATGATTTGTAATATTGTTGTGTATGTTAAAGGTCATCTGACCGGCCAAATGTGGTCAACATTCCTGGTTTTTACACATTGAAAGCAAATCTCTCACAGTCGTCCAGCGCATATTAGGATAGCGTTCATTGTCTACCAGATTTAGGTTAGCCCGTTCGTCTATCATGTTGCGCATGTATTGCATTCCTTGCCATGCAGGGTAAAGTTTCTTCTCTCCGGGAGCAACCTTACGCGCAATGTTTATAAGCGCGCTTAACATTCTCAGACCACCTGCACGGAACAGGCGAAATTTTTTTCCAGTCACTTCAGTCACCACTGCTTTTATCTCCCGGGGGCTCAGTTGGTCGCCAGCTATTCGGAGAAAGCGAGGGGTGGACGGATCAAGAGCTGCGTTCGCTATGAATGCGGCCGTATCGTCCATTGTAGTGAAGCCCATGCGATGGTCAGCATTTCCCCAATAAAGGACTATTTTCTGTTTGAATAGAATGAGTGGCATTTGATCGATTAGCAAATCGGCAAAAGCACCATTGAAAATTGTAGTGGCTGAAATTGAAGTTTTATCAAGATATTCATGAAATTCTCTTCTTAAATCTAAGTTACGGTTTTCACCATACGAAAACCTGGTAAAGTCTAATGAATAATCTGATGGTATGAAGCGTGGTACACCTGCCGCTATTGCAGCATCCAATAATACTTTTTGGGTATCTATAATCACTTCGCGTAACCCTGACAAAGCAGACACTACACAAGAAGCGCTTATGCAAGCTTTTGACACTTCTTCCACATCTAACATGTTTACCTTAAATACTTTTACGCCAAGCTTCTCAAGTTTGTTTAATTTCTCAATGTTAATGCCTGGACGAACAACTGCACGAACTTCAGCTCCTCTGTCAAGTAAAGCATTAATAATCCTTTCACCCAGATTACCTGTTCCACCTGCTACTAATATTATTTTTTTCATTTTATATTTCTATTTGTTACAATTCCACTAAGTTTTTATACATGTCGAAATAAGAAGTATTCACTTCTTCGTTAGTCCATTTACAATTATTGCTAATTGTTTATATGAGTAATAAAATTAAACATAATATGCCAAAACGAGTAATTATAAGTACCTTAAGAATTTCTGTAATACATCAAAGTTACTGCTTTTTTAATAACGAATCAATTAGAATAAAATGTCCAAGTATCTAAAAATCAATTAAATAAGGTAATTACTTATTGATTAACCAAAAAGATTAATGGTTGTAAATTTGAATGTAATATGTAATTGATTGATATTTAATATGTTAATCTGTAAAAAGCAATAAATATTTTTATGTAATGATAAAAATGTTATTTTTATTAATCATTAACTTGAAATCAATCGTGCATTGACAATCCTTTTTCTCAATGTGAAAAAAACAAACAAATGGGCTATAATATGAAAATACAGAACCTTCTGACGACCTTTTTATATATCATAGTTTTTACTATGATTGCTGATATCAGTCTTGCTCAGTCATTTCAAACTAAAAAGGTTGAAAAAAGGTCTGATTTTCAATGGCCCGAAGGAAAGAAAATGGGATTAAGTCTCACTTTTGACGATGCCCGTCTTTCTCAAGTTGACAAAGGTATTCCATTGCTTGATAAGTACGGGGTAAAAGCAACCTTTTACCTGTTACCCGATAATATGAAACAGAGACTGGAATCCTGGAAAAAGGCAGTCGCCGATGGTCATGACATTGGCAATCATTCTCTTCATCATCCTTGTATCGGTAATTTTGCCTGGTCAAAGGATCATGCATTAGAAAATTACAGTATTGAGGATATGAATAATGAGCTTGATTCGGCCAGTAACTTAATAAAAAATATGCTGGGCATTCAGCCTGTCTCTTTTGCATTTCCTTGCGGACAGACATTTATCGGGAGAGGGAAGATGACCAGAAGCTATGTACCTGTAATCTCAGCAAAGTTTGAAACGGGGCGTGGATGGCTTAGTGAATGCCCAAATGATCCTGTTTTTTGCGATATGTCACAGCTCACCGGGATGGAACTGGATGGCAAATCTTTTGAGCAAATAATACAATTAATTGAAGAGGCGAAAAGCAAGGGACAATGGCTGATTCTTGCAGGTCACGAGATGAACCAGGACGGATTTCAAACCTCCCTGCTTGACACTATTGAAGCAATATGCAAGTACGCACAAGATCCAGCTAATGGCATCTGGATTGATAGCGTACACAATATTGCTGCTTATGTGAAAGAAAAGAGAGGAGAACCACCGTTTACAGAAGCGCCTGTTTATAAGAATCCGTTCTAACCGCTGAAACAATAACTTTCAATTGTGATTGCTGGTAGAATATACCAAAAAGAAACAAAAAGCAATAATATTAGATTCATTTTCATCAGCGTCGGCAAAAATATGATGAACTGATGTTTTAGTGTGGAGAACACAATTATTATGTAAAAATATCCTTCAATCGCCAATCCTTTTATTCCTTACATTACTTTTGCAGCTTCGTCGTTATGAACAAACACAGTAAAATATGGCATTGGCTGGCTGTTGCTCTTCTATCCCTGATATGGGGCACCAGTTATATTCTAATGAAAAAAGGACTGCGGTCTTTTTCAGCTTATCAGCTGGCTTCCCTCAGAATACTTATTTCATTTGTATGCCTGTTACCTGTCGCACTGCACAGTCTTTCAAAATTCAATAAGAAAAATTTCCTTTCAATTCTCATAATAGGTTTCTTCGGAAGCGGAATTCCTGCTTTCCTTTATCCCCTTGCCGAGACAAGGATAGACAGTTCTCTTACCGGTATGCTGAACTCATTAAGTTCTGCATTTACTCTGGTAATAGGCATTGTATTCTACAAAAGAAAAGCTATCAGGTCGCAGATCGCCGGAGTGTTTCTGGGGTTTGCAGGAGCAGCAGGACTGCTTTATAGCGGCTCCTTAACTTTTAATTATTATGGTCTCTTTGTGGTGCTTGCCACACTTATGAACGGATTCAGCAATAATGAGGTCAGCAAGGTGGAAGGATTGAATGGACTAGAGATTACCGCTCTTTCCTTCTTTATTATGAGTCCCTTCGCATTGGCTCTGCTTCTGGGTACAGATATACATGCCGTATTTCTCACGCCTCACTGGCTTCTTAACTTCGGCTATATAGCAATCCTTTCGGTTGTCGGAAGCGCCTTTGCCAATGCAATTTATTATTTTCTTGTCAGGGATACTTCACCAATTGTTGCCTCGGTTGTGGCTTATTTCATACCAATTGTGGCAACTCTATGGGGACTTTCAGATAATGAGCAACTGGCACCCACAATATTCATATCCGTACTGCTTATCCTTGCAGGTGTTTACCTCATCAACAGACCAGGCGCCCTGCGAAAAATTAAAAAAATGCTGGAATAGTTTTATAATTTGCTTCCTTTTTCCATTCCGCCACTTCAATAACCGACCCTAACTTGACATTGATATCAGGATAGTTTAACTTTGATAATGAAATAAATAAACCTCCAATGTCAAGCATTATTGAAGGATATAATTATGACATCTTCATCAGCTATCGCCAAAAGGACAACAAACATGATGGGTGGGTAACCGAGTTTGTAGATAACCTGAAGGGGGAGATTGAATCAACATTCAAAGAGGAGATCAGCGTCTATTTCGATATTAATCCCCAGGATGGACTTTTAGAGACACACGATGTGGATGCTTCACTTCAGGACAAGCTCAAATGCATAATATTTGTCCCGATTATCTCACGCACCTATTGTGATCCAAAGTCATTTGCCTGGGAGCATGAGTTTAAAGCCTTTGTTGAACAGACTTCTCACGATCAGTTCGGATTAAAGGTAAAACTACCTAATGGTAATGTTGCAAGCAGAGTACTACCTGTTCGTATTTATGATTTGGACAGTACCGATATTAAGCTATGCGAATCAGTAATTGGAGGAGTGCTACGTAGTATTGACTTTATCTATAAATCAGCCGGAGTTAACCGACCATTAAACCCGTCGGATAATCCACACGACAATCTTAACAAGACCTATTATAAAGATCAGATCAATAAAGTTGCTAATTCAATAAAAGAGATTATAACTTCAATTGGACAACATAGTCCACAAAAAGAAGAAAGAGAAGTATCAAAGGAAGCTTTTAAACCAATATCAGTACCAAAGAAAAGTAAAAAAACAAAAATCATCATTGCATCTGTTATTGTTATTGCATTGATTGTGTTTGGGTATTTCTTTATTCCAAAACAATTTAAATTTTCGGGACCTGTAGATAAATCAATTGCTGTTTTGCCATTTACTAATCTTAGTAATGATCCTGAGCAGGAATATTTCAGTGATGGTATTGTGGAAGCAATTTTAGATCATCTTTTCAAAATAGGGGAATTAAAGGTAACATCAGGCACATCAACAAAAAGATATAAAAAGACAGAACTCTCAGTAAAGGAAATTGGCAGGGAATTAGGTGTCTCATCTATTCTGGAGGGCAGCGTACAAAAAATCGGGAACAATGTTCGGATAACGGCCCAACTTATTGACGCAAAAACTGATGTACACTTATGGTCCGAAACATATGACAGGAACATGTCGCATATCTTCTTAATTCAATCTGAAGTGGCTCAAACTGTTGCCAGGGAGTTAAAAGCAACATTGACTTCAAAAGAGAAGGGACAAATCGAAAAGAATCAGACTAACAATGTGGAAGCTTACAATTTATATTTACAAGGACGCTTTTTCTGGAATCAGAGAACTGAAGAAGGAGTAAAGAAAAGTATTGAATATTTTGAAAAAGCAATTGCAAAAGACCCGGATTATGCATTAGCTTATACTGGATTGGCCGATACATATCTTATACTTACATTTTATAGATGGTTACCGAATCCGGAAGGATATGTCAAAGCCAAAAAATACGCATTACGGGCACTTGAAATTGACAAGAATCTTGCAGAAGCACATGCAGCACTGGGATGGCTTTTATGCTATAGTGAATGGAAATGGGAGGAGGCCAGGAAGGAATTAAAACTCGCCATTGAGTTAAATCCTAACTATGCAAACGCTCATCAGTATTATTATGAATTATTGGATATTTTAAGGCAAGACAAAGAAGCACGTGAACAAATTAACCTGGCATTGGAACTCGATCCCCTCTCCTTTGCAATGAACTGTGATAATGTACTGTCTTATTACAATGAAGGCAAATTAAAAGAATCTCTTGAAGCTTGCCACAGATTAATTGAATCCGATCCATTTTATAGTCAAACAGTGTACGGGCTATATTTCCGTATTTATTTGAGATATGGGGAGGATTTAAAAGCTGTTGAGGCACTTCAGAAGTTAATGCCTGGTGATACATTGACAATAAAAGAAGTTTACAATAAGTCAGGGATAAACGGAATATTTAACTGGTTCACTAAATTGGAGTTTAATAAATCCAAAAACTATTTTCGGTCATTGGCAATCTTATATAATAAGCTTGGCAAAAAAGAGGAAGAATTATTGTGGCTGGAAAAAGCTTTGGAAGACAATAGCGGTGGACTTCCTGGAATCAATAATGATCCCGATTTTGATAATCTGCATTCAGAACCAAGATTTCAGGCTATCATTAAAAAAATGGGATTATCAGAATATCAAAAGAAAGAGTAATATCAGGCAGAGCATGAGAGAGTGAAGAAATGGCTTGAGGAAAATAAAATGCTATAGATTGAACATAATTCCTTACCATGGAGCCGTTTATATAAAGAAATCAATAATATTGATTTGCTTTTTATTTCCCCTTTTATCTTTAAATGCCACAAACTATCAACAGGATACAGTTTCACAAAAACATGCTCCTTTCAAACAACCTGTGTACACAACACAGCGGTTATCCACTCCGCCTCCCATAATTGACGGCAAACTTGACGATGAATGCTGGAAGAAGGGAACATGGGCTGGAAATTATCATCAGTGGATGCCTGAGGAAGGAGCCAGTCCGACTTATCCCACAAAACTTAATATTCAATACGACGACAAATACCTTTACATAGCAATTCGTGCTTTCGACGGGGAACCAAAAAAGATAATAAGGAGATCGGGAGCCCGGGACGAACAAGTAGGTGATATGGTTGGTGTAACATTTGACAGCAACCACGATTATAGGACAGGGTTCGAGTTCTCAGTGACATCATGGGGCCAGAAAATAGATGTAATATTATATAATCCGTTCAACTTTGATTTTAACTGGGATGCAGTATATAAAGTGAAAACGGGATTAGAAGATTCGGCGTGGGTGGCTGAATACCAGATCCCTTTGAGTCAGCTAAGGTATAGTAATAAGAAGGAACAGGTATGGGGAATGCATGCATGGAGAGTGATTTCCCGTCTTTCTGAGGAAGACAACTGGGAACAGCAGTTCAAAAACAGTCCCGGGATACTTTATAATTTTGGAGAACTCAGGGGCATTGAAGGTTTGAAGAGATCGAGGAGAATTGAAATAATGCCATTCGTCCTCGGCAAACTCAATACCATGCAGGCTCAGGCAGCCAATCCTTTCACAAGAAATGGAAGGGACTGGTCAGGCAATGCCGGTATTGATTCTAAAATCGGTGTCTCAAGCAACTTCACTATCAATTTGACTGTAAATCCTGATTTTGGCCAGGTAGAGTCTGATCCTTCGGTGATGAACCTGACAGCTTTCGAGACTTTTTACCAGGAAAAACGGCCATTCTTCCTGGAAGGACTGACAATTTTCGATTACAAGTTGGATGATCAGAGTCTTTTTTATTCAAGAAGAATCGGACATGCGCCTTCACTAACATATCCGTCTAATGATACAACTTTCGTCAAATCACCCGAAAAAACGGCCATCCTGAGTGCTATAAAGTTAAGCGGAACAACTTCCAGGGGATTATCCATCGGCCTTATTCAAAGTATCACCGCTAATGAAACAGCAGAGTTAAGCAATCCTGAAGGCAAAATAACCAGTAAGCAGGTCGAACCACTTACAAGTTATACTGTGGCTCGTATTCAGAAGGGATACAATTCCGCAAATACAATACTCGGTGGAATAATCACATCGGTGAACCGCTCTATAAATGATCCGAAACTGGATATTCTGAGCCGGAATGCATATACCGGGGGTCTCGATCTGTTACATTACTGGCATGATAAGGAAAACTATATCGATGCCCGGTTTCTGGGAAGCAGTATAAATGGGAACAGGCAGGCTATCACTGCCTTGCAGGAATCATCGACACGGTATTACCAGAGACCTGATGCAGGCTACCTGGGATTTGATACATCAAGGACACAATTGAACGGTTATGGAGGCAAATTCAAAATAGGCAGGATGTCAAAAATTCATTGGACCTTTTACACTAGCGTTTCGTGGCTTTCACCAGGACTGGAGCTGAATGACCTGGGGTACATGACTTTTGCCGATCAGATCAAAAATGATAATGACTTCATTTATCAGACTACAAAGCCTGTTTCAATATTTCATTCGTACAGCCTTGAGCTCAATCAGTTTAATCTCTGGAACTTTAATGGGACATACCTTGGTTCAGGTGCGTGGCTGAATTTCTCTTCGGAATACAAGAATAACTGGACTTTCAACACAAGCCTGATTTACAATACAAATTCGATCGATCCAAGGTTTCTAAGGGGGGGCCCGCAGATGAAGATTCCCTATATCATTTCTGAATTGGGGACAGCATCAACAGATCCCTCAAAAAAGACAATTCTGAGCTTTTCATACAGCTATCAGGCAAGGGGAAGTAATTCGGCCACAACTTACTCTATCGGGCCTGGTATTTCAGTTCGTCCCTTACAGGTTCTCACAATAGGAGTTACAGCAAATATTGCCAGTAACCATGACCTCCTGCAATATATCACCGCATTGGATTACATGTCGCAAAAACGTTATATATTCGGAACCATCAGTGAAAAAACAGTTGGTCTTACATTCAGGATTAATCTTAATCTTTCACCGGAATTCTCGATCCAGTATTATGGAAGCCCTTTCATTTCAAGGGGAACCTATTCAGAATTTAAACATATAACAGATCCCTCAGCAGAGAGCTTCACTGATCGGTTTAAAGTGTATGATTACGCATTGCAGCCATCAGGGAATTACAGCCTTGATGAAAACGGGGACGGAATAGCAGACTATAACATAGCGAATCCTGATTTTAATTTTCAGCAGTTCCGTTCGAACTTTGTGGTTAAATGGGAATATCGCCCTGGCTCCTTTATCTACTTGGTCTGGTCCAATGACAGGACAGGAACAACCAGTTCTTCAGGTACTTCCTACAGGCAATCGCTGAACCAGTTAATGAATATTTTTCCGAATAATATTTTTCTGATCAAGTTAAGCTACTGGTTTAATCCGTAGTGGTGTCGCAGAATCAATCATGTTTAAGAATCCCATTTTCATATAGGTTGAATTACAAAAGTTCAGCCTGACAATTTTATTTGACTTGTGTCATTGTCTTTCTTAACTTTATTCTTTAAAACAATATAATTCATTGACTATGAAAAAATTACTATTGATTCTTCTATTAATGATGTCAGTACTGGTCGTCAATGCTCAAGCCTCACAAAATACTACAACAACGGCTAAGTCTGTCAAAACCACCATTAAGGTAGTTGATCTTCAGAAAGCTATAACAGATAAGATTGCTAAAGAATATGCTGGTTTTACTATTAAAAAAGCTCAGAGCGTTGAAAAAAATAACATTGTTACATATCATGTGGTTATTGTAAAAGACACTATCAAGGAGACTCTTGTTTATGACAAAGATGGAAAGTTCATCAAAATGTATCATCAAAAAGATGTTAAGCAGCAATCTTCAAAGAAAAAATGACAGAGAAAGTTGAGAAATCATTTTATAACGGTGAATCATAACACCGTTTTTCATTTTGAGATAATGACCTTTTTGAATTTGTGAGCAGTTAATTCTGTCATGTTGGTTGTTCTTAAAGAGATTGAGATGGGTTTCTCATAAATATAAAGGTCAATAGTTTTTCAAGTTGCTATCTTTAAGTTATAACCATTCATCCGAGTTAATCATTGGTGGATAGATTTTTATTTGACTTGTGTTAATGTCTTTCATAACTTTATAATAATAAATAAATATTTTGTCAAGTCTCATCCCAGATTACGAATACGACATATTTATCAGCTACCGTCAGAAAGACAACAAACATGATGGTTGGGTAACAGAATTTGTTGATAACCTTAATGCTTTTCATTATTTAAAACTTCAAAAATGGAACAACTTACACTTTGGAAGATTGAATCGGATGATGTAATTAAAATCAGTAAAGAACCACTTGATTATGAACATCGCCTTGAAAAATGGCTTACTGACGATATTTCCATTCTTAAACCGAACTTAGCCTTAATTGGAAGTCAGGTAGTTTCTCCTTATGGTAAAAAGATAGATATTTTGGCTATCAATTCAAGCGGTGAATTAGCAATTATTGTATTTAAGCGAGATAAACCTAATCCTGAAGTTATTGCCCAGGTACTTGATTCGGCCACATGGGTAAAAGATTTGTGCTATGATGAACTGACCAATATTTTAAATACATATGGGAAATCAGAATACAAAGATATTGAAGAATTTTTTGCTGCAACTTTTAACAAAAATGCAGAAGAGACAGAACTAAATTCTGACCACGAGATGATTATTGTCGGTTCAGAAATTGATGAATCAACTGTCAGGATAATTAATTATTTAGCAAAAGAACCATATTTTCTAAACATCAATGCTGTAAATTTCAATTACTATAAGGATTCTGACGGGCATGAATTTTTAGCACAATCATTTGTTCTGTCTGAGAATAGCGTTATAGGATGGGGTCCAGGTATAAGGAAACGTGTAAAATCAATAATAGCGACTTTATTCGATTCAGGTAAACTTAAAGTTGGTCAGAAAGTATATTTAAAACCAGGCATGGATAGGGGACATTCAAAGGAAAAGGTCTGTGCGACAATTGTAAATACAAACCAAAAATGTCTTCAAAGAGATGGTGATGATAATTTGTACACATTCAATGGACTAAGATTTATTTTAATTGAAGAATTAGGATTAAAAAAAGTACGAAAGTACTGGGAATTTGGAGTCAGCTATGATTGGGTTGATGAAAACATGAAAAATCTATCTGAATTACTTGATTCTTAAAAACTAATCAGGTGGTTTCCCTTTATACTGTTTACTTATCATATGGAGTATGGCTCGACTGCGGGACCATTTGGATTGGTGGTGGTGCCCTTCTTCTAATAATTATCCTTGTAATTCTTTTGGTTTGATCAATTACTGAGAATCTTGCTTTGTGCGGTTAACTAAACGTCAAATTGTACTATTCAACCGCATGTGCAATTCGTACAATTTCTTTAGCGATATCCTCAGGTGAAAGAATAAAATCTATATATCCGCTTGCTATTGCACTCTTTGGCATATCCGGTTGTGCGGCTGTGTCTGGCTTCTGTGCGATTGTGATTCCACCTGCTTCTTTTATACCGCATAAAGCTTCTGCTCCATCACCGTCATAGCCCGAGACAATGACAGCGATGAGTTTGCCGTTCCAATGCTCCGTTAGTGAACGCAGAAAAACCGTAATCACGTCGGGCCATCCCCTGGGTTTTGATATTGGCTTTAGACGAAACTCATCATCAAGAACGTGCAAGTCTCGCTTTTCAGGGATGATAAACACGTGATTAGGCTGAATGTCTAGTCTTTCCGTTATAAGTTCGACCGGCATGTGTGTATAGTGTGGGAGAATCTCGTGAAGCCTAGTGGCTACGGTTCTCAAGTGATTGACGATGACTATAGCAACACCCATATTTGCCGGGAGATGCTGTAGTAAACGGGTATAGGCGTCGAGCCCCCCGGCCGAACCGCCCAGGCAAACGATAGGAAAGTCTTTTGTAGCACTCTTAGCTTTCATAGGTAATTATTTTATAGTTTGAAAATACTGTGAATCTTAAACAATGTACGCTGTTGGGCGCTCGTTTAATTGACGCCAAGACCATCACCGATTTCTTTTGCATTCAGTGAATTTAATTTCTTCATTCTATTCTATATTTATAAAGTTTATGAAAATTAATTGAATAACTTGCATTTTAATAAGTTTATCTCAATCAATTGTAACTGAACACTTCTTATCGGAATCTTGTGAAATTATTGACTCATACCTTATATCTTATCGTAACTATAAGTGACACAAATTCTTTCGGCAAACTTTTACATAGTTTCTTCGTTCAGAAATATGAAAAGATACAACATTAACATATACAAATAAAGGGAAGTATGAATAATATAAAATCAATTTTTTTTCAAATCATTAAAATACAAGAATATCAAGTCAGTATTGCCAATGCATAAAATATTAACTCGTGAAAAAAATCATCGTTAAAAAGGAACAAAAAACAACATCCATTTTAAAACCTGCAAAACGGCAAAATTCAATTTCTCTTAATTTTCCTATTGTTGGCATAGGAGTTTCGTCTGGTGGACTGGAGACATTGGAACAATTTTTTGCTAATATGCCGAAAGACACTGGTATGGCATTCGTGATTATTCAACATCTCGACAAAACCCATGTGGGCATCATGCCTTATCTCCTTCAACGAATTACTGCTATGAAGGTAACTCAGGTAACCGACCGCTTGCAAGTGAAACCAAACCATGTATATTTGATGCCACCCCACAAGAGCATTTCTGTTTTAAACGGTTATCTGCATTTATTCGAGCCAACTGAATTGCTGGGTTTACGACTTCCTATAGATATTTTTTTCCGCTCATTAGCTGATGACCAACAGGAAAAAAGTATTGGCATCATTCTTTCGGGCAATGGTTCAGATGGCAGCTTTGGAGTGAAAGCGATTAAAGAAAAAAATGGGATAGTATTGGTACAAGATCCATTGACATCAAACTTTAATGGCATGCCAAATAGTGCCATTGACGCTGTAACAGTCGATATTATTGCATCTGCATACGACCTACCCGCCAAACTTATTGCTTTTCTCAAAAATAATCCTTCAAATACAAAAAATCTTATAATAGATGATAAAAACAAAACCAATCTCGAAAAAATAGTCATCTTACTTCGTACACAAACGGGACACGATTTTTCTTTGTATAAAAATCCCACTATGTATAGACGCATCGAGAGGCGCATGGTTATTCATCAAATAGACAAAATTGCCAACTATGTCTGCTTTTTACAGGAAAACCCAAAGGAGTCGGAGATTCTTTTCAGAGAGTTATTAATTGGTGTAACAAATTTTTTTCGTGATGCAGTAGTATGGGAGAAGCTAAAGGATCAAATTCTGCCTGATTTGTTTAATGAATTACCAAATGGACATGTGCTGCGGGTATGGGTTACAGGTTGTTCAACAGGGGAAGAAGCGTATTCATTTGCAATTGTTTTTAAAGAAGCCTACGAAAAAGTGAAGCAAAGTAAGAATTTAACTTTGCAGATATTTGCCACCGATATAAATAGCGATGCCATTAAAATAGCAAGAAGCGGAGTTTTCAGTTCAAATATTGTTGCTAATGTATCGTCTGAACGGATAACCAAATTTTTCACAAAAAAAGAAGACAAGTATTGGGTTAATACTTCTATACGTGAAATGTTGGTATTTGCTCCACACGATGTGATAAAAGACCCTCCTTTCACAAAATTAGATTTTCTTTTGTGCCGTAATTTATTGATATACTTCGAATCTAAATTACAGAAAAAACTAATGAATTTGTTTTATTACTGTCTCAATACAGGTGGATTAATGTTACTTGGCACTTCCGAAAATGTAAACTCACAAGAAATGTTATTTACTACGATTGATAAGAAATTAAAAATCTACAAACGCTCCATAACTCCAAAAGAAATTGATAGGATGAACTTCCTAAGTTCCTTTTCTCATTCAATTGACCAAACTAAGGAAGATATTACATCTGTTAAAGCTACCTCTAAAATTCAGACCTTTGCC
>JBEKDR010000023.1:0-47886 GCA_050014255.1 Bacteroidales bacterium | reverse complement strand
AAATGATACTGGTCAGTTCAGTTGCAAGAAACTCTTTAAGCTTTACCGAAAATAGACTATACGCATTCTTGTCAATAGTTGCTTCATTGTATAAAGTATGTATATAACCGGTTATATGGGAAACGATTGTTACCTTTTCATTTTCCATCGCCCTTCTGGCTTTCTCAGACAGAGATGTTCCGTTATACCACATGTTTTTCGTTACGATCCTGCGGTTATTGGTTATTAATCCATCTTTTTCAATAATGAAATTCTGTGAATGAAGAGGTGTGGCTATCAGGAAGATCTTCTCCAGAGGCACTCTTCCAACAACGAACATTGCTGCAGCATATAGAGCAGATAGTGAAACACATTCACCTGCTCCTGTTATGAAATTCGCTTTATGCCTGAAAGCTCCCATTGCCTCAATTGTTTCAGTCTTCCAGTATGGTATTATATCAGAATCGTATTTGTCGAGGCCAAAATGTTTTCGGATGTCAATATCGAAGTAATATTTATCTCCCTCATATCCAAAGAGAGCATTGGACTGTTTGAGCATCTCGATATCGAAAAAATCACTAAACCTGCCGATTTCAGTGCTCTTTGATGTAAGACCCCATGTAGAGAGATCAAGATTAAAAACATAGTTCTGAATGATAAATTGTTTAATGCGGTTTGCTTTGACAGTGAAACCTTTTTTCTCAATATCATTAAACCATGGATCATCCCTCCATCTCCACAATTCCGGCGACATTATATCTGCCAGAATAAGAGGATAGAAAAGTTCCGGAAAAATGAAAATCTCCATGTCTGAAAGGGTGAAAGCCGAAGAGTACTTTTCCAGGATCTTTTTATCGGAAAAGTCTTTTGTGAAAGATGAATCCATATAGTGTTTTAAGGTTCTACAAATCTAATAACACAAACCGGGATATAAAGTTTGGACAGGTGGGGCAAAACATTGCGAAATGGGGGAAACATATTACTAAAACCTCTCAATTCCGGAAAAGAAAAAATCAGCTTCTCTAATCGCATTTTCAACGCTGTCAGATCCGTGAACTGCGTTCATCTGTACAGATACTGCAAAGGTTCGCCTGATAGTACCAGGTTCAGCCTTAGCCGGATCAGTAGCTCCAATAAGCTTCCTGAACTGATCAACAGCATTCTCATGTCTTAAAATCATCACAACAACCGGTCCCGATGTCATAAACTCTATCAAACTCTCAAAAAAAGGTTTTCCTTTATGGACGGAATAAAATGATTCAGCCTGGGGAAGGGTCATTTTAACCATTCGCATAGCGGCAATTTCAAATCCACCTTCGTTTATCATAGCCATAATTGGCCCTGTTTTGCCGGTTCTTACAGCATTTGGTTTAATAATCGAAAAAGTAAAATCATTGTACATATATAGATTTTTTGATTTCTAACAATAGAATCGGTCTTAAGGAATATTATTTATCTTTAGCCAGTTGAATAAACAACGGTAAAAGTGATAGATTTATCCAAATATACAAAAGAATTATCGAAACTTTTCTCATCATCAGAGAATATATTAATTATAAGTCATATCAATCCGGATGGTGATTCAGTAGGTGCACAATTGGCTCTATATCATTATTTTAAAGTCAGAAATAAAAATGTTTCCATGATGGCGCCTAATAATCTCCAGGAGTTTTTGAAGTGGATGGATGGTGCAGATCAGATAAACATTTTTATTAAAGACAGGAAGAAAAGCAGGATGCTGGTTGAAAGGGCTGATCTTATAGTTATGCTTGATTTTAACCAGTCCAACAGGTTGGGTGAAGCAGAGGATTTCGTAACTGCATCTAATGCCAAGAAGGTGGTTATTGATCACCATCTTGATCCTGAAAATTTTGCCGATCTGATAATCTCCGATCCAGCAAAATGTTCAACATCGGAACTTGTCCATGAGATTGTATGTGAAATCAATGGAGCAAAATTTATGAACAGGTACTATGCTGAAGCTCTGTATGTGGGAATAATTACCGATACCGGGAATTTTGAGCATGGATCGTATTCTTCCAAAACATTCAGAATTGTTGCGGATCTTCTCGATACTGGTATCAAAAAAGAGAAGATTATCAATCTGATCTATAATAACTTTTCCTGTGACAGGATAAGATTGCAGGGTTTTGCACTTAACCAGAGAATGGTTGTCATTCCGGAATATAGAACAGCATATATATACCTTTCAAAAAACGATTTAAAAGAATATAACCATGTTAAGGGTGACACTGAAGGATTTGTAAATATGCCATTATCAATAAAGGGAATAAATTTCTCTGCCTTATTTATTGAAAAAGACAATTTTATAAAGCTTTCCTTCCGTTCAAAGGGAAATTTTCCTTCACATGAATTTGCTTCACTCTATTTTTCAGGAGGAGGGCATCTGAATGCCTCCGGAGGCGAATTTAACGATACTCTCGAAAATACCATTGCCTATTTTCTTAAAGTTCTGAAAGAGAATGTCTGGAGATTTGAAGATCAGGTGTAATTGTATGGGGATCAGGAATATTGTACTCATGTTTCTATTTGTTTCTCTCGTTTCGTGCAGGGAGAAACCGGGGACTGCTGTTAGTAATCCTAAACCCGGGCTGAATGAAATGGCTGATCTTAATAAGTATCTTATTCGGAAAGACAGGGAGAGGATAAAAAACTATATTGAACGCAAAAGTCTCAAAATGATTGAATCCCCCACAGGGCTCTGGTATCAGATAATAAAGGAAGGAACCGGGAAAGCTTTTATCAACAATGATAAAGTTGTTATGAATTATGAGTGTTCACTTCTCGATGGCACCAAATGCTACTCATCCAAAGATCTTGGTCCAAAGGAAGTTACCCTCGGAAGAAGCGAAATAGAGCCTGGTCTGAATGAAGGCCTGAGGTTACTGAAGCCAGGCGCTGAAGCAATATTCATAATACCTCCTTTTTTGGCTTACGGGCTAATCGGGGACAGAAAAATGATCCCCGCAAGAGCTGTAATTGTTTATAATGTTAATATCTTGCAGGCCAAATAATAATTGGCTGTAGCATTACGTTTAAGATTAATTGAAATTATTTAAAACTAATTCTATGATTAAAAAGTATTATCAATCAATTCTCTTGTTTTTTGCAGCAATAATGCTATTATCACTTGGATCGTGCGATCCGGCAAGAAAATATGAAAAAGCTGAAACCGAAGCAATAGCGAATTACCTTAGCAGTAACCCTTCAGATAGTTTTAAACTGGAACCAAGTGGCTTATATTATATGAATGTAGTTATAGGAACAGGTCGTGCACCTGCTGTAGGCGATACTGCCCATGTAGTATATACCGGAAAATTTCTGAATGGAAATGTATTTGACACTAATGCAGGAGGAGCTGATCTGGTTTTTCCAGTGGGTGAAGGAGTTCTCATTGCGGGATTTGATGAAGGGGTCACATATATGAAAGAAGGAGGTAAAGCTACTTTCCTTATACCTTCTAAACTTGGTTATGGTACCCAGGGTTATTATACTGTCCCCGGTTATACTCCTCTTTTATATGATGTTCAACTTGTCAAAGTAATACCCGGTCCTTTAAAATAAAATCACTGCATTACAAAGACCACAAGCCTGTAATTTAATAATGGCAGGTCTCTTTTCCATTCCGAGATTCTCATTGTCCTGATCGACTCCGTTGGCAAGGTAATGTCTGCTGCTATGCACAATAAAGTATTTTCATGACAGGTAGTTATGAGTGACTCCAGCATTTTCTGGTTGCGGTAAGGTGTTTCCATAAAAATCTGGGAAAATCCCTCCCCAGCCTTTTTTTCAAGTTCCCGGAGCTTTGCAGATCTTTCTGCAGGCTTTACCGGCAGATATCCGTTGAAGGTAAAATTTTGCCCGTTTAGTCCTGAAGAGATAAGAGCCAGTATTATTGAGGATGGTCCTGATAATGGAGTTACAGTGATTCTTTTCTGATGAGCCAGGGCGATTAGTCTTGCACCGGGATCTGCAATTCCGGGTAGCCCGGCCTCACTCAAGACACCAATATCCGATCCGCTTAAAACCGGCTCAAGATAATGCTCAATATCTGCTTCTCCTGTATGTTCGTTTAATTCATAGAACATGGAATCATTTATGGGAAACTCTTTGTCAATAAGCCGTAAAAACCTTCTGGCACTCCTGATGTCTTCAACAATAAAGTAGCGCAATTGTCTTGTCAGACTTATGACTTTTTCGGGTATCACTTTAAGAAAATCATCTCCTCCCAAAGTCACAGGTATAAGATAAATCCTGCCGTTCACATTTATAAATTTATTCATTCAAATATAACAAATATACCATTTGGGCATGTTCTTACAAAAATTGCAAAACCTGTTGTGCGTTATAGTTTTTTAATATAGGTTTGTCAGGAAATATTTTTATTGTGAAAGTAACATTCCTAGGAACAGGCACCTCACAGGGCGTCCCGGTAATTGCCTGCGATTGCGGCACGTGCATTTCTTCAGATCTGCATGATAAAAGACTCAGGACTTCTGTTTTACTGGAGACGCTTGATACAAAGCTGGTTATTGACGCAGGTCCTGACTTTCGCCAACAGATGCTCAGGGAAAACGTATCCAGGCTCGATGCAATTATTCTCACCCATGAACACAAAGATCACATTGCAGGTTTGGATGACGTCAGAGCTTTCAACTATAAAAGTCAGGATGCCATTGACATTTTTTGTGAGGAGAGAGTTCAGAAGGTGATTAAAAAAGAATATTCCTATGTGTTTTCAGAATATCAGTACCCGGGGATTCCTAAAATGAGACTTAATCATGTTCCGGAACATGGGTTCAATGTTGGGAAGATGAAGATTTTCCCTGTTAGAGTGTTTCACTACAGACTGCCTGTTTTCGGTTTCAGAGTAGGAAATTTTGCTTATATAACAGATGCAAATTATATTCCGGAAGAGAGTAAAGAGAGACTCTATGGTGTCAAATATATGGTTGTTAATGCCCTCAGAAAAGAAAAGCATATTTCTCATTTCAGTCTTAGAGAAGCAATAGATTTTATTAGAGAAATATCACCTAAAAAGGCCTTTATTACCCATATAAGTCATCAGATGGGCTTACATGACGAAGTTTCAAAGGAGTTGCCTCCTGAAATTATTCTTGCTTACGATGGTCTAAGTTTAATTTGTGATGAATGAAAAGATCAGTATCTATTTCGGTTTGAAGGTCTTGTTCAGTTTTTTCTGATAACCTGACGAAAAATAGTACCTGTTTCTTCCGAGTTGTGAAGCATTTACCTGGGAACTTTTTTTTCTTTTTTCGTAATATGGATTCTTTTTGGCAGGCGCACAGGCGGTAAAAATTACAATCAGAATAAGAATAAAACCATAATTCATTATTTTAATTGTTTTAGACATTACCCTATATGCTTTTGAATCACCCTAAATGTACAACTTATTTATCTAAACGAAAAAAATTGATCTAATTATCTGTTACATCTGTTTTTGGTTCAATTTCAGTTAAATATTTTTTAAATAATTTGTATGTTCTATATTGCAAATGAAAATTTAACTTTTGTACGAATTTATACTGAAAATGTTACGGGTTATTGTTATTGAACTGGAAAAATTAGGGTATAAAACACTGTTTTAAATGAAGAATATTGGAAAATCAAGCCTTTTATGTACACTGTCTTTGCTTCTTATGCAATTCTCCAGTTATTCACAGGTACTTTGTACTGTCGGCCTTGGAAAAGACAGAGGTCTGCATTCTGACAGAGTTGTTTTGTCCGACAGCAGCTCAATTGTTCTGTCAGAGAGCAAACCTCTCTATAGCTTTCTGCTGAATGACAGGCTGTACAATTCCGGAGAAGTTGAAGCTGTTAAAACAAATGATCAGTATATTCAGACTTTTAAAAACATCACAGTGACTTTTGTATCATCGGATCGTTATGATTCAGGATGGAGGGGCGAATTAAAATTTGAAAACAAAGGCAATGATACTGTCGCGATAAGTAATGTTGTACCGTTTGGTGAAGACACTGGTTCGGTTTATATAACGGGAAAAGGCCCCACAGATCTGGCACGTGCATGGTTATTCCGACCTGGTTTTCAGCCTGTGAGAGTTATCCTGCCTGATAATGCCTGGGAGCTGGGATATTCCTCTTTTGTTGCCGGAAATGGATATTCTGTCTGCTCTGTTGCACGGAGGTCCAGGATTGAAGGCGGTTTGACAGAACGATATGCAACACTGCTACCCCCAAAGGCAAAAGTTACTTACTCAATAGATGCCGAGGTTTTTAGCGGAGAATGGCAAAACGGGCTTCGTAAGATGTTTAGAGACAGATATTTGTTTGATCTTGAGAACTTTGATAACTCCCTGTTCAAAAGGAATGATCTTGCATGGATAAAGGATAGTTACCTGATAATTCTTCAAATGGCCTGGGACAGAGAATTCTATAACAGGCTCACCGGGAAATATACTTATGCAGAAGTACTGAAAAAAGGAATAGAGCTCTTTGGGAATATCGATGTTTATGGTATCTGGCCGACTTGGCCCAGGCTTGGCCTTGACCAGCGTAATCAGTGGGATTTATACAGAGATCTTCCGGGAGGAACTGAACAACTCAGAAATTTTGCAAGAATGTCACGTTTGTCAGGTACGCGGTTTTTTGTTGCTTATAACCCATGGGATAACAGCACACGAAAAGAGGATCATTACAAAGGAATGGCTAAACTTATTGCAGAAACTGAAGCTGACGGAGTGGTTCTCGATACAAGGGGTAGTTCAAGTTTTGAGCTGCAGGCTGCTGCCGATAGTGTAAGAAAAGGGGTAGTGATGTACTCTGAAGGAATGGCTGTGCCTAAAGACATGCCCGGAATCATTTCAGGACGTGTTCATAATGCTATCTTCCTTAGTCCTGAACTGAATCTTAATAAGTTGATCAAACCTGATTTTTCTATTTTCAGAGTTTGTGATGTCGGAGAAGATATAATTCACCGTGAGATCGCAGTAGCTTTTTTTAACGGCTATGGGACCGAATTGAATATGTTCCGACCGGGCGGAAGAGATGAGAACTATAATAATGACCTCAATTTTTTGTCACGGACAACATTCATCCTCAGACAAAATAATGATGCTTTCCTCGATAATAACTGGACCCCATTGATCGGGACAACACTTGATAAAGTTTTTGTAAATCGTTGGAAATCGGGTGAAAAAACAGTCTATACAGTTCTTAACATGAGACCTGAAGGCGTTAATGGGAAATTGTTTGAGGTCGACAGTACAGAAGGAAAACACTATATCTCATTATGGAATCACGAAAACCTGTTGCCGGTCAATGAAAATGGAAAAGTATTTCTTTCAGCAAATGCCACCGGCTGGCAACAGTCATTTTCAGGTACAAGAAAAGAAGGGTCTGTTGAGTGTATAGCTGAACTGCCCGATCTGATAAAATCAAAATTGGTTGGCGATTCAATAAAGATTTCAGCAAATGGAATAAGAAAACTGTTAATATGGAAAGGAGAACCATCATATCAGACCTTTAATAAGGAGTTCAGAATATTGAAAGACACCACAATAAGGGTAAAAGATATATTTGGTTTTTATGAGGGGAAAATCGTTTTGCAGTTAATTGAAAACAAGAGATTAAGGGACGAAAATATATTGTCGCTTAAAGGAGGCAAACCATGGATTATCAGTAAAGTAAATAATACTAAGAAAGCTTCAAATATACCTCCTGATATGATTCTTGTTCCGGGAACAGTCTTTTCATATAATGTTTCTGCCAATGAGAACTTTATTCCTTATCCTGATGTCAGTGGTAACCTGGTAAAAATTGATAGTTTTCTGATCGATAAATATCCTGTAACAAATGAGCAATACTATGAATTTCTGATGAATTCCGGATATAGTCCTGCCGATACTGCAAGGTATTTAAGGCAATGGGAATCAGGAATGTTCAAGCAGGGACAGGAAAAATATCCTGTGGTTTATGTCAGTTACGAAGATATGCTCGCTTATTCAAAATGGGCTCAAAAACGGCTTCCTACTCAGGCTGAATGGCAACTCGCAGCTCAGGGAACCGATAAACGTAAATGGCCCTGGGGTGATGAATTTCACGGAACCTATTGTAATAATTCATTTGACAGACCAACACCTGTGGATGCTTTTGCAAAAGGTCAGAGCCCTTTCGGGGTATTTGATATGGTGGGCAATATATGGCAGATGACAAATGATATGTATTTTAATGGAACAAATTATTTCACTGTAATCAGAGGTGGAAGTTATTATAAACCTGAGTCAAGCTGGTGGTATATGCAGGGAGGGCCACAGCCGCTCGATAAAACACAGATATTACTCATGGTTTCACCCGGCTTCGACAGAAGTCCTACTGTTGGCTTCAGATGTGTGAAGGATATAGACAGTAAGATCTTTAAAGACAAAAGACAAAAGTAATTACTCTATTCTGCCAGCCCCGTTTCCAATCTCCGGCTGATAAAAATCAGGCATGAGACCGGTTTTTTTATGATATGTGCCTGACAGGGTGGTCATAAAGTTTGCAGAGTCGGCTTTTCTGACAATGCTGATAGTACATCCTCCAAATCCGGCTCCGGTCATACGTGTACCGATAACTCCAGGAAGCTTTCTTCCTTCATAGACCAGTGTGTCGAGTTCAATGCCGGTAACTTCATAATCATCCTTAAGGGAATCGTGAGATTGATTCATAAGTTCTCCAAAACGTATTATATTATTATCCTTCAATACATTAACAGCTTCAATAACTCTTCCATTTTCACTGATAACATGTTTCGCTCTTTTCCTGATAACCGGATCTTTAATATATTTTTCCAGAATATTGATTTCTCCGTTATTTAGCTCACTTAAGTTCCGGATAGGCTTAAATGATTTAAGTAATTCAACAGCTTTATCGCACTCGCTGCGTCTTTCGTTATATTTTGAATCGGTAAGTCCTCTTCTTTTGTTCGTATTTGTAATTATCAGAGAACAATCGGTGAGGACTAAGGGAACGTTTTCAAAAAATAATGTATCACAATTCAGAAAAATAGCATGATCTTTTTTACCAAAACCAACAGCAAACTGATCCATTATTCCGCAGTTCATCCCGACGAATTCATTTTCAGCTTTCTGACTCATCTTTACCAGATCCAGAGTATTAAAGCCTGCATTAAAGAATTCATTCAGGGCAACTGCCGTTACCATTTCAATTGAAGCTGAAGAGGAGAGACCTGCACCGTTGGGGACATCACCATAATAAAGAAGTTCCAGTCCTGATAATTTAATTCCTTTCTTAATGAATTCGTTGATCACTCCGAGAGGATAGTTTATCCATTTCCTGCCAGTATTTAAGAATAGCCCTTTGAGCTCGGCTATTGTATCGTCATTGAAATTTATAGTGCTGAATTTCAGAGTATTATCTTTGATTTTTCTAATTAGCAGATATGTTCCATAATTTAAGGCACAGGGAAAAACAAAGCCACCGTTATAATCTGTATGTTCACCGATAAGATTAACTCTTCCAGGGGAGAAAAAAAGAACAGGTTTATCGCTCCTGTTCCCAAATTTTTCAAAGAACTTTTCTGTAAAAATTTTAGCGTCCATTATCAAACTTTTAATTTTTTCTCAATTTCGTTAATCTGGTTTCTGAAATGTTTATCAGTGTCAATTAGATTATTTACGGTTTTGCATGCATGAAGAACAGTTGCATGGTCCTTTCCTCCGATATGTGACCCTATACTCGCGAGAGATGCTTTTGTAAGGCTTTTCGAAAAATACATTGATACCTGCCGAGCCTGTACAATCTCTCTCTTTCTGGTCTTCCCCTGTATAAGATCTATAGGGATCTTGTAATAATCACAAACGATTTTTTGAATATATTCAATAGTTATTTCACGTTTTGAAGTACTTATAAGCTTATCAACCATCAGTCTTGCCAGATCGAGAGTAATTTCCTTTCTGTTAAGTGTTGATTGGGCATAAAGTGATATCAATACTGCTTCAAGTTCCCGTATATTATTTGATATATTAATAGCCAGAAATTCGAAAATTTCATCTGGTAACTCTATTCCGTCGTTGTATGCTTTCTTCTTTAGAATCGCCAGGCGTGTATCATAGTCAGGCCTCTGAAGATCAGCCTGAAGTCCCCATTTAAACCTTGAAAGAAGTCTCTGCTCCATTCCCTGAAGCTCTACTGGAGGTCTGTCGCATGTAAGTATCAGTTGTTTACCGGATTGATGCAGGTGGTTGAAGATATGGAAGAAGGTATCCTGTGTTTTTTCTTTTCCTGCAAATTCATGAACATCATCCAGAATGAGGACATCAATCATCTGGTAGAAATGCAGGAAATCGTTTTTATTGTTATTTCTGACTGACTCAACAAACTGGGTCTGGAATTTATTTGCATTTACATAAAGAACTGTTTTATCAGGATGTTTCTCTTTAACGAGTATACCTATTGCCTGAGCCAGGTGAGTTTTACCAAGTCCTGAATCTCCATACACCATCAGAGGATTGAATGCAGTTCCACCGGGATTATTTCCAACGGCTATACCTGCTGATCTTGCCAGCCTGTTGCATTCTCCTTCTATATAATTGCTGAAATTGTAATCCGGATTAAGTTTAGGGTCAAAGTGTACTTTTTTAATGCCGGGAATTACAAACGGATTTTTTATTGAGGGTTGAGTAACATCGAATGGAACCTGGACTGGTTTGTTATTCAGATCAGTTTTATTCCTCGAAGGGTATCTTACTGTATATGGTTTACCATCTGAAAAAGTATTATTCTCCATAACGACATTGTACTCAAGCTTGGCATCAGCTCCGATCTCACGTCTAAGTGTTTTCCTCAGAATATCAATGTACTGCTCTTCAAGATATTCATAAAAAAAGGGGCTTGGCACTTGAATTGTAAGAACATTGTTCTCGAGTTTAAGAGGAACTATCGGTTCAAACCAGGTCTTGTAACTAATGGATGGAATTATGTCTCTTATTATCTGCAGACAGTTATTCCATACGTCATTATGTGACTTATTCATGAAAGTTGTTTTTTTTAAAAAATTTAAGATCAGAATCCAACCGATTCAGGTAGCAATATTTGTAAAAAAAAAACTAATAAAAAAAATTTTTTTTGCTTGACTTTGTCAAAAAAAGTATATGTTTTTAGCCATCAGCAACTTATAAATGAATTTTTTTTTATTTTATTTAATCCATTGATTATAAAATAGATATAATCAGTTATACTGGTTTGTCTGTGTAATACAATTCATTATGAATTCTTACTCAAAATTCAACCTGATATCAATAAAATGCGGACTATTTTGCCCTTGATTCCGATCGATTTTTTAAGATCAAGATTATCTGAATTTTATACAAATTTTATTTAGCCGGCGTACTTTTTTTACCAAAGATTGAAAAATGTACATATCGTTTTGGATTCGTCTTCATATCTTTTAAAAGCACATTTAAACTCTCCAGACTATTGGCCAGATTTGTATAAAGCGTGTCATTTGTAAGAAATTGACCTGCGCTTCCTTTTCCTTTGTTCAGATTATCCATGAGCGCAGCTGCTTTTTCAAGACTTACCTTCAGGTTTGAGACTGAAGCAGAAATGTCTGCTGCAGCCAGAGTATCAGTAATTGCTTCAAGGTTATTGAATGTCTTGCTCATCTTTCCGGAATTATCTGATAACATTCGGGTGAATTTATTTATATTATCAATTGTGGCTGCAAGTTCATTTTCTTTGGATCCTATTACTTGGTCGAGGCTTGCTGTTGTACTGTTAAGGTGCGAAAGTGTTGAGCCAAGCTCTGCTTTAAACTCAGGACTTATTATTTCATCTAGAGAACTAATCACAGAATCAAGTACCACGATCAGATTTGATAACTTATCCTTCACTGGCAGAATTTCTGTATCGATTTTATCCATAAGCGATTCTGCAAGTCTTCCGGGAATAGTATCACCTTCAGAATATGTTCCGGGCCCTTTCCCATATACAAACTGAACTTTCATTCCTCCGAGGAGTGAGACCGGGACTATTTCTGCTACGGTATTTTTAGGTAGCTTAAAATTCTTTTTTACTGAGAATTCTACTAAAAGTCTGCCACTCTTTGCATCTATAAAATCTAATGATCTGACGACACCAACTTTATATCCATTGATCTCGACCGGACTGGATTCTGCAAGCCCGCCTACTTTATCATATACTGTATAGTAAATTGCCGTGCTTTTTAAGAAATCTTTTCCCTTAAGGAAATTAAATAACCATATAAAAACCACAATAGTCAGTAATGCAGTTGCTCCAACTTTAACTTCATTTGAGATCTTCTTCATTTAATAGTCTTTTTGTGTTTTTCTTTTTTGTTCCAAAGCTTGTTGTAAAGGTAATATTTTGTTGTCTTTTACTGCAATTACAAAGGCATCAGGATAAAATGTCTCTATTTTTTTTCTGTAAATAACAGCATCTGAATAATTTGTAAAACTTCCGGCAGCATATTTAAACCGATCCTGTGCTTTTATTTCTGTAATGTCCCTAAGTCCTTTGAAATTTTCAGGTTTAATTTCAGTTTTTGATATGGAAGTTGTAACCTGAACCATAAAAGAAATTTCACCGGCATTTGAATTTCCGCTGGTTAAGGTGTCAGATTTCTGATCTGAATCGTCATTCTTATCCTGGGAAATAGCGCTCTTGCTGTCAATCTCATTAAGATAGTCTCTGCAGGCCCGGTATATTGAAGATGCAAGATAATCCTGCCCTTCTTTCGAGTTCAGGTACTTCTCTTCATTGGGATTGGTTATAAAACCTGTTTCAACCAGTACACTGGGCATCTTAGTGTTGTAAAGGACCCAGAATCCTGCCTGTTTGACATCACGGTCATTTCTGTTAACCCTTTCCCTGAATTGTTTTTGAATTTTTGTAGCCAGATCAGTACTTTGTTCCTGAAAAACTTTTTGTGTGAGAGAGAACATTATATATGATTCCGATGATTTTGGGTCAAATCCCTCATATTTGGTTGAATAGTCATCTTCGAGAAGCATAACTGCATTCTCGTTCATTGCAACCTCAAGATTCGCCTGATCTTTCGCATGGCCCATTACATATGTCTCTGCGCCCATTACCTTTTTCGAATCAGCCCAGTTGGCATGAATGGAAATAAACAGGTCAGCATTAGCTTTATTTGCAATCTTTGGTCTGTCTCTGAGATCGACAGTTGAATCGTCTTTCCTGGTATAGATAACCGTTACATTCCTGATATTCTTTTGAATATATTCTCCGGTTTTAAGAGCAATTGCCAGTGTTATATCCTTCTCACGGCTAATAGAACCATGCGCTCCCGGATCTTTCCCTCCGTGTCCGGCATCAATCACTATCACCCGGTTTTTTTCAGTTTTAATTCCGCTCGTTGAGGATGAAATAGTTGGGGCGGCAATAAAAAAGAAAAACAATATTAATTTATATATATTAAAGGTATAATGTTTGCCGTTTTTAATTCCTATACTCATTTTTCGTTAATGTTTTTTAATTAGTTTTGCGCAGGCATCCCGGTATCACACAAAAACTTTACAAAAATAATATTTAAGTTGTATTTTTTTAAAGAAAAGCGGTTAGTTATATTGTTCCTCTTTATGGTCCAATCTTTGTCCTTGTTCTCTCAGGAAGAAAAAACCGTCACGGATACATTACTGGTAAGGAAAGATTCAATTATGACCGACACTGTTTTGAAGGTTCGCAAGACATCAACCAGTGCAGTCGATTCAAAGATAACCTATAAATCGGTGGAATTAATTAAAAGAGACATAATTAACAAGAAGTTTATCCTTGTGAAGAACGCTGTAATAGACTATGGAGACCTGGAAATCAAAGCCGATTCGATCATAATCAATATGAAAACTAATCTGTTGTTTGCTATTGGGAGAAGGGACACAACGGGAAAAATTATTGGCAAGCCGGCTTTTAAACAGGGTAGCAATCAGTTTGAATCTGATGAGCTCACTTACAATTTTAAAACCCGAAAAGCTCTGATTAAGAACATTATAACAAAACAGGATGCCGGACTTTTGCACAGTGCCTTTACAAAGCTTCTTGAGGATGGTACATCCAATATATCGAGGAGCACTTATTCCACATGCGATGCAGACACTCCTCATTTTTATATAAATCTTCCCAGAGCCAGAGTGTATCCGGGCAAAAAAATTGTCTCCGGTCCGGGAAATCTTGTGCTCGAAGGTATCCCATTGCCTCTGGCAATCCCTTTTGGTTTTTTCCCGATCCAGACAAAAAATGCGGCATCGGGACTGATTATTCCTCGTTATGGAGAGGAGCGTGTACGAGGTTTTGCACTCACCGATGGCGGATATTATTTTGCAATAAGCGATTATTTTGACCTTACTTTGCAGGGAAGTATCTGGGCAAATGGTTCCTGGTTAGCAACCGCACGTACTGATTATAAAAGACTCTATAAATACAGCGGTAGCTTTTCGTTTAATTATGCAGATAATATAGCGGGACACCAGGGATTATCGGATTTCTCAGAATCTAAAAACTACAAGTTAGATTGGACTTTTACGCAGGATGCCAAAGCATCTCCCGGCTCCAGATTTTCTGCCAGTGTAGATATGAGTTCACCGGCGTATGATAAAAACAATAGCTATAATGTCAGTGATCATGTTACAACAACGCGACAGTCAAGTGTAAGTTATTCAAAGTCGTGGGATGGAACTCCGTTCAACTTTTCGATAAGCGCAAATCAAAGTCAGAATGTAAGTGATAAAACAGTAAGTCTCGATCTGCCCAAGGCAAGTTTTAATATGGGAAGGATTTATCCGTTTAAATCGCAGAACAGTTCCGGACCATCAAAATGGTATGAAGAAATTCAGATTTCATATTCTGCATCACTCGATAATCAGATATCAACATATGATACACTCCTGTTTACATCAGCGGTCTGGAAGCATATGAAAAATGGGTTTCAGCATACTGTTCCGATAAGTCTGCAGATCAATCCTTTCAAAAATTTTTCGATCTCTCCGTCACTGACCTATTCCGGAGTATTATATACTCAAAAGATAGTAAAGGTATGGGAACCAAATTTTTATAATGCTGCTCTTAATAAAACTCAGCCTACAGTTGTCAACGATACTTTACACGGTTTGTTTTACGGCCAGGCTGTGAACCCTACAATCAGTGCAAGTTATAACCCTCAGATATTTGGTTTATATGATTTTACTGAAAAAAGTCCCGATTCAAGGCTTCAGTCAATCCGTCATGTGATTAAACCATCAATAGGCTTTAGCTTTACTCCTCAGGTCGGAGGGCTGGCCTCTCGAAAAATGTATAGACAGGTGCAGGTAGATACTCTCGGAACATTGTCGCCATATTATTCTGTATATGATGCTAATATTTATGGAACGCCTTCATTGCAAAATAAGAGTGGTAATATTTCTTTGAGCCTTGTAAACATTGTGGAAGCCAAAGTCTTTGCGAGAAATGACACAACGGGAAAAGCCAAGAAAATAAAACTGATCGATAATTTTAGTATCACTACGGCATATAACATTTTCGCCGATTCTATAAGATGGTCGCCGATTGCAATGCAGCTGAGGACGACTCTAATGAATAACATAAATATTTCCGCAAGCAGCAGTTTTTCACTTTATGGGACAAATAGCAATGGTCAAACAATAGGCACATTTTTATTTGCCCAGGAACATAAACTTATGAGGCTCACAAATTTCAGTACCAGTGTCGATTTCAGTCTCAGTGATTTACTCAAGAAAAACAAGGATAAGAGCACTACCGGCACTAATGGATCACAGAATGCTGGTTATCAGGGTGTTCAGGGAAATACCGGAATGCCTGGTCAGGATGCACAGAAACAACAGGTACCCGGAGCAGCAGGGCCAAAAGATGCTTATGGCTACCCGGTTTTTAATATGCCGTGGACACTAAGTTTTAGTTACCACCTTTCATATACTCCTACATTTTTAAGTACGTCGATTCAGCAGGCTGTTTCTTTCCAGGGAAGCGTCACGATAACGAAAAAGATGTCAGCCACGTTCCAAAGCGGGTACGATTTCAATGCCAATAAGATCACAATGACAAATATTGGAATTACCCGTGACCTCCACTGCTGGGAAATGAGTCTTAACTGGGTACCCAATGGAAATTTGCAAAGCTGGAACTTTTTAATCAAAGTCAAAGCTGCAGTTTTAGGCGATCTGAAATACGAGCGCAGGAAAGATTTCCACGATAATACATATTAGAACCCCTTAAACCCCCTCACCCGCCCCGGCGGGCACTCCCCCCTATTCTCCCTGGATCTCAAATTCGATCTCAACTTTCACATCCCTGTGTAATTTGATAACCGCTTTGTAATTACCTATTTCCTTGATCTGGTCTTCGGGAAGCGTAATGTTTTTGCGGTCAATATCAAATCCTTTTTCTTTCAGCGATTCAGCAATCTGAATTGTGTTCACCGAACCAAAGATTTTACCGGAAGAACTTGTTTTTGCACCAACAATAATTTTTACACCGGCCAGTTTCCCTGCCATCTCCTGTGCTGCAATCTTGATCTTCTCTTCCTTATGTGCCCTCTGCCTCATGTTTTCAGTATGCATCTTCTTTGCCGATGATGTCGCTGCAATGGCATAGCCCCTTGGGATCAGAAAATTTCTGCCATATCCGGCTTTAACATTCACTAAATCATCCTTCTGTCCAAGTTTATTGACGTCCTGTATTAATATAATTTCCATATAGTGTCCTCCTTATTTTAAAAGGTCAGTAACATAAGGAAGAAGAGCTATGTGCCTTGCTCTTTTAACGGCTTTTGCCACTTTCCTCTGATATTTAAGTGAAGTACCTGTAATTCTGCGTGGCAGAATTTTACCCTGGTCATTCAGAAACTTCTTAAGAAATTCCGGATCTTTATAATCGATATAACGGATTCTGTTTTTCTTAAACCTGCAGTATTTCTTTTTCTTGATCTCAACAGTTGGTGGAGTCAGATATCTGATTTCCGATTCGTTCTGTGCCATATTTTATTCCTCCTTCGATTTACCTGATTCTTTCTGTTTTCTTTTCTTCTCTGCATATTCGACGGCAAATTTTTCCATCCTGAAAGTTAAAAACCTGATTATCCTTTCATCTCTGCGATATTGGACTTCAAGTTTTTCAATAAGATCGCCTGTGCCTTTAAATTCAACCAGGTAATAAAAACCTGTAGACTTTTTTTGGATTGGATAGGCCAGTTTCTTTAGACCCCAGTTCTCTTCATGAACGATCTCACCGCTGTTGTCGGTGATGACCTTCTTGAATTTCTGTACCGCTTCCTTCATCTGGTTCTCAGATAAAACGGGAGTTGCAATGAAAACGGTTTCATACTGATTCAACATAGTAATTAATTGTTTATTAAATAAATGATTTTGGCTCGCAAAAGTACAACTATTTTGGTTAAATCAAAAATTATTCAATGAAAAGTATTTAGGAATAGAATGTCTCGCAAAGAGGCAAAGCCGCAAAGAAGAAATCTTAGCGCCATTGAGCCGTTATGCCTTATTACCATTGCGCCATTCAACTTTTTATTAACTAAAGCCCTATATTTATAAAGAGTCGCTTTACAGGGAAGCCTTTTTGACTATATTTGTGTTTCATGATTTTTGAAAAATTGCGATCACCAATTTATGGAAAACTTCATTGTTTCAGCAAGGAAATACAGGCCTGCCAGTTTTGATATGGTAATTGGTCAGGATTCTATAACACATACGCTGAAAAGTGCTATTAAAAGCAACCATCTTGCACAGGCTTACCTTTTTTGCGGACCGAGAGGAGTTGGTAAAACGACCTGCGCAAGGATCTTTGCCAAAACAATTAACTGCAGTAATCTTGGGGATAACCTTGAAGCATGCGATGTATGTGAATCGTGTCTGTCTTTCAATTCATTGAGATCCTTTAATATTCATGAACTGGATGCAGCATCCAATAATAAGGTGGAAGATATCAGATCTCTGAACGACCAGATAAGGATTCCTCCTCAGATCGGGAAGTACAGTATCTATATAATTGATGAAGTTCATATGTTATCCTCATCAGCATTCAACGCTTTCCTTAAAACACTTGAAGAGCCACCTTCTCATGCTATTTTTATTCTGGCCACTACTGAAAAACACAAAATAATTCCGACTATTCTTTCGCGATGCCAGATATTCGATTTCAACAGGATCAGAATTGAAGATATTGTCGGCCGCCTGATGTATGTAGCTAAGAATGAAGGGATAACAGCTGCCGAGGAAGCGCTTCACATCATAGGTCAGAAAGCTGACGGAGCTTTGCGTGATGCTTTATCAATTTTTGATCAGATTGTAAGCCTGAGTGGAAAAACAATCACTTATAAGGACGTCATAGAGAATCTTAATGTTCTTGACTATGAGTATTATTTTAAAACTGTCGATGCAGCGCTAATTGGCGATGTCTCATCAGTGCTGTTAACATTTAATGAAGTACTGGAGAAAGGTTTTGACGGTCATAATTTTATATCAGGACTTAACAGTCATCTCCGCGACCTGCTGGTTAGTAAAGATGAGTCAACTCTGCGGCTTCTCGAAGCGACACCTGTGATTAAAAAGAGGTATCTGCAACAAACCGGGGAATGTCCTGTAGATTTTCTGTTTAAGTCGTTAGAGATTGGAAATAATTGTGATCTTACTTATAAAGGCAGCAAGAATCCCAGATTGCATATTGAGCTTTCTCTCATAAAGTTGTGTACATTAATGAATGGAGCTAAGGAGCCTTCAGAAAAAAAAAAGTCTGATTCTCCGCAGTTGAACAAGATAGAAGAAGATATTCCGCTTCCTTCAAAATCAGAAATAATACGACAAGAGGTTCATCTTTCTGAAAAAAAGGTTATTAATCAGGAAGCAAAATCAGGGAAACACGATCCGGTTATTGAGAAACCATCTAAAACATTTTCAATAAAAGAGATCATTTCTGAAGATATCAAGCCTGCAGAGAAGAACGAGGAAAGATCGGTTCTGAATGATCCTGAAGTTCATTTGAAACCAAAGGTCGAGTTCACTCCCCAGGCTTTCGAAACTGCATGGCAGGAATTTACAGATCATCTTAAAGGGGAAGGCACAAGAATCGTAAGCATGTTTAAATCGATCAGACCTGAACTGGAAAACGATCAGACTATTAAAATCCATCTCAGCAATGCAGCACAAAAAGATACATTCATATTAAATTACAAACCAAAACTTATAAATTTTCTGGAGAGTAAGTTCATACTCTCCGATATAGATATTGAAACAGTTGTTGACCTTTCAGAAACAAGTGAAATATTGTATTCTGATGAACAAAAGCTTAATTATCTCATAAATAAATATCCTATAATGAAGGATATGAAGAAAACGTTCAATCTTGACATTACATAGAACTCCCGTACTGAATTTAACCAATTAAATACATCGAATTGAAAAGGAAACTTGAAATATCTGACGGCAATGATTATTTGAAATTCCTTACAAGAGAAAAGGATATTTCGGACCAGATTATTAATCATTCCAGGTCAATGATAACCATCATTAACCGTGATTACATTTATGAGAAGGTTAATTCCACTTTCTGTAATGCACATCAGGTAGTTCTGGATACTATTCTTGGAAAATCACTGGAATACGTATGGGGACGAGATACTTTTCAAAATGCAATTAAGCGAAATGTCGACCTTTGTCTCTCAGGAAAAACAGTACAGTACGAAGCTACCTTTATTACTCCCAAATCAGGTAAAAGACATTTCGAAGTAGTATTCAGACCGTTGTCTGTTGAGCCAGGCAAGATCACACATCTCCTGGCGGAAACATTCGATATCGATGATCTGAAAACTACAAAACAAGCTGTTAAAGAGAAAGAAGAAGAGCTAAGGAAATTTGAATCAAACCTTCCTATCGGTTTCCTGAGATGTGATCCTCAGGGGAAAATAATGCACGCCAATGAAGCTTTTTTAATGATTGCCGATTGTAGCAATGAGACGTCAATTACTAAAATGAATCTTAAGAACTTTTATCTTGAGGAGGATCTTTTTGAATTACAGATTGACCAGCTTGCTGAAAGCCATACGAAAAACTTCGGAAGAGTCTATCTTAAGAACTGCAATGGAAAGGAGATACCATGCAGGATCAGTGGATTCCTGGCTGTTAACGAGTCGGGTGCTCCGGCATACATTGATTTTGCAGTAGAAGATTGCTCCCGGGAACTGATGCTTGAAAATCGTCTTCTTCAGGCGCAGAAGCTTGAGACAATCGGGTCCCTCGCAGGTGGTATAGCACACGATTTCAACAATATACTGGCGACAATTTCAGGATATTCTGAAATGTTGCACGATGACCTTCCGAAGAGTTCAGACCTGTCGGAGAAAGTAACTAAGATAATGGGAGCAGTTAAGAAAGCTCAATCTATTACAAATCAAATACTTACATTTAGCAGACATGTCGAACAGGAAAAGGTGCTGATAAATGCATCAGAAGTTCTGAAAGAGACTATCGGATTCGTAAAATCATCAATTCCATCCAATATAGTATTGCTTAGCAGGATTCCAAAAGTGGAAGCCAACGTACTTGCTGATCCTACTCAGTTGTTCAGGGTTTTCTTAAACCTGATGACTAACGCCATTCAGGCGATGGAAGAGAATGGTGGTACCCTGTCAGTAAAAATTGCGGTGGTAAAAAGAGAGTTTGTCCAGCATGAACTTAATAAAGATATTGTGGCGGACGAGTACGTACTGGTTACTTTCAAAGATACCGGAGAGGGTATGGATCCATCCCTTGTTGGAAGAATCTTTGAGCCATTTTTCACAACACGTGAAGTAGGAAAAGGCACAGGTCTTGGCCTGTCTGTTATACATGGGATAATATCAGAAATGGAAGGCGAGATTGTTGTTTCAAGCAAGAAGGATAAAGGATCTGTATTCAACGTTTATCTTCCGGTTTCAAAAAGTTATTCCTTCGTTACTGCCAAAAAAGGCAGCAGGAAAAAAATATTGTTTATTACAGGAAATAAATATGAATCAAGGATACTATCATTAGCTCTTGAAAGTGCCGGGTATGAGCTTATTTTTATATCTGATGACAGGAATTTTGCCAAAGTTATGACTAACATCAGGGAACGGCCTGATATGGTTATCTATATGAGCGATTCAAAGCAGATCAAACCGGAAGATCTTGTCGGGATATTCAGAAGTCAGAAAATTCATACTCCTTGTATACTCATCACTGACCCGAACCTTGAAATATCTGATGAAAAATTACTAAATTCGGGAATTATAAATCAGCAATTGACAAAGCCTGTTTCTCTGAAAGAAATAAGGAATGCAATTCAGGAATTATTAAGATAAACATCTAACCTTAAAATATATACAATGCCAGGAGTACTAATCGTTGAGGATGATAAAGATGTGAGAGAAATGCTGAAACTGTCGCTTCTGAGAAGAAATTTTACGGTTCTTGAGGCAGAAAACGGAAAAGCGGCAATCGCTCATTTCAAACCATTAATTACAGATCTGGTTGTTACTGATCTGATTATGCCTGAGGAAGATGGACTGAAAGTAGTTATAAAACTCAGAGAATTAAAACCATCCATCAAGATTATCGCCATATCAGGAGGAGGCAAAGTAGGTCCGGGAAGTTACCTGAATCTGGCCAAAGCACTCGGTGCGGACGCAATCTTTTCAAAGCCTTTTTCAATTAACGACCTTGTTGCAAAAATTGAGCAGTTATTAGATAATGAACAACTTAATTAAGGTAATTGTTATCATAAAAACCTATAATACTTATTATTATGTTAAATAAAAAAATTGAGGATATCTCCAACAGACAGGTAGAAAGAGAAGGTTATTCCTCTAATCTTTATCTTGCCATGGCATCATGGGCTGAAAATAACGGTCTAAGCGGCGTAGCCGGCTGGATGTACAGCCAGTCAGATGAGGAGAGAATTCATATGCTTAAGTTTATTAAGTACATAAATGAAAGAGGCGGGAAAGCTGTTATGCCGGCTCTGAAAAAACCTGCTTCCGATTTTAAAAGTGTTGAAGATGTTTTTAAAGAGGTATTGAAACATGAGGAGTTTGTTACCGCAAGTATTAACGAAATCGTTGCTCTGACTTTGGAAGAGAAAGACTTTAATACGCATAATTTTCTGCAGTGGTTTTTAATGGAACAGGTTGAAGAAGAGGCTTCTGTGAGAATAGTACTTGACAAGCTTCATCTTGTCGGAAAAAACAATATGTACGAGTTCGACAGAGATATTTTGAGTTTGAGAAAACCGGCTTCAACGGCAGGTGCTACTGCATGAAGAGATTCCTTCCTCTTTTAGCAGTGTTATTCGTTATTAATTCGATTCTTTCTTTAAAAGCACAGGATCTGATAAAGAATTCCTCCATAACAGGGGTTTGTTATGCCGGAAATAAAGTAACAAGAATTTATATTCCCCCTCCAAAAGAATTTTTTATAAAACGCGGGGCAAAAAGCGGAGGTACAATAACTGTCTATTATACAGGTTTTTCCAGCCAGGCAAAAGCTGCTATGGACTATGCAGTCTCAATACTGGAAACTATGCTTCCGGCTGATACAAAGATCACAATTAACGCAACTTGGGATAAAATCTCTACTTCAGGAGTACTTGCTCAATCGACTATTACAGGATACGTGGGAGGGTCTGTAATTGATGCCCTGAACCCTCTAACATTTTACCCTGTTGCACTTGCTGAAAAGATTGCCGATAAAAGCCTTAATGCTGATTTACAAGGCGATATAACTTTAGAAGTCAACAGCTCGATGAACTGGTATCTTGGAACTGACGGAAAAACGCCGGTTCAGAAGTACGATCTTGTTACAGTTGTATTACATGAGATCTGCCACGGGCTGGGTTTTTTTGACAGCTTTAGTTCTGATGGAACTTTTGGCTCTTACGGCTTCAATTCTGTACCACTTATTTACGATACGTTTGTTGAAAATTTTGAGGGAAGCAGATTGACCGATACGCTGAAATTCCTTAATTATTCAGTTGCTCTCGAAAAGCAGCTCATTGGAAATCAATTGTATTTTAATGGTCCGCTTTTAAAAAAGTACTCGGCATCTGTAAACTATTCAAACTTAAGGGCAAAATTATATGCTCCTGCAACCTGGGATCCAGGATCAAGCATTTCTCATCTCGATGAATCGGCAACTCTCCGCGTTAATTCGCTGATGACTCCTTTTATTGATCTTGGAGAGGCTATCCATGACCCCGGGAAATATACATTCTCCATACTCGGGGATCTGGGATGGATTAATACAAGGATAATTCATACACCAGCAGGGGATACTGAAGATCATCTGTCACAGATTTCACTTTCAGCTGTTATCAAATCAGATACAATCTATAATCATAATAAGGTCGGGGTGGTATTCTCTTTTGATAACTTTCTTACCAGCGACTCTCTTTACCTTGGCTCACCAAATTCCAATGATACTTATAGTACTGCAATTAACATCCCTGGGTATAATTTGGAGCTGCAGTATTATTTTTTTGTTGTGGATTGTTTTCTCAGGACTTACAGATCACCTTCAGTATATAAGGATTATCCAATTATTAAAAATAATCGTTATCATGTTTTTATCGGGACAGACACTGTAAAACCAGTCATAACTCATACTCCGGTTGCTTATTATTTACAAACTGTCGATTCAATAAAATATAATGCCACAGCGACTGACAACCTTGGAATTGATTCTGTTTATGTTGAATTCAGGGTAAATAACGGTCCTTCAAAATTTATTCGGATGAATAAGGGGCAAAATGATAATTATAGCACAGCTTTTAATGCCAGATCATTATTGTTAGAAGGCAACGATACAATAGAATACAGAATATTTGCAGTTGATACAGCCCGGGTACCGAATTTAGGCGTGCTGCCAAAAACAGGCTTTTTCAAGGCTCCCGTTGAGGAAATATCTTCAACGCTCTCAACATATTCTACTGATTTTTCAGATGCAGTACCTGATTTCTTTAATATCGGATTTGATATTACAAAGCCTGCCGGTTTCAGCAATTATGGCCTGAATTCAAAACACCCTTATGAGAGCCCCGAGGACAACAGTAAAAGTATTAACTATATTTCAATATTAAGACATCCCTTAAAATTTGATGACTCAGGGATGCTGATTAGCTACAATGAAGTTGTACTTGTTGAACCTGGAGAAGACGGATCGGTTTTCGGATCATCTGATTTTTATGATTATGTTATTGTGGAAGGATCAAAGAACTTTGGCAAGACTTGGTTTGATCTTATCGATGGATACGACAGTAGATTATACCCATCCTGGGAGACAGCTTATAATAGCAGTATCGTGGGATATAACTCGACATACATTGGCACAGAAGCAATGCTAAAGAAACATACTTTTCTTTATCGTCCATCTGACAATATTTCCGCAGGCGATACTTTATTGTTAAGATTCAGGTTATACTCTGATCCATTTGGCAATGGGTGGGGATGGGTTATTGAGGATTTGAACATTAACCCTCTGATTGATGTTGTCCCGGAAGTAAATAATCATCCTGTTATAGTGTATCCTAATCCGGGGAAGGGGCTTATAAAAATAAGTACCGATATTCCGGGTATTGAGAATTTTAAACCATTGCGTTACAGTGTCTTCAACTCATCGGGTATTTGTCTGATAAACGCCAGTTCTTCAGTATCCTCTGAAATATTAGTTGATATTTCTTCTTATCCGGCCGGAATGTACATTATTGTCCTTTACCTGGATGATGGAATAAAGACATTTAAATACAGTCTTATTAAATAAAAAATAAAACCCCGCAAGAATGGCGGGGTTTTTGCATAAAATGGTTTTTTGGAATTCTTTATTGGAAAATAAAGCTAATTTTGCTGGATATTTAGAACAACTGTAAAACACCTTAAAATGAGCATTATAAATAATGTATTGGGTCTTTTTCTGGGAAACAAATATGAAAGAGATTTGAAGGAAATTAATCCTTACATAGAAAAGATACACATAGAATTTGAAAAAATACAGGGTTTGTCAAATGACGAATTAAGAGATCGTACTGAAGAGCTTAGAAAGGAGATACTTAAAAGTGTTGAGGGTGATGAAAATGAGATAAGATCACTAAGAGAAAAAGCTGAAAATGAGGAAGACGTATACCTAAAGGAGGAGATTTACAACGATATTGATAAAATTGAAAAACAAATCACTGAAAAACTGGAAGTAACTCTGGATCAGCTTGTCCCAATAGCTTTTGCCATTGTTAAAGAAACTGCAAAAAGATTTAAAGAGAATAGTGTACTGGAAGTCACTGCACGACAATATGACAGAGATCTGGCTGCCACGAGAGAAAGCATAACAATTGATGGCAGCAAAGCCTTTTGGAGCAACAAGTGGATTGCCGGTGGCAATGAGATAACCTGGGATATGATACATTATGATGTTCAGCTCATTGGAGGTGTTGCTCTACATAAAGGGAAAATTGCGGAAATGGGAACAGGTGAAGGAAAGACGGTTGTAGCTACACTTCCTGTTTTTCTAAATGCACTTGCCGGAAGGGGAGTACATATTGTTACTGTTAACGATTATCTCTCTAAACGCGACTCTGAATGGATGGGTCCGATCTACGAATTCCATGGCCTCACCGTGGATTGTATCGATAAGCACCAGCCTAATTCACAGGATAGGCGCAAAGCTTATAATGCCGATATTACTTTTGGAACAAATAATGAATTTGGGTTTGATTACCTCAGGGATAACATGGCAATTAATCCTGAGGACCTTGTGCAACGTAAGCACCATTATGCTATTGTTGACGAGGTCGACTCGGTACTGATCGATGATGCCCGTACACCACTTATAATTTCAGGTCCTACTGCCAAAAGCGACACTCAACAATTTGATGAACTGAAACCTAAAGTAGACAGACTGGTATCTGCGCAAAAAAAACTTGTAACTCAGATACTTGCTGATGCAAAAAAACTCATAGCTGATAATAAAGATGAAGAAGGCGGACTTCTGCTTCTGAGAGCATATAAGGGACTACCAAAAAACAATGCACTAATCAAGTATCTCAGTGAGGAGGGGAATAAATCGCTTTTGCTGAAGACTGAGAATTTCTATATGCAAAACAATAGCAAGGAAATGCCTAAAGTAACGGATGCGTTATACTTTATTATAGATGAAAAAGCCAATTCCATTGAACTGACTGAAAAGGGACTCGATCTTATCTCCGACTCTGTTGAAGATGTAAGCTTTTTTATTCTTCCTGATGTTGGATCAAAGATTGCGGATATTGAGAAATCCGATATATCCGACCGTGAGAAACTGAAGATAAAAGATGAGCTTCTTCAGGACTATTCAGTTAAGTCAGAACGGGTTCATACTATGACTCAACTGCTTAAAGCCTGGACCCTTTTCGATCGCGACATAGAATACATAGTCGTGGAGAATAAGGTAAAAATTGTCGATGAACAAACCGGTCGTGTTCTCGAAGGACGACGGTATTCCGACGGACTTCATCAGGCTATCGAAGCAAAGGAAAATGTCAAGGTTGAAGAAGCTACCCAAACCTATGCTACTATTACACTTCAGAATTATTTCAGGATGTACCATAAGCTGGCAGGGATGACAGGTACCGCTGAAACAGAAGCCGGTGAGCTCTGGAATATATATAAACTTGATGTTGTTGTTATTCCTACAAACAGACCGGTAATCAGGTTCGATAGAGAAGATCTGGTTTATAAAACCAAAAGGGAAAAATATAATGCTGTAATTGATGAGATTGCTGAGATGAACCGGCAGGGGAGACCTGTTCTTGTCGGCACAACTTCTGTAGAGATATCTGAATTGCTTAGCAGGATGCTCAAAATGAAAGGGCTGAAGCATAATGTTCTGAATGCAAAACTGCATCAGAGGGAAGCAGAAATTGTGGCGGAAGCTGGCAAAACAGGCACTATTACGATTGCAACGAATATGGCAGGACGTGGAACTGATATTAAGCTTACGGAAGATGTCCGAAAGGCAGGAGGGCTTGCAATCGTAGGAACAGAAAGACATGAATCAAGAAGAGTGGACCGTCAGCTCAGGGGCCGTTCAGGAAGACAGGGAGACCCTGGTTCATCGCAGTTCTTTGTGTCTCTTGAAGATGAGCTGATGAGGTTGTTTGGTTCAGAAAGAATTGCCGGCATAATGGACAAACTCGGGCTGAAAGATGGTGAGATGATTCAACATTCGATGATTACCAAATCGATAGAACGGGCCCAGAAAAAAGTTGAAGAAAATAACTTCGGGATAAGAAAGAGGCTTCTTGAATATGACGACGTAATGAACTCACAGAGGGAAGTCATTTACAAGAAAAGACGACATGCTCTCCTAGGCGAAAGATTAAGTGTCGACATTGCCAATATGATGTTTGATGTTACTGAAAACCTGGTCGACATCTATCACGGTGATGGAGATTTTGAAGGATTTGATTTTGACCTTATCCGCTCATTTTCAATGGATTCTCCTGTTCCTGGTCAGGACTTCAGGAAATTAAATTCCATGGAGGTGACTGATACGGTCTATTCAAAAGTGCTTGATACATATAAAAGGAAAGTAGAATCAATCTCAGCACAGGCTTACCCTGTCCTGAAAGATGTTTATGAAAGGATGTCGCATGTTTATGAAAACGTTGTTGTCCCGATTACAGATGGAGTAAAGGTTTATCAGGTTGTCACGAACCTGAAGGCAACAGCTGAATCAGAAGGAAGGGAACTGGCTAGAGCATATGAAAAAACAGTTGTTCTGGCAACAATCGATGATGCATGGAAAGAACATCTGAGAGAGATGGATGAACTTAAACAATCTGTTCAGAATGCTACTTACGAACAGAAAGATCCTTTACTTGTGTACAAGTTTGAATCCTTTGAGTTGTTCAAAACAATGCTCACAAAAGTAAATAAGGATGTAGTGAGCACCCTCATGAAAGGACATATTCCTACACAGGACCCTGAGCAGGTCAAAGAAGCTCAGAGAAGACGGCAGGTCGATATGAGCAACATGAGAACATCTAAAAGCGATTTTTCACAGTACAGCAGTACAGGCGGCGGACAGGATAGAAATCTGAAGACAGAACCCGTGCGCGTTGATAAAAAAGTAGGCAGAAATGATCCCTGTCCTTGCGGTAGCGGAAAAAAATACAAACAATGTCACGGTTTACAACAGAGCGCAAGCGCGAATGTCTGAAGATTGTGACATGCCATGGCATTTTCTATCACTTCAACTCATCAATTGCTTTCTGTATCCTGGAATAGATTGTCCTGTTAACCGGAACAAGTGGGAGCCTCAGGTTATTCTGGCAGAGATTCATTATATTCAGCATAGCTTTTACCCCTGCCGGATTACCATCAATAAACAGTAATTCTATCATTTCAAGATAACGTAGATGTATTTCGCGTGCCGATTTAAAATTACTTTTTAGTGAATTTGTGACAAGTTCGCTTATCGCAGCCGGGAATGCATTTGCAAGAACAGATATGACACCTGATCCTCCTGCGGCTATGATCGGGATAGTCATCATATCATCACCGGATATTACACTGAAATTATCAGGTTTAGCTCTTATTATCCTCATAATCTGTGCTATATCGCCTGATGCTTCTTTAATTCCAACAATATTTTCACACTCATTTGCAAGTTCAAGACAAGTTTCTGATGATATATTGCTGCATGTCCTGCCTGGTACATTGTACATGATGACAGGAATAGGACTGCAGGTTGCAATAGCTTTAAAATGTTGAAACAATCCTCTCTGATTGGGTTTATTATAGTAAGGTGCGACAGATAGAATTCCATCAATTCCGGTAAGATCCGTATGCCTGACGCTATTTATTACCTCCTGAGTATTGTTCCCGCCAATGCCTGCGACAAGTGGAACTCGGTTATCAGTTACCTCTACAACATAAGAGATAATTGCTTTCTTTTCATCCTTGGTGAGGGTGGCCGATTCTCCGGTTGTCCCCATTACAACTATATAGTTTATACCTTCTTTGATTACATGATTTACCACACGTCCCAGAGCAGCGAAATCAATGCTCGAATCATTTTTAAAAGGCGTTACAATTGCAACCCCGGTTCCTCTGAATTTTTTCATTGTCATTATTATTGATCAACTTAATTAACAGTTCCCGAATTAATCATTTCAAGGTAATGCACTACCTGATTCAGGTAATCTTCGACAGCAACAGGCGTTTTCAAATCCATCATAAGGTCGAATGGTGTGTTTCCGGTTTCAGAATCAAATAAACCAACTTTAAAGCTGGCATTTGATAATGATGAAATATATTGCAGGGGCAATAATTTTTTGAAATTCATATCAATAAGGACATCAAAACGGTTCTTGACAAAAGCATTAGTATCCGTGGAAACAGGATGGTAGAAAATGTTCAATTCTTCTTTTTTTATAATCGAAAGATATCTGACTGCAGTAAGCTGATTGGGTAGATACTTTCCCGGGAAATAGCCCATAATTTTAACATCAGTTTTATTCTCATGCATCTTTTGATAAAATCTGGTCAGGCATGCAAAGTCGTCAATTCTTGAAACATCCCAGACAATCCCGATATTTTTAACCTGGTTAATGTTGGAATAATATGTTTTTCTCTTGGTTCCGGCTATCTTATTTTTTAAGATAGTATCTCCGATTTTAAGCCTGATTTTTTTAAATAATTCCATATTACAAACCTAACAGTTTTTTTTAAAATCAGTGTTGAGAATATTTTATTCTTCACCAATTTCTTCAAGAAATTCTTCCTCAGCTTTCAGGGGAATACCAAGATTTCCAGCTTTCTCTTTTTTAGATTGACCCATATTCTCTCCTGCAAGGATAAAAGAAGTCTTTTCTGAGACTGAGGTGGAATTTTTGCCTCCGTTTCTTTCAATTATTTCCTTATATTCATCGCGACTATGTTTTTGGAAAACACCCGATATAACTATAATTTTACCTTCCAGTGCATCGCCTTTCCTTGTAGTATTATTCTCATCTCTGAACCTGATGCCGGCCGATTTGAGCCGCCTGATCATTTCAAGGTTATCTGCGTCAGAAAAGTAAGCAACAATACTTGCAGCTATTTTAGGCCCGATTTCATAAACACTTGTTAATTGATCAATACTGGCATTCATCAGAGCATCAATTGTCCTGAATCTTCCGGCAATGGTTTTTGCAACTGTCTCTCCAACGTGCCTGATACCGAGGGCAAAAAGTACCCTGTGATAAGGAGTATCAATCGATTTCCTGATGCTTTTCAGAATATTGGAAGCAGATTTTTCACCGAGACGTTCAAGAGGAACAAGCTGTTCCATCTGTAAATAGTAGAGATCCGAACAGTTTTTTACCAGGTTCTTGTTGAAAAGCAGATCGATAGTCTCTTCTCCCAATCCGTCAATATTCATTGCCTTTCTGCTGATAAAATGTTCAACTCTGCCTTTGATCTGCGGAGGGCAATGAAGGTAGTTTGGACAAAAATGATTTGCTTCACCTTCATTTTTTATAAGTGCAGTTCCGCATTCCGGACAGTTTGAAATAAAGACAATTTTCTTATTATTTTCATTTCTGCCAGAGTGATCTACACCAACTATTTTTGGAATTATTTCGCCTCCCTTTTCAACATAAACCATATCATTAAGGTGAAGATCCAGCAGGGCAATCTGGTCAGCATTATGAAGAGTAGCACGTTTGACAGTAGATCCGGAAAGAAGAACAGGTTCCAGATTTGCTACAGGAGTCACTGCACCGGTTCTTCCCACCTGGAATGTAACAGATAACAATTTTGTCGTCGCTTCTTCGGCTTTATATTTATAGGCTATTGCCCAGCGGGGAGATTTAGCGGTGAACCCTAGTTCCTGCTGTTGACTCAGAGAATTGACTTTTATAACTACCCCGTCGGTATCGTATGGGAGATTTTTGCGTGCTGATTCCCAATAAGAAATAAATTGGAATACTTCCTCAATATTCCTGCATAACCTTATACTTTCTGCAACTCTGAATCCCCATCCTGCGGCCTCTTTAAGGTTATCGTAATGGTTATCGTGAGGGAGTTCATCAGCAAGAAGAAAATAGAACAAGCAATCAAGAGATCTTGAGGCCACGATCCTGGGATCAAGAAGTTTCAGCGTGCCTGCTGCTGCGTTTCTAGGGTTGGCAAATGGAATTAACTCAGCTTTTATTCTTTCTTCATTTAACCTGTCAAAGACCGCCCGTGGCATAAGTATTTCGCCTCTAATCACAAATTCAGCAGGTATTCCATTACCGGTAATTTTCAGTGGGATACTTCTGATTGTCTTCACATTCAAAGTAACATCATCACCTTTGTTTCCGTCACCTCGTGTTATTGCCCTGAAAAGTGAACCGTTTTTATAAGTAATACTGACAGATGCCCCGTCAAACTTCGATTCACAGACATATTCAATTGATTGTGAAATTGTCTTATGTATCCTGCTGTCAAATTCCCTGAGCTCTTCTTCGTTGTAAGTGTTTCCGAGAGACAACATGGGGTAGGTATGTTCGTATTGTTCAAACTCTTTGGTTATATCGCTGCCAATCCGGCGCGTAGGAGAGTTCTCGCTTATAAATTCAGGGAATTTTTTTTCAAGAGTATTGAGCTCATTCAATAGTATATCGTATTCAAAATCCGAAATTACAGGCTGATTTAAAACATAATATCTGTTATTATGTTCTTCAATTTCCCTGCGAAGAGTATCTATCCTTGCCTTAGCTTCCGATTTTTTCATCTGATGTTCACAAGGTTATAAAATTTTTCAGTTCCAGACCCCATCAATTTTATTTCCACATTTGTTACACTTACCATCGATAATGGTATTAGCCGAAATACGGTAACCCTGTCTGACAACAAGAGTGGTGTTACAATTTGGGCATTTTGTATCCGAGATTTCATTCCCGGGCGCATTTCCGGTATATACATATTTTAAACCTTCTTCTGTTGCAATACGATAAGCATTGTTAAGTAACTCAACAGGTGTAGGAGGCAATTGTTCAAGTTTATACATGGGGTAAAACCTGCTGAGATGCAATGGTGTATTTTTAAACCCGTTATCGCTTAGCCACTTACACATTTTTCTGATATCGTCCTGATTATCAGTCCAGTCAGGTACAATAAGATTGGTTATTTCGAGCCATACTCCCATATCCTTAAAAACCTTAAGAGAATCAAGCACGGGCTGCAATTTTCCTCCTGTTAACTTCAGGTAAGTACTTTCACTGAAAGCCTTAAGATCAATATTGGCTGCATCGATTACACTGCAAAGCTTTTTCAGAGGTTCTGCATTTATATATCCATTTGATTTGAAGATGTTTTTTACACCGGCATTTCTGGCAACAGTAGCTGTTTCGAGGACATATTCATAAAAACTAACCGGTTCGGAGTATGTATATGCTATTGATTTGCAGCTGTTATTAATGCATTCTTCAACTACTTTCTCAGGCATCAGGTCATAATTTCTTGTTTTATCGGGACTGGTCTGTGATATCGTCCAGTTTTGACAATTCAAACAGACAAGATTACATCCGGCTGTTGCAATGGAAAATGCTTTTGAACCGGGCAGAAAATGATAAAGTGGTTTCTTTTCAACAGGGTCAACATTCGCCGAGCACGGGTCACCAAATGCCATTGTATATAATTTGGAGTCCTGAACCTTTCGGTTATTGCATTTGCTTAATTCGCCTTCCTTGAGAACACATTCATTGGGGCAGATCCTGCACATAATTCCTCTTGCAGTTTCTTCCTGGAACATTGCAATTTTCTTGTAGAATACTTGTTCTCCTGAGGACATTCCTGAAAAAACTGACCGGCATGGTAAGCAGATTAAACCGGCAGACAGGGCCAGAGATTTTTTCAGGAAATCACGTTTGCTTAGATCACATTTTCTATTCTTCATATTACCCTCCGCTTTTAGTGAACTAATTGACTAAAATATTAAAAAAAATAACACTAGGACTCACAAAGGACTTTACAAACATCTATTAGACCTGCTTCAAAAAACATAACTAAAACTACTATTTGTTCCTAATTGTACCAAAAAGAATCCCTCCAAATATCAGTGCAGCTAATAAAAAAACCGAAGCCTGAATCCCGAATACAGGAACAGCAAAACCTGAGACAAAGATAAAACCGAAAGCAGAACCTGCCAGATCAGCACTATAAATTGCAGGTGATATCTCCATGCCTTCCGTTTTCCCGGTAAGTTCACGAAAAATGTGTCCTGTAAAGAATGCAGGTAAAAATCCTGAAAGAATAATTACCACAATTGCAAGCAATCCACTTTTTAGTTCCAGCATATAATTATAGATCGTACCAAAAATGATATAAAATAATATCAGGAGTATAACTTTGTTCCTTAATGAAATAGTATTAAGCAATCTGAAATTAATTCCTGAGCCTACAGCAAGACCGGTCATTAACCCTGCAATTATCAGTCCGGTCAGCTGATACATATTCCCGATCATAATTTGAAGACTCAGAAGAATGATAATTTCAAACCCGGCGAGCGCTGACGCGCTGAAATACATTAACAAATTTCTTCTTTTTATTGTTGTTACAGGTAGTGCGAAGATAATAAACATTAAGACTATTGCAGGTATCTTCTCACCAAGGTTTTTACTGAACTGATATGATTGGGAATGTAAACATGCCACCGGGAAAGAAGATCTGTTTTGCTTTATTCCACGGTCAATCAGTGCATTAATTTTATCAGATTTAGCGGTTATCAGATCATCCTCAAGAAAGTCTGAACTCACATAAATGTTTTTAATATGCCTTTTATCGACAAGCTGACAGAATGATAATGATATTGGTTTGTCGGAAGCTATGAAATAAAGTTTGTTGCCTGCAACGGGTTTTACATTTTTGAAATTGGCTGCCAGGCTATTATAAATTGACGAATATAGATTTAGTGATTCTTTATTGTAATAATCGTCACCTGGTCCGGGAGAGCACATAAATATTCCGTCAGGGTTAAGTCTTCTTTTCACCGCGGCAAAGAATTCCGTGGTATAATACCTGTTCAGAAGCAGTGTTGAGGGGGGAGGAACGAGTAAAATTATGACATCAACAGATTCAGTTGATTTACTTATGTACCTGTAAGCATCTCTGTTTACCACAATCACTTTTCCGGGAAACTTGTCACTTACCGATGTTTCATATTTAATCAGGGCAGGGTCTCTTTCAATATAAATGATGCTGCTCACATGGTATTTTAATATTTCCTGGATATGGGATTGGGGTGATCCGGATATTAAAATTACTTTCTCCGGCGATTCACTTTGAAGCATTGCATAGTGAATGTCTTCTTCTCTTTCAGTTGCATCATCGCTATATGCAAGCAATCTTTGATTGTAATATAAACTTTCTTCTCCTCTATATTTTCCTTTTGTAATATTGCCATATGGCGTATCTTTCGTCCCGATTATTTTAATGCCCGGGAGTAAAATCTGTCTGAAGAGTAAATCGGGATTTAAGAATAAAATAAGGATTCCCGGTACAATTATGAAGAATTTAGCGTAGATCTTTGTTTTTGGCCTGTTGACATAGTAGGTCGTAAGTACATAGCCAATAGCGATTAATATTATAAGCAAAAGTAATTTGTATGTGCTGAATAATCCGGCTGTTAAAAGTGCTGTTATTATACCTGCGACTATTCCACCCGCTGTTTCGATTGAAAATGATTTTCCGGGAACAAAATTATTTACTGAACGGGCAGTGGTAATCAATTTGATGAAAGTGAATCCCGAAGCCAGGCAAAAGGGTATCAGAACCAGTAATGTAAAGACAATTGCTACCAGGGATGAAGGAGTTTCGCCAGGGCTTAAAAACACGCGTGACAGAACGAGCATCAATACCAGGGAAATTATCGGACTGATTGAAAAAACAAGATTTATCTTTCTGATGTCATTTAGTGTTGATCTGCCGGCTATAGAGGATCCAACTGCCGAACCGATTAGCCATGATCCTAAAAAAGAACCTGTTATGAGCTCATATCCGCCGGTAACATTCATTATTTCGCGCATCAGCAGGAATTGAATGGAAGAGCTGACAAATCCAATAATAAAAAGATTGGTTTTAATTTGGGAGGAGGTAAGTTTTTGGAATTCTGGTAATTCGGGATTCCCGACTATTTTGACAAAAAGCTTTCCATAATAGTTAAGATGCCATATTAGATGAAACAGACCGGTAGTTGCCAATCCAATTCCAAATTCAACATGCCACTTCAGCACTGTTTTTATAAAAGGAATATTCCATTTATAGTTTATCTGAAGGGCAATGAACAAACCCGCGGTTGCTGTCATTAGAAAGGCAGCAGCGAGCACCGAATTCCAGAATTTTCTATGAAGCTGAAGGGAATAATAACCAATCCGGTAGAAAAAGTAACTGATTAAATATAAGAGTATTGCGGTGAATCCAATGCTAACAACATGATACATAGTTACTTCTGGTTATCTTCAAGAACAACCCCTTCGTAGATAAAAATCTCCGCGTCTTTCCAACCGTCCCATCCTATACCGGCTTTATCTCTGGAAGTGAATCCAAGAAACTCCTCGACTGTCCATCCATTTTCTATAGCGACCTGTGGAAGCATAGTACCGGCTCTGTTATCCTTTTTGATATAAATACCATGCTTACCCAGAACTATCTCATTGATATTTTTAATCTTTTTTAGCGGTCCAAGCACAGTTATTTCAATGTCTGTATTCTTATATTCATTCTTAGTCAGCGGGGGGAAACGAGGATCTTCAAATGCAGAGGAAATAGCTGATTCCTGTACGACGTTATACAATGGTTCTGAAGAAATGAACCTCCCGATACAGCCTCTCAAAACTCCGTTGATCTTTAAAGTAACAAACGCGCCAAATGGCTTTTTAAGATTCTCCGGGATTGATTTTTCATCGACAACAAATTTGTTGTCATTATTAAGTTTTGACTGGATACTGTTTTTTGCAATTTCAAAAAGTTGTTTTTTTTCTTTTTCTGTGAAAGCGAAACTGTTTTCAGACCCTTTAGCTTGTACTTCATTTTGATTTTTATCAATCATAATGATTGCATTATATCCAACCACTTCATCTTTTCCGGCATTAGGAGAATCGCCTGAATTAGAGTAATCTATAAGTTTAATTTCAAGATTTTTATTTCCTTCGGACAGGTAAAGCAGCGTCAGTCCGGAAGTCCAGCCACACATACTTGTAACGAGTCCGGGAATTTGTTTTGAAGAGTTTTTACTGAGTGTATTAAGAAACATCTTAGGACTACCTGATACTATACTCATTGCCGTTAAATTGTCGGTCTCAACGGCGTCTTTATAAGCAGGATAATGTGAGAAGTCGCTGCTGATAACAAAAAGATTTTCCGGGGTGAACCATGGTTTAAGAGCCTCAGCAATCTTCTTCACGGTTTTTTCATCATCAGTGCCAATAATGACAGGGACAATCGCCGGGATATCTTTAAAATAATACTGAATAAAAGGCAATTGATTCTCTATGCTGTGTTCCTGGATATGTGCATTTACCGGGAAGTTGAACACTTTATTGTTTTGAATGAGCTTGTTGGCAATTTCTTTGTTTACCCGGACTTTCCCCAATGGAGTAATATAATCACCAGAATTATATACTGAAGCCCCATCAAAATACATTATATGGCTTGACCCGATAATGAAGATATTTTTATACACCGCATTCTTCGGTATTGCTGAGAATGCCGACGCTGCAACTTTCCCTGAAAACTGATAGCCGGCATGAGGGCTTATTATAGCCCTGACGTTCCAGTTGTCTGGAGATTTTTTGCACTTTTCGAAAAGCACGGAAAGGGTTTTTTTAAGTGTATCTTTATCAGCCGGATAAAATCTTCCTGCTGCAACCGGCTGCCTGTCAGTTGTAATGTTCTGGGAAAATGTTTCCATGATAGTAAATATTGATAGCAAAACAATGAGTACTGTTTGCATGGCTATTACAATTAATTGGCGAAATAAAGTTATGCCAAAAAATTGAAGAAATAAGATTTTACGGATAAAAGTTAGGTAGGGAAATTAAATAAGAACCATCGACTCTTTAATAATCTCTCCTCTGTCATCAGTACCGTAAATTTTTATGCCGAGACTTACGGTGGGTACTCCGATCATATGTATAATAGGATGAAGTTCATCCTTCAGATCTTCAGCTTCCATATTATCATAATCTTCAATATTGAAGTACAGGTGGATCATCAGTGTATACTCACTATCCTTTATTGAACCGAGAGTCTGTACTATTTTTGCAAGCCAGATAGCTGATGCAGTATTGAAGTATTCAAGATTAAGGCGCAGGTTTGTGGTGGGTCTTGGATTTTTAATATATTCAGTGACCCACTTCAGAACAGCTTCATAAATAATTGCAGCATTCTCCGGGATTGACTTTCCTGAAATGATAAGTTCACCAGAAGGATAATTTAAATCAACCTGGGGTGTCTTAGCAGTAGGTTCGATAAATAAATTTTTCAACTCCACCTTTAATTCTAATATTTATGATAAAGTTATAAAAAAAAACATATTCAAAAGTATAATTACTTTTTAATTATTGAATTTTTCTTTATCAAAAAGAACAGGGTAGTAGTCAAAAAAATCAATAGGTTGGTATAAAGCTCTAATTGCAGGGTGCAGTTTAAGTAGCCCTTTTTGGTCATGTTTTCTTGTAAATCAATATATTAAAATGTTATCTTTGCAACCTGAAATTTGCTAAGGAAGAAATGGAGATTGTTCTTAAAGAAAAAATAAAAGAAGCTGTTAAAATTATTTACAATAGCGAAGTAAAGGATGACCTGATCCAGATTCAGGAAACAAGAAAAGATTTCAAAGGAGATTTTACACTGGTTGTCTTTCCACTCCTGCGTTTCTCAAAAAACACACCCGAAAAGACCGGTGAAATGATCGGACAATTTCTTACTGATAACTTTCCTTCAGTTTCAGGGTTTAATGTCATTAAAGGATTCCTTAACCTTGAAATATCCAACACATGGTGGGTTGAGTACTTCAGGAAATTAACAGTTGAAAAAAATCATCTGGAGAATTGCCAGGTTTCAAACCCTGAAACAATCCTCGTTGAATACTCTTCCCCTAATACAAATAAACCCTTACACCTCGGACATATACGTAACAATCTTCTCGGCTATTCTCTTTATTGTATTTTATCAGGTTGTGGTCACAGAGTAGTAAAAACAAATATTGTTAATGACCGTGGAATTCATATCTGCAAATCAATGCTGGCCTGGCAAAAATTCGGAAAAGGGGAAACTCCTCTGTCATCCAGAATGAAAGGAGATCACCTGGTAGGGAAATATTATGTACTATTTGAAAAAAAATATAAATCACAAATTGACAAACTAATTAAAGAAGGACAAACCAATGAAGATGCGAAAAATAATGCACCTATAATCATTAGTGCTCGTAAAATGTTGGTAAAGTGGGAAGCTCATGATTCGAAAGTTGTAGATCTTTGGAAAAAAATGAATTCTTGGGTTTATACCGGATTCAAAAGGACTTATAAGAAACTTGGGGTTGATTTCGATAAAGTTTATTACGAATCAAAGACTTATTTAGCGGGCAAAAGCCAAGTTTTGAAGTCCTTAAAGGCAGGTATTTTATATGAAAAAGAAGATGGTTCAATATGGGCTGATCTAACAAATGAGGGACTGGATCAAAAACTTCTACTTAGAGGTGATAGTACTGCTGTTTATATGACACAGGACATTGGCACGGCTATAAAAAGATTTGATAAATATGAATTTAACAAATGTATATATGTTGTCGGTAACGAACAGAATTATCATTTTCAAGTTCTAAAAGCTATCCTGAAAAGGATGGGCTATGGATGGGCTGACGGACTGATTCATTTTTCTTATGGTATGGTTGAACTTCCTGAAGGCAGGATGAAATCTCGTGAAGGAACAATCGTTGATGCAGATGATCTAATAAAAGAGATGCAGCTCACAGCCAGGGAAGTGTCGCTGGAACTCGGTAAGCTTTCTGATTTTTCAATTAAAGAGAAAAATGAAATATTCAGGAAAATCGGCATGGGAGCATTGAAATATTATATTCTTAAAGTGGATCCACGTAAAAACATGACATTTAATCCTGCAGAATCAATAGATTTCAATGGGAATACCGGACCATTTATTCAATATACTTATACAAGAATAAAATCAGTATTCAGGAAAGCAGAACAGATGGGAATTAATACTGAACAGATACATTATTCCGGAGCAAAAACAGGTACGAAAGAAATTGAACTTATAAAATTGCTGCATAAATTCTCTGAAACAGTTTCTGCAGCCGCTACAAGCTATAGCCCTGCTCTAATCGCAAATTATTGTTATGATCTTTCCAAGGAATATAACCAGTTTTATCACGATTTTTCTATTCTGGGTGAAGCAGATGAAGAGATAAGAAATTTCAGACTGGTTTTATCACGGGTGACCAGTGAAATAATCTGCACAGGCATGGGTTTGCTGGGTATTGAAATGCCGGAAAGGATGTAGACCCCCCAACCCCCCAGAAGGGGGGCTAATGCTGTGTCATTAAGTATAATAATACTAGATGCCACAGAGTTAGTCCCCCTTTAGGGGGAAGGACTCCGCCAGTTGGCGGAGGCCAGGGGGCATTACAATTGAAACAGAACCCTTAAGGGGGAAGTCCCTCTTAAGCGAGACAAGGGGCCTTGGTACAATGGAAAGAATTTTAATTTATTCTATTTATTCGAAAAATTTATGTTTGAAAATTTAAGTGAACGGCTGGAGAAATCCTTTAAACTTTTAAAAGGACAGGGCAGAATATCTGAAATAAATATTGCTGAGACACTTAAGGAAGTTCGCAGGGCTTTGCTCGATGCTGATGTTAACTTCAAAATCGCTAAACAATTCACAGATACTGTCAAGCAGAAAGCAATAGGACAGCAAGTTCTGAATTCAGTCAACCCGTCGCAGATGATGATTAAAATCGTTCATGACGAACTGGTTGACCTGATGGGTGTCGATAAAACAGATCTTAATATTAAAATCAATCCGTCAATTATACTGATAGCGGGGCTTCAGGGTTCCGGAAAAACAACTTTCAGCGGGAAACTTGCTAAATGGCTAAGAACAAAACGAGGCAAGAATCCGTTACTCGTTGCTTGTGATGTATACCGTCCTGCTGCAATAGAACAATTAAAGATAATAGGTACCCAGATTGAAGTCCCGGTTTATATTGAAGATGGAAATCTGAATCCGGTTGTTATTGCCCGAAATGCAGTGAAGGAAGCAAAAAAAACCGGGCACGATCTGGTAATTATTGATACCGCCGGGCGCCTGGCTATCGATGAAGAGATGATGAAGGAGATATCATCTGTCAAGGATGCTGTAAATCCACATGAGATACTTTTCGTTGTCGATTCCATGACCGGTCAGGATGCAGTAAATACTGCCAGGGAATTCAACGAAAGGCTTGATTTTGATGGTGTTGTATTGACAAAACTCGATGGAGATACAAGGGGAGGAGCAGCACTTTCGATTAGATCGGTGGTCAACAAACCGATTAAGTTCGTAAGTTCAGGGGAGAAGATGGAGGCTATTGATATTTTCTACCCTGAAAGGATGGCCGACAGAATTCTGGGAATGGGAGATATAGTTTCTCTTGTTGAAAAGGCTCAGGAACAATATGACTCGGAAGAGGCAAGGAAGCTCCAGAAGAGAATCTCAAAAGACCAGTTCGATTTTAACGATTTTATAACCCAGATCCAGCAGATAAAGAAGATGGGTAATGTTAAAGACCTTATGGCAATGATCCCGGGAGTGGGCAAAGCAGTAAAAGATCTGGATATAGATGATAATGCATTCAAAGGTATAGAAGCAATTATAAGAAGTATGACGCCTGAAGAGAGAACAAATCCTGTCGTTTTGAATGGCAGCAGACGGAAAAGAATTGCAACGGGAAGCGGGACTAGCGTACAGGCGGTGAATAAACTTCTTAAGCAATTTGATGAAACGAAACGCATGATGAAGATGATGACGAAAGGTGGAAATGCGGCAAAACTTATGGGCAGAAAATAACATGTGACATGTATAAAATAATTGATGGTAAGAAAATAGCCTCTGAAATCAAAAAGGAAATTGCTGAAGAAGTAATAAAGCTAAAAACAGCAGGAAAAAAAGTTCCGCATCTCGCTGCGATACTCGTGGGCAATAACGGCTCAAGCGAAACCTATGTTGCAAACAAGGTAAAGGATTGTAAGGAGGTCGGGTTCAAATCGACTCTGATCAGATTCAGCAGCGAAATTACCGAAACTGTTCTGCTCAAAAAAATTGCTGAACTTAATAATGATCCGGACGTAGATGGTTTCATCGTTCAGTTGCCATTACCTGCACATATATCAGAATATAAGGTAATTGAAGCTATTGATCCCCGAAAAGACGCAGACGGTTTTCACCCGGTTAATATCGGGAAGATGGTTATTGGTCTTTCGGGATATTTGCCTGCAACTCCATATGGGATCGTCGAACTGATAAGAAGATATAACATTGAAACTTCCGGCAAAAACTGTGTCGTAATTGGCCGGAGCAATATAGTCGGACGGCCAGTCAGTATTCTGCTTTCACAGAAAGGAATGGATGCTACTGTTACTGTTGTTCATAGCCGTACAAAAAACATTAAGGATATTGTTAGTCATGCTGATATAATTATTGCTGCAATCGGCTTTCCTGCTTTTGTCAAGGGAGATATGGTCAAAGAAGGTGCGGTTGTGATAGATGTCGGGACGACACGTATCGTCAGTCACGAGACCAAATCGGGATTTAAACTTGTCGGAGATGTCGATTTTGACAGTGTTGCTCCTAAATGTTCTTACATAACTCCTGTACCGGGAGGTGTTGGCCCGATGACAAGAGTATCGTTGTTGCGCAACACTCTTATCGCTGCAAAGAAAGATTGAACATTTTATCCCTGGATTCCTTTATTATTTTGAAGAAAAATCCATCCCGGTGAAATAAAGGTCGAATCCGCCTTTCCCGCCCGGTCTGTTCGAAGAAAACATTAAATAATAGTTTGTGAAATTCGGATCATAACCGATAACCGGTCTGTATTCATCATAGGAAGAATTTATTCGTGGACCAAAGTTAACAGGAGAGCTCCATTTCCCATTTATTAACTTCGAATAATAAAGATCATAACCACCAAGACCGCCCGGACGATTCGATGTGAAAACCATTATCTTTTTATATATAAATGGGCATTTATCTTCATATGAACTATTAATGCTATCAACCCTTGCAGGCAGTTCATAATCAAGATTAAACCATGATGTCAGATCTTGTTCTACCGGTTTATTGAGAGAAAAAATGTCAAAATTTCCATCCTTGTTTGATGAAAAATAAGCTGTATCCTGATCAAAATTAAAACAGATATATGCATCATCAAATACAGTATTCATCAGGTTTATAGGGAATGGCCCTGATACATCAGGTAGATTTGAGCCGGATACCGGCTGATTTTTAAGATAATACAGATCGAGGTTTCCCGATGTGTTTACAGACGAGAGCAAAAGATATTCATATCCGTCTACTGTACTGAATAGTCTGTATGGGCCGAAATCATTTCCTGGCGTCGTTGCTTTCCCGATAAGCCTGGCAAGAAATGCATCAGTAGTCATTTGAGATCCAAATCCAAAAACACCGGTAGTCTGATCAAATAAATAGGAAATACTGGCCTGTTCAAGGTCGAATTGTCCGCCTGAACTTTTCCTGTTGCTTGAAAATATTATGGGCAGAGTTTGGCCTATCTGGTATAACGCGATATTATAATCATCATAGGGAGAGTTAATATCAGCTATATTAATAACTGTATCCGGGAAAGTTCCCTGAGGATATTTTATAGGATTTTCAGTTTTTTTGCAGTCGGTAAAGTAAATTGAAATAAGTACGACGCTAAACACCACCGTTGCAAAATTGATAAATCCTGATTTTTTCATGCTGATGGATTTTACGGAATGTATCAATACAAATATATTAATATAAAATGAAAAACCGGGAGGTCGCCCGGTTCTTCGAAGATAGAATTTAGGTTAATTCTAGGGTAAATAGGGTATGATTTGCTAAAATATATCTGTTTTACAAATAATAGATGACTATTTTGAACTACAGGTTGCGTCAGCTTCATAAAAAAAATGTTAATAAGTGCATTTTAATTATACTTACCTGTTTATCAAATGGTTAAAAAAATGTTAAAATGTTGATAATTGAGTATCCATGGAAACATCCTTATTATAAAATAGTATTAATTTTGTAAACATATTTTTGTGAGCCATGGAAGAAGATAAGTATGGGTTTTCCTACGAGGAAGAGGTGAAGCATGCAGTACAGAAGTTTGAGAAAATGAAGAAAAATAATGAGAATTATTTTTTTGATGTTATTGAATTTGAGACAATTATCGATTATTATATTGAGAGTAACAACTCTATAAAAGCCTTTGAAGCAGCAACATTAGCCAGCGAACAGCATCCGAATTCAGTTTCCATTCAGTTAAGAAAAGCCAGAGTCCTTCTTGATAAAGGAAGGGCTGTTGAGGCTCTGAGGTTACTTAAGAAACTGGAAAGCATAGAACCCGGAAATCATGAAATATATATAGCGAAGGGCACAGCCTATGGTATGCTTGGTGATATTCAGGGTGCTAAAAAAATGTTTGATTATTCTCTGACTCTGGATACTGAAGATGTTGAAAACATCCTTTTTGCAATAACCTCCGTCTTACAAAACCTTAATTATTATGAGCATCTGATCCCCTACATGGAGAAACTCATTGATATGGAACCTGAATTCAAAGCTCATCTTTATGATATGGCTTATGCATATGAGAAGATTGAGGATTATGAGAACAGTATCAAATACTATCTGAAGTATCTTGATGAGGAACCATTTTCAGACAGCGCCTGGTATAATCTTGGGATAATTTATAATAAGCTTGAATCTTATGATAAAGCGATGGAAGCTTATGATTATGCACTGGCCATAAATTCTCAGAATACTTTCGCTATTTTTAATAAAGGAAATATTCTCAGCAACCTTGAAAGGTATTCCGATGCAATTCCGATATATCATGAATACCTAGAAAATGAGCCTGAAAGCTTTGAAGCTATGACTTATCTTGCCGAATGCTATGAAAAGATAGGAGAGGTTATCATGGCTCGCAAATATTATCAGGAAGCGATAGAACTTGCACCTGAGTTTGCTGATCCATGGTTCGGTCTCGGTGTCATAGCGCTTAATACCGGAAATACTGACGACAGTCTGATCTTTTTCAGGAAAGCCGTTCGTCTCGATGATGAAAATCCTGAAATCTGGTACTTGCTTGGAAAGGCACATTATTCCAAAGGGGAGAAAAAAGCGGCATTAAAATGTTTCAGGGAAGCGCTTAAACTCGATTCTTATTATGATGAAGTCTGGGCAGATCTGGGTACTATAATTCTGAAAGATGGTCTGGCTGTGAAAGCCATTCCATACCTTGAACACGCTTACAAAGTGACCGGTGATGTACCCGGCATTAACTATTTGCTGGCATCATTTTATATGCATTCGGGAAGCATAGAAAAAGCTTGTCGCCACCTATCACTTGCTTTAAATCTGGATAAAGAACTTTTTTCAGAGTTTGAGGATATCTTTCCTCCGGCGCTTTTTACACGGAAGATTAAAAAGCTTCTGGAGAGCAACAATCTCATTTGACCTCTTATATTAAATGACTAACATATGATGAAACTGCTTCCGTTTATGCCAGAAAGACCGTTAAAGCCAAGAGATTCGGGTATTACAATGGTGATGGATAAAGGACTAAGTATAAGGGAAGCAGAAGATTTTATGTCCGTTGGAAGTGAGTACACCGATTTTGTAAAACTTGGTTTCGGTACTTCACTGATTACACCCGGATTTGAAAAGAAAATAGCCCTTTATAAGAAAGCAGGTGCTGTACCATACTTTGGAGGTACTCTTTTTGAAGCTTTCATTGTCAGAAATATGTTTCAGGAGTACATTGATTTTCTAGATAAAAACGAAATTGAACTTGTTGAAGTTTCTGACGGATCTTTCGATATTGAACATAAAAGAAAACTGGAATACATAAACAAACTTGCGGAAAGAGGAACAGTGATTTCAGAAGTAGGTTCCAAGAAGAAGGATGTTATCTATACTCCCGACGAATGGGTTGCCATGATGAAAGCAGAACTTAATGCCGGATCAGTGAAGGTCATTGCTGAGGCCCGTGAATCAGGCACTACAGGAATTTATAATGAGGATGGTTCAATTAATAATAAGATAATCTGCGGAATTGCTGATCATGTTAAGCTGGAAAATGTCATATGGGAAGCGCCCTTAAAATCTCAACAAACCTGGTTTATTAAAAATTTTGGAGCAAATGTAAATCTTGGAAATATTACGCCGCACGAGATAATTCCACTTGAATCACTCCGGCTTGGACTTCGCGGAGATACCTTTTTTCAGTTTCTTCCAGAGGAATTGAAACAGTAATAAAATCATAGTACAGTTCGATTAGTTAATCAAATAACCACCTGTAAATGAGAAAATTTGGTCTCATTGGATATCCTCTCGGACATTCTTTCTCAAAAAAATATTTTTCTGAAAAGTTCATTCGTGAAAATATAAGTGGTTGTCAGTATGAGAATTATCCTTTAATAAGCATTGACCTTCTGGTCGAATTAATTTCCAATCATTCTGATATGTACGGATTAAATGTAACTATCCCATATAAATCAGCTGTAATAAAATACCTTGATTTTATTGATGAACAGGCCAAATCTATTGGGGCTGTCAACGTATTGAAATTTAAACGGATTGGAGATAAAGTAGTATCAAAAGGTTTTAATACCGATATTGATGGTTTCAGGAACTCCATTTTCCCATATCTCGGTGAAAAGGTTAAAAATGCTCTGGTTCTTGGAACAGGAGGAGGTGCAAAAGCAGTATGTTATGTTCTTAGAAAGTTTGGCATTAATATAACTTCAGTGGACATAATAAAACTTGAAGGAGTTTTAAACTATTCTGAAATTACCGACAATATATTGATCAACAATCAGTTGATTATCAATACAACACCTTTGGGCATGTTTCCCGATATAGTAAGAAAACCCGATCTTAATTACGGTTGCCTCAATAAAGATCATATTCTTTTCGACCTTGTTTATAATCCGGAACTTACATCTTTTTTGAAAGCGGGGAAAGAGCAAGGTTGTACTATAATTAGCGGGATCAAAATGCTTCATTCACAGGCTGAAAAAGCCTGGGAAATATGGAATAATGATAATTTGTAAAAGGCAGGGAACGGTCACGAGACTTCCCTGCCTTACAGATAATTTTCTAAAATTTCTGTCAGTTGATTAATCCTGACTGGTTTGGACAAATAACCGTCACATCCGGCTTTCTCAGCTTCCAGCCTGTCAGAAGTCATTGCATATGCGGTTTGTGCAATTATAGGCAGTCCAGGTCTTTTATTCTTTATCAATTTTGTTGCCTCATATCCGTCCAGCAGCGGCATTTTAATATCCATTAATACCAGGTTTATCGAAGGATCAGTTTCACAGAGATCAATAGCCTCCCGCCCATTTTTAGCCCATAAAACACGAATATTCATTCTTGTAAACAGAATTTTCATAAAATCAAAATTCGATTCTTCATCTTCGGCAATCAGTATTGTTTTGCCTGCATAGTCTTTATGCATTGTCATTGGTTTATCCTCTGATTTAATCTTTTTTTGGTATTTATCTGGTAATACAGGGATGGTGAAATAGAACACTGATCCTACTGAGGGTTCAGACTCTACCCAAATTCTTCCACCAAGTATTTCGACCGTCTTTTTTGCAATTGACAAACCAATTCCTATACCTCCGAATTTCCGGGTACGTGAATCATCAATTTGCCGGAATAGATTAAAAATAGCATCATGATGCTTTTTGTCAATGCCGATTCCGGTATCCTTAACATAGAATTGAAGCCAATTATTCTCTTCATCAGAGATCTCATTAAAACCAAATTCAATATATCCTTTGTCAGTGAACTTAAGCGCATTCCTCAATAAATTCAGTAAAACCTGTTTTAATTTCAGGATATCCGTTACCAGATACTTTTTGTCTCCAACGCCTTCTAAGTTAAGGATTAATTTGACATCGTTTTTTTTCTCACTCAGTCTTTCACCACGTATAATTTCTTTTACTTCCTCCAATAAAGAAACTATATCGGTTTTTTCATAATTGATTTTAACCTGGCCTGTTTCAATTAAGGCTGTATCAAAAATATTCTCGACCAGGCTCAATAGATGCTGTCCGCTTTTCAAAATAATCTCTGCATAGTAAGAGGATGAATTCTGTTCCTGACCTGAATCAATCATGAGACCTGAGAAACCTATAATGGCATTCAGTGGTGTTCTGAGTTCATGAGACATATTTGCCAGGAAAGCTGATTTAAGTTTGTCGCTCTCCTCTGCTTTTTCTTTTGCATCAATAAGTTCCTTCTGTGAACGTTTCTTTTCAGTAATATCGTTTGATACCGAAAGTATCCCTGGTGAACCATCGGGCAAATTAATCATCGTTTCATACAGTTCTACAATACAAGAAGTTCCATCCTTTCTTATATTCTGGACTTCATGTGTGATTGTTTTCCCCGACAGGATTCTTGAGATATTATTCTCTATTTCATTGTCTGTTTCAGGTGAAGCAAAAAGTCTTATATTCTTCCCGATAATTTCTTCTCTTGTATACCCCAGATTTTCACAAAATGAAGTATTAACTTCGATTATGGTACCTTTCTCATCAATAAGGATAATGCCGACA
>JBEKDR010000022.1:0-47950 GCA_050014255.1 Bacteroidales bacterium | reverse complement strand
ATTGTTCCAGCCGGTGAGCTTTTTTGTAGCATCAAAGGTCTCTCCGTTATATATATCGCTCATCCTGATAGCCCCGTCATTGGAAGCTTTCCATGTTTCGTCAGTCGTAATCAATGATTCGGAACCATCTGTATATTTTATTTTTAACTGTAAAAGAAGGCCTAATCTTTTACCATAGATTGCCCAGTTATTACCCCAGGCTAGTGTTCCCCTGTACCAGCCGTCGCCAAGAACAGCACCTATAGCATTATTACCTTTTAATAATAGGTTAGTTACATCATATACCTGATATTGAAGTCTTTTATTATATGATGTCCATCCGGGTGTGAGCACCTGGTCACCAACTTTTTTCCCATTCAGCTGCAACTCATAAAACCCGTGAGCTGTAACATATACTCTTGCAAAAGCGACAGTTTTGGTCAGTGAAAATTCTTTTCTGAAATGTGGTGAAGGGGAATATCTTAACGTATCTCCTTCCATTTCAATCCATTTTGCTTTCCATTCAGCTCGCGAAAGAAGTCCCATTTCGAAGTAAGCTATGGCACTCCATTTTGATTCTTTTCCTTTATTGTCCCATATTTTTACCTGCCAGAAATATCTCTTTTCTGACTTAAGATCCGGACCATTGTAAGGCTGAAGGATCGATTCATCAGAATTAAACTTGCCTGATTGCCAGACAATATTTGAAGATGAGAATTTCTCATCTGCAGCAACTCTTATTGAGTAAGCAGTTTGTATGATATTATTTCCGGTTCCGCTTATCTTCCAGGAAAATCCGGGTCGTTTATTGTCGATTCCCATGGGATTTACCTTATGATCTACGGTCAAATCTTTTACTGATAGATCCTGGGCAAAAGCGGCTCCCGATAACAAAATAAAAAGAAGCGTTAGTCTGAGTGATTTCATAGTGCAAGAATATTTGATAATTAATATCAAGGTTATAAATAATTGTCTGAATAAAAAAATATCTTAAAAGTCTTTTTCATTCCTGAAAGTTTATAAATTGCAGTCTACTCAAAAGAAAACACATGAATCCGTTTGCAGGTATTTTATTGATTGCATTAGGTAGTATTGGCGCCGCCAGCTTCTATGTACCCTTCAAAAAAGTCAAACTGTGGGCATGGGAATCATATTGGATTAGTCAGGGTGTGGCTGCCTGGCTGATAGCCCCGATTTTATTCGCAATTATCTTTGTTCCAAAGGGTGAGCTTTTCCCGATCATTCATGAAGCGCCGTCATCTGCTAAACTGATGGCGATCTTATTTGGAGCTTTGTGGGGTTTTGGGGGATTGACTTTTGGATTAAGCATCAGGTATCTTGGTGTGGCTCTCGGACAAAGTATAGCATTAGGTCTTTGCGCTGCTTTCGGTACTTTAATACCTCCAATAATAGCAGGGGATAATCTTTTTTCGTCGACAGCCGGAATATTAACTATAGCCGGCGTGTCGATAACAATCATGGGAATTGCGGTTATAGGCTATGCCGGTTCACTCAAGAGCAAGGAAATGACCGAGGATGAAAAAAGAGCAGCTGTAAAGGAATTTGCTCTGAAAAAAGGGATACTTATTGCCATCTTCGCAGGAGTTATGAGCGCTTGTTTTAATTTTGGATTTGAATCAGCGAAACCAATAGAAAATGTGGCTCTGGCGCATGGCACAAATCCACTTTTCCAAAAAAACCCATCGCTCATATTCATACTTTTAGGGGGATTCATTACGAACCTTATTTATTGCGGATATCTGAATATCAAAAATAAAACCTACAGGGATTATATTTCTGTCTCTGGCAGCGTTCTGCTTAATAATCTGTTTTTTACGTTCCTTGCAGGCTTCTTATGGTTCCTGCAGTTTCATTTTTTCGGAATGGGCTCAAGTAAACTTCCGCATGGAATGGCTGTTTTTGGCTGGAGCATCTTAATGGCGCTTAATATAGCAATAAGCAATATCTGGGGTATTTTTCTGAATGAATGGAAAGGGACAAAAAGAAAAACTATTATTGTATTGTTGTTAGGAATTATTATTCTCATACTTTCGACTTTTGTTGTTAAATTAGGGTAACTAAAATGGAAACGAAAAGATTTGGTTTTAAAATGAAAATGCTTCCGGGTTTCAGGGAAGAATATAAAAAGCGTCATAACATAATATGGCCTGAACTAGTCCGTTTATTGAAAAATGAAGGTATAAGGAATTATTCAATTTTTCTTGATGAAGAGACCAACACGCTTTTTGCATATCAGGAACAATCGGGAGAAAATTCCTCACAGGATCTTGGAAACACCGAAGTTGTAAAAAGATGGTGGAAATATATGGCAGACATAATGGAAACTAATCCCGATAATTCTCCCGTGTCAATTTCTTTGGAACAGGTGTTCTATTTGGAATAAGGGAAAGATAAAAGTCGAGAGTGTCTAAAAAGTCCTTTGTGAGCCTTAGTGTAAAACTTTGAGCGCCTTTGTGGTAAAGAAACATTAACCACAAAGGATCACAAAGTAGAACCCAAAGTAACACAAAGGAAAAAATCAAACAACCAAAATGAATTGAAGATTAACATAATAGATATTAAAACTAAAATCAAAATAACCTATGAAAAAAGATATAATCGAAAAATCATATCAGCTTGCAAAGAAACAATATTCTGAATTAGGAGTTGATACCGACAAGGTAATTTCAGAAATGGATAATATTAGTATCAGCCTGCATTGCTGGCAGACTGATGATGTAGGTGGTTTTGAAAAACCCGGAGCCGTTCTTGGTGGAGGTGGCATTCAGGCAACCGGAAACTTTCCTGGCAAAGCAAAGACTATTGAACAGATGAGATCTGATCTTGATAAGGTAATGTCGCTGCTCCCCGGAAAACAAAGGTTGAATCTTCATGCTATTTATGGAGAGTTCGGCGGCAAGCTTGTCGACCGTGATCAGATTGAGACAAAACACTTTCAGGGTTGGATAGACTGGGCAAAGAAAAAGGGGATAGGCCTTGATTTCAATTGCACTTGTTTTTCTCATCCATTAGCTGATGATGGATTCACCCTGTCAAGCAAGAATGAAAAAATCAGAAAATTCTGGGTGGAGCATACAAAACGTTGCCGTGCCATTGCAGCTGAAATGGGAAAGCAGCTCGGAACTCCAGCCGTACATAATATCTGGATTCCTGATGGTATGAAAGATACCCCTGTTGACAGGAATACACTTCGAAAACAACTTAAAAAATCATTGGATGAGATCTTCTCAGTTAAATACCCTAAAAAATATCTCAAGGATTCAGTCGAAAGCAAATTGTTTGGAATAGGGTCTGAGGCAATGGTCGTCGGATCTCATGATTTTTATATGGGTTATGCCATAAAAAACAACATAATGATAACTCTGGACAATGGCCATTTTCATCCAACTGAACAGGTAGGGGACAAGATCTCTTCAATCCTTCATTTTGTTGATGAAATACTCTTGCATCTCACCCGTGGCGTTCGCTGGGACAGTGATCATGTTCTTACCCTGAACGAAGAACTGATTCTGATTGCACAGGAAATAGTCAGGACAAAAGCTCTGAACCGGGTTAATGTTGGTCTGGATTTCTTTGATGCAAGCCTTAACCGTATTGGCGCTTATGTTATTGGAACACGTTCTGCTCAGATGGCTTTTATGTATGCTCTGCTGGAACCTTTTAAAACCCTTGTCAAGTACGAAGAAGAAGCCAAAAACTTTGAAAGGCTTGCTTTGCTTGAGCTTCTTAAGACAAAACCCTTTGGGGCTGTTTATGATTATTATTGTTTAAAGAATAAGGTTCCTGCAGGGCAAGATTATATAGATGAGATAGTGAAGTATGAAAAAGATGTGCTTCTAAAAAGATAATTATACAAGTTCAGCAATAGAATATATTACTGTTATTAATCATTTATTACCCCCTTTCATTTTCCCCCAAGGGGGAAATGATTTACTCCTTCCCCCGTGGGGGAAGGATGGGAAGGGGGTTAATTAGATATAAAAGTGAAGAATTATTCGACACGTAGTAAGTCTTGGTGAGGCTTGACGGGCAAAATATTTTAAAAATGAAAGAGACAGTTATAGCTATTTATGACATCGGCAAAACAAACAAGAAGATAATTCTTTTCAATGAGGATTTTAAAATAGTTTCCGAAATTGAAGAGAAATTTGTTGAGATTTACGACGATGATGGCTTTGAATGCGATGATATTGAAAACATAGAAAGGTGGATTAAGGAGTCTCTGGCAGGATTAATACGTTCAGATAAGTACGATCTTAAAGCTGTTAATTTTACAACTTACGGGGCAACACTCGTTTATCTTGATGCGTATGGGAAAAGACTCACCCCGGTGTACAATTATCTGAAACCTCTTGATGAGAAAATATCGGAAAACCTTTACAAGAGATATGGCGGAAGAGATGAGTTTTGCAGAAGAACAGCATCTCCTGCCCTGGGCATGCTCAATTCCGGGTTACAGCCACTCTGGCTAAAGGCGACTAAACCGGAAATATTTTCTAAAATAAAACATATCCTTCATTTTCCTCAGTACGTTTCATATCTTATTACCGGTAAGATCTGTGCCGAACACACCTCCATTGGGTGTCATACCGCCTTATGGGATTTTGACAACATGTGTTATCATCCGTGGGTAAAGGTCCAGGGATTGAACCTTCCCGATCCTGTTCCGGTGGAAACATTGATCGAAGTAATTCTTGAGGGGAAAAAAATTCAGATAGGAATCGGTATTCATGATAGCTCATCTTCACTTGCACCTTATTTCTCAAGCAGTGCAGGAAAGTTTTTGTTAATTTCTACAGGAACATGGTGCATCAATATGAATCCATTCAATACTGATAAATTAACCACAGAACAGCTTGACAAAGATTGCCTTTGTTACATGAGCATTACAAGGCAGCCTGTAAAGTCTTCCAGATTATTCCTTGGACATTTGCACGAAATGGCTGTGAAACAGATAACTGCTCATTTTAAAAAGTCAGAAGATTATTATAAAAAGATTAAATCAGATAATCAGCTGTCGACTCGATTAAGGTCAAAATTTAAAGATAAAAAGGTATTCTTTCAAAGCGGTCCGTACTCCCGCGATTTGAGGGATTATATAGATATGTATGAGTTTAGTACTGCCGAGGAGGCTTATCATCAGTTAATGAATGAATTAGGCGATCTGACAATAGAAGCAATAAACCTGGTTCTTCCGGCAAATGATGAATCTGCAAATATTTATATTACAGGAGGATTCTCAAAAAATGAACTCTTTCAGAATCAAATTTCAAATGGATACCCGTTAAAAACTGTATATACTTCTGAAATTGCCAACGGGTCAGCGTTAGGAGCAGCTCTGGTTGTTTCAGGCTCAAAATCTTCTATGAACCTCGGACTGACGAGATGCAAACTTTGACATTCTGATTCATATTAACTGATAAGTACAATTCTTGTTCTGAAATCAATATAATCTTATACCTAAGGCAGCATTAAGTTTATAAATACTTGCTGCATAATCAATTCTTGATTTGAGAAGATTCAATCTGCTTTCAGATACTGCAGTACTTGCATCAAGAAGATCAAGATTCGTTATTACACCTGATTTAAAGCTTGTTTCAGCAAGCGAAAATGCCTTCAATGCTTGTTTTAGCTGAAGTTCAAACTGACTTATCTTTTTCTTTGCAGCCAACAGGTATGCTTCGGCTTCATAGACCTCGTTTGAGATATTTCGTTTTGTAAATTCAGATTCATAGGACAAAGAAGTAATTGCTGATTGAGCTTGTGAAAGATTATACTTATTCTTCATTCCATCAAAGATAGGAACACTCAAACCCATACCGATCACATAATTTGGAGTGAATTTATTAAGATCGGGGATGTATCCGTTTTTTGCCCCGGCAGATGCCTCAAGGCTCAACAAAGGTCTATTCTGCAACTTTGTCAGATCGTATCTCAACTCAGCAAGCGTAGATTTCTTTTCATTAATGAGCACTTCATCCCTGTTATGATAAGCGTAGGATAATATCGAATCGGAAGGGATAACCGGAGGATCAATCAGAAGTTCGTTTTTTACTACAGGACTAGTGCTCTGATCATTACCAAGCAATGAGTTTAAAGATGCCTGCTGAGCGATCAAAGAAGCATCCAGGTCTACTTTCTGGCTTTCGACTGTTGATATTTTGACTTTTGTAGAAAGAACCTGATATTCTGTTGCTGAACCGGTGGCCATCATTTTCTCAACATATTGCAGATGCTCATTTAATGCTTCTAATTCCTCATCTTTTATTTTAATTGCCGTCTGGAGAAAAACCAGAGTATAAAAATTATTGATCGAAAAAAGTGATAATTTTTGTTTCACCTGCTCAAGTGTCTGTTCACTGATGGCCTTGTTTTCATTCTCAAGTTCTATGTTCTGTCTTGTTCGCCCGAAGTCATAAACCAGCTGTTCATAATTTATGGATGCAGAATAATTGTTATTGGGATAAAGCTGAAAAGTCCCAAGCTCTGGAAAAGTGAATTTAATCACAGGCGCCAGATTGGCAAAACTCGCAGTCATATCAAATACAGGATTATAGCCGGTTTTTGCTAATCCTATTCTTGCATCTGCATTATTTATTGCTTCTTTGGCTGATTTTACCGATGGATAAGACGCAACAACACGCTCAATTACATCTTTCAGCCTCAGGGAATCGTTGGATGCTTTCAGTTTAGTGTTTATATCGGCCTGGCCAACGATAATGTTGTTAAAAAATACAACCAGTATTAAGCAAAGAAGAATTGATCTTCTGATTATTTGATTATTCATGTGCCGGAAGATTTTGAATTTTTGTTTTTTTTGTATGTAGAAAAATTACCGGGATCCCTCCGATAAGTGTTATAATACCTGCCAATAGGAAATCATCATCAATGCCTTGGATATAAGCCTGTTTGTTGAGATTTGATAGAAGCAAAGCCTGGCTTTGCCTGTTGGCATCCATAGATGAACTGCCTGCTTCATATTGAAGATGATATTTCATTTTGCTAATAGTCTGCTGATAAATCTCAGAACCCGGTTTTATTGCATCACCAAAAACCTGAGCATGATAGGTAACTCTTGATGACAATAAGGTTGCAAGTAATGCAACACCCAGACTTCCACCAAGTTGTCTGATTGAGTTAGTTATTGCCGAGGCCTGTGCCATCTTTTCACGTGGTATTTCCAGCAGTGATACTGTGGTAAGTGCAGTGAACATCAATCCCATGGCAAATCCTCTCAGGTACAGCGATAGCATAATGAATTTAAGTTCGGTAAGCCACGACAGATTTGAATTCAGGTAGAAACTAAAGGCAAACAGGACTACGCCTATAAAAAGTGGAACTTTTGGACTTATCTTGTCGGAAATCCTTCCGGAAATCGGAGCCATTATTCCCTGTATTATACCAACCGGAAGAAAAACCGAACCTGCCTGCAGCGCTGTGTAGCCCATGGAATTCTGAAGATAAACAGGCAATAAAAATGTGCTTCCGAACATTCCAAGACTAAAAATGACCAAAATAATATTAGCGATACCAAAGTTATGATTCATCAGGAGTCTCAGATCCAGAAGCGGTTCTTTAACTGTCAATTCTGCTGTAATAAAAACCGCCAGAGCAATAAAGGCAATTGCACCACATACAAGTATATATGTAGCGTGCCAGCCTGCGGAATTTGTAGCTGCATTCCCCTGAGATAGTGCATATAATGTCAGAGGAAGAAATATTGTTACTGAAATGAATCCGACAATATCAAACTTTCTTACCTGCTTGTTTATATATTCACTTTGTATTATAATAGTGAACAACATGGCTAATATTCCGATCGGTATATTTACATCAAAAATCAGTGGCCAGTTGAAACGGTCTATCAGAAAACCACCAATCAACGGCCCGAATGAGACAGAGGCGGCAGCTGCAATTCCCCAGAATCCAAGTGCAACGCCACGCTGGTGAGGTGGAAATTCACGTGAAATAATTGCCATTCCAAGCGGCTGAATTGTCCCTGCGCCTAATCCCTGAATAACCCTTGATGCAATCAGCATGTTTTCATCTGTCGACCTTCCACATAGCATTGACCCTAATGTGAAAAGGAATAATCCAATGAAATACAATCTCTTATAACCAAATTTATCTGCCAGCCAACCCGAGGTGGGAAGGGCAACTGCCATAGCCAGCATATATGCTGTTATTACCCATTCAATTTTGTCAAGACCCACTCCAAATGATGCCATAATTTTCGGCAAACCGACATTCACAATGGTAGCATCAAGAACCGCCATAAAGGTGCCAAGCATAACATTGGCAAGCAAAAACCATTTGTACGACAGATGCTTGGGATGAAAAACTGAATTGCTTCTCCTTACAAGCATCCGGATGTGATGGGATGGTGTTCTCCGTTTTTCCATTCTAATTATTTAACAATCTTTACAACAGCAGACATGCCGGATAAAATATTGAATGAGGATAATTCTTTACCATTTTCTGCCTTTTCAATTGAAATCCTGATTGGAATACGTTGAGTAACCTTGGTAAAATTACCCGAAGCATTATTAGCCGGGATCAATGAAAATACTGATGCAGTGTTGGAACCAACCAGGAATACTTTGCCAATGAATCTTACTCCCGGAAAAGCATCTATATTAAACCTTACACTTTGACCTATATGAATGCTTGAAATTTTGGTCTCTTCAAGAAATGCAACCACCCATAAATTTTTACTTATAGTCATTGTGAAAACTGACTGACTTGGCTGAACAACATCTCCCGGAAGTAACCATCTTTTTGTAATAATCCCATCGGTGGGTGCATAAAGTCTGGTATTCTTAAGTTGAGTATTAAGCACGTTGACCTGAGCATTTGCGGTTTCAACAGCTGCTGAGGCACTAGCAATCATGGATTTTGAAACAATTAACTGTGCATTTGCAGCATCCAATTGAGCTGAAGCGGTTTCATATCCTTTTTTAGTATGATCAAATTGTTCTTTTGTAATCACACCTCCTTCTGACTGGCTTTTTGCTCTGGCCAGATCTTCCGCGGCCCGCTCGAGGTTTATCTCCTGAACCTTGATGCTTTTTTGATCGGAGCTGTATTTAGCCTCCGCCTGTGCATAATTAGCCATCGCCTGAGCTCGCATTGCAACAGACTGATTCCTCTGCGCGATAAGGTCAGAGCTGTCAATGTCTGCCAAAAGGCTGCCTTGTTTTACAAAATTGGCTTCATCGGCATAAATTGCAGAAATTCTTCCGATTATCTTCGAACTGACACTTACATTATCAGCATCCACATGAGCATCATCTGTAGTGACATAACGGGAATAATCCCTGTACCAGTACCATGCACCTCCAAGGACTATTAAAATAACTAACGAAAGTGGAATATAAACTCTGAGCCGGTTGTTTTTTGATTCTGGTTTCATAAAATCTTTCTAAATTTATTTTAATTGTTAACTGTCTTTTTTCTATTGTTTGAATTTCAATCCATTTATAAATATTTCTGTAAAATTATTTGTGTTTTCCAGAAGCTGGGCAAATTCTTCCCTTTCGATGAATAATGTTTTTTTATCATTAACTACTGAAATCCTGAGTCCTTTAAGCAAGTCAAGAAAAAGCGATGCAGTTGCATCGGGATTTTTAATAAAGAATATTCCCTGACTTTTGCCTTTCTCAAAAATCTTCATAATAATTTCTTTTTCCTTTTCTTTAAAAAGCATTATCGTCTCCCTGAAAACAGGTTTAAGATCAGAATAATCTTCAAGTCTTAACCTGCTCAGGTTCAGCAATGTTCTGAAGTATGACAGCCGAGTATTTGCGTATTCACGCAGCAATTGTTCAGGCTCGTGAAAACTCAAAATTCTCTCTGAAATCTTATCAAGGAACTCATCCTGCTCTTTTTTGACTACTGCACAGTACAGACTCTCTTTATCAGGGAAATAGTAGTACAATGATCCCTTGGACAATTTAAGATCATCGGCTATTTCGCGCATTGAGGTCTTCTCAATCCCATATAATCCGAAGCGCTTTTGTGAAGCTTCGATTATCAATTGAACCTTATCACTTCTACCAGAACCGGATTTTGAGGTACTCATTTAATTAAAAAACTGCAAATATAACAATCTCTCTGACTAATTTGTTCAAATGGTCAGATTAAGATTAATTTATTTTTCAACCGTAGTAATTTGTATATATTATGTTCAGGCAATTAATTGGTAAAGAAAACCAACATGGCTATTGCCACTCCTGTGAGAAACAGACTGATGGGCAAACTAATATTTAAAACCTGTTTCGGATTCAATTCATAAAATATCCTCGACTTTCTAACATTTCTTAAACTCAGATATAATCCTGTCAATACAGCTACTGCCTGAAACCAGGGAATAAACTGTGGCAGAAACTGATGCCAGGGAGTATTTGCTGTGCCAAAGAAATCCCATCCCCAGCCAAATGGATCGGACAATGATTGTTTTATAAATGTGACATTCACAAATAACATTGGTATTACAAATGCTATCCAGTTCATCATAGCAAAAGGCAAAAGAGATCCGGCATATTCAAGAAATACTTCCCTGTGTGTGCTCTTAGTTTTTGCAAGACTCAGGCCAAGCAGAGAAAGGAGATAAATAATCCCTGGAACTATGATTAGCACTAATGTCCACATTACCAAAGAATATATGCCAAATAAATCCCAGTTATGCTTATCCAGAATATTAACATAATCACGAATAAAAGGCCATGGTCCCAGATATAAAATACAGTATATAATAGAAATTGTAAAAGTTGCCATTGTCATCCAGGCTTCACCAATATTACGTGTACCTCTTTCAGATGCAACAGGTCTTCTAAAAAGTGATACATTATTATAAGTACAGCTTCTCATGCATTCAAGACAAAGTCCACAATCTGAATTCTCCTTAATTTCCCCAACATTAAGACCATAAGGGCATGCCCACCCGCTGGTATTTCCTTTCTCACAATAATTGGGTTTGCATTGGTCACAGACATCCTGAGATTTATTCCTTAGAGATAATGTACTCATCCTGGAAAACGGACTCACGAATACGCTCACAGGACACACATAACGACAAAATGCTCTCAATTCCCAAATCCCTGACATTAATGTTGGAACAAGCATCAGCATAAGTACTGTTATACCTGAAATAAAGGGAGTTGCGACAAGTGTTGTTGAAAAAGTTGCAAGAAGCAAAAAAACTAATAATCTTAACCAGTCATTTTTCAACTTTTCCGGCCACTTCAGGAAAAGACCTGAAAATTTATTGTTAAATTTTTTTGTTTTGCCTTTAAGCGGATTAAAAAATGATTTTCTCTGTATAAGATCGCCGAAAAAAGGCAGAGGACAGATTGTGCACCAGAATCTTCCGAAAAACGGAGTAATTATTGCAACCAGTGCGAATAACCATACTGCCCACATTAACAGGACTCCAATGTTCCTGCCGGATACTTTGGTGCCAAAAACCGAGGTCAGTATAACAATATAAATCATCACCATGGTAATCAATGTGAGGGCCGCCTGGGTGTACCTTGATAGTACAATTCCCCTTAAAAAGCCTGATTTTTTTAGTAAATCTTTATAACCGGCTTTTTCGTTATCGCTTCTGGTCTCAGGTCTGACATCTTTGAAAATTGTGATTAACCAAATGAATAATATCCCGAGGAGACTACAGAGACTGAAGACCATTAACGTATTTGGTAAAATTATAAGTTTACCCTGCTCAAAAGCATGCATAGGTCCGCACCAGACATGACAGCGATAGTTACTTTTAGAAACTATATAATTATAAAGTCCAGGGTGCTTTGCAATCAGAGTCACTTCTTTTTCAATAACAGGTTTACTTGTCGGATCGCTGGTTTTAAAAACAGTGACCTCATCACTTGAAGGAGTAATTTTGACATCTATATCAAATTCCTGAAGAAAAAATGAATGGCCGGTATCATCAGTCGAAAAAGTCAAATGAAGCGTATCGCCCCTGTTACATCTTATTACATATGGATCCTTCCCATAACGGAAACTTCTTATATGAATATGCCTGCCGGTTGGCTTTTCTGCAATAAACTGGCAAATTATTGCCGGTACCAATCCAAAACCAAAGATTATTAAGAAATTAATAAAATGTCTGCCGCTGACCTTCATATAAGGAAAATATCTTTAAGTATCCTGAATTTCACATCTCCCACAGATAGAATTCTAAATCTCCAATGATAATTAATTTATTTTAATGCAGTGCTGTCATAAAGCACATTTAGATTATTTTTGCGGTTTATATTTTATTCAGGTAAATATTAAATTAAATCAAATGCAAAAAGATAATCATTCTCCTGTAAATAGGAAAAAAGGTCTTAGAACACTGATATTGTTAGTTGTAGTTTTATTCCTGATTGTTGGGATCCCTTTTCTGTTAATAAGTTACCAGGCCAGACAAAAAGGAATGACCAGGAGCGAGGTTATAAAGCGGATTGTGAATCGAACGGGCTCTAAAGATAATATATCAGGCCAAGAAAAAAATAATTTGATAGGCGCAAAAATTGATTTCCTTGATCCTATGCCAGTCGGGCAGACCTTTAAGGAGCCTCCGCTTATTTCAAATGTAGCGGCCGCGGATCTTGACAAGGATGGATTAATGGATATAATTGTTTGTGATTGCAAGAGTAATTCTGTTAACTGGATCCGCCAGTTTCCCAAAGGTGTTTATACAGAAACAGTTCTTGCTGACGGTCTGAATGCACCGGCCCATGTGCAGGTTGTTGATTTTGACAAAGACGGGGATAATGATATTCTGGTCGCGGTCCTAGGCTTGCTTTTTCCCAGTAATGATAAGATCGGTTCAGTTGTCATACTGGAGAATGATGGGAAGAATCATTTCACTAAACATGTTGTCGTTGACAAAATAGCGCGTGTCTCAGATGTCAGGGCAGGTGATTTGGATGGTGATGGGGATTTGGATCTTGCCGTTGCACAATTTGGATATGATGATGGAGAAACCCGATGGATTGAAAATCTTGGAAACTGGCAGTTTAAAAGTCATATCCTGCAAAATCTCTCTGGTCCAATTAATGTTATAATAGATGATATGGATAAGGATGGAGATCTTGACATTATATCGCTTGTCAGCCAGGAATGGGAAGAAATTTATGGATTCATCAATGATGGTAAAGGTCATTTCACTTCCAAACTGCTATATGGCTCAAGCAATGAAGACTTTGGTTCCAGCGGGATTTACGTTTGCGATCTGGATAAGGATGGTGACGACGACATCTTATATACAAACGGCGACGCTTTCGATTACATACCGCCCCAAGGTCGGCCATGGCATGGAATTCAGTGGCTTGAAAACAAAGGTAACTGGAATTTTGAGTACCATAGGATCTGCGATTTTATCGGGGCATATAATGCCAGGCCTGTTGACATAGATAATGACGGTGATATGGATATATTTTGTGTAAGTGCTTTTAATTTATGGGATAAACCTGAATCTCAGAGTTTTATATGGCTGGAGAATATCGGTAATATGAAATTTGTCCTTCACAATATTGCCAGTTCTCCAACCCACATACTAACACTTGAGTCAGCTGATTTCAATAATGACGGCTTAACCGATTTTGTGACTGGTGACATGCATGCTTATCCTCCTTATGACAGGATGGGCAGAGTTACTTTATGGATGAATAACGGGAAGCTGAACATTAATAAATAATCTGAAATCCGGAATTACTAAAAGAACATGAGATTAAATCAGCTGTCGACTGTATCAACTATTATTTTAATTACTCTTTCGCTTGCTCTCAACGGCCAGATAGTTCCGGAGCGCCAATGGCCCGGATATCGGGGATATATGGCATCAGGAGTTCTTGATAATGCCAACCTTCCCGAATCATTTGACTTTAATAAGATGATTAATGTGAGATGGAAAACCGAAATACCCGGATTGGGTCTTTCAAGTCCTGTTATATGGGGCGATAAGTTATTTATCACTACATCTGTGAGCAATTCCGATCAGGCAGGGATTAAAACCGGAATTTATGGAGAAGGTATGCCAGTGGCTGATAGCTCTGTACATGACTGGAAAGTTATATGCATCAATAAAAATTCGGGAAAAATAATCTGGGAGAAGACCGCTTGCACTGGCATTCCCAAAATAAAGCGGCATCCTAAATCGACACATGCCAATCCTTCAGTAGCGACTGATGGAAAATATGCTGTGGCGTTTTTCGGATCTGAAGGTTTGTATTGTTATGATTATGAAGGAAAACTTGTCTGGAAAAAGAATTTTGGGGTACTTAAATCTGTAGCATACGATTATGTTGCAGCCGAATGGGAGTTTGCCAGTTCTCCTATAATATATAATGGTGTCGTGATAGTTCAATGTGACGTTCTTGAGAATTCATTTTTGGCTGCCTTTGAGCTGAAGACTGGCAAGGAATTATGGAAAACCACAAGAGACGAATATCCAGGATGGTGCACACCAAATATATATAAAGATGGCGATAAAACGAGAATAGCTGTAAATGGATATAAGCACCGCGGAGGGTATGATTTTGAAACCGGAAAAGAAATATGGCGGATGTCGGGTGGGGGAGATGTTCCTATACCAACCCCGGTTATTGGTAGAGATCTGATATATTTTAACAGCGCCCACGGACATGACTCACCGATTTTTGCGATTAAAACAAATGCAGAGGGCGACATAACACTTAAACCGACCGGAATCCTTAATGAATTTGTAAAATGGAGCATACCGCGTGGCGGTTCATATATCCATACATTACTTTTATGCAGAGATCATCTGTATAATGTCAACTGGAATGGAACCGTTGTCTGCTATGAGGCGGATAATGGAAAAGAAATCTATCATGCGAAACTTGGTAATGCACAAAGTTTTATAGCTTCTCCGGTAGCTTCAGACGGAAAACTATACATTGTTAATGAACAGGGTATGGTTTATATTATTCAGGATGGCAATTCATTCAGACAGCTCGCTGAGATACCAATGAATGATATATGCCTGACTGCCCCTGCCATTACTGATGGTATGATATTCTTCAGAACTCAGAAATATCTTATTGCGGTAGGGAAAAAATGATCGAAAATCTTAATTTTTAAACCTATGAAAAAACAGGCGGAACTCTTATTTTTATTCTTCTTTTTAGTTTTTTCAATAGACAAAGTTTTATGTCAGGTCAATCCTGACAGGCAATGGACATCATATAGAGGAAAACTAGCCTCAGGCGTTCTTGACAATGCGAACCTTCCTGATTCATTTAATTTCAATGAAATGCTCAATGTCAGGTGGAAGACAGAGATTCCTGGTCTGGGACTTTCCAGTCCGGTAATATGGGACGACAAGATATTCATAACCAGTGCTGTAAGTCAGGAAGACAAAAAAGGTTTCAAACCAGGAATATACGGAGATATTACACCGGTGAATGACTCATCAATACATGAGTGGAAGGTGTTTTGCATTAATAAAAATACAGGCAGGATGATCTGGGAGAGGACATCTTTTAAAGGAATACCTAAGATGAAACGTCATCCCAAATCCACTCATGCAAATACATCAGTTGCAACAGATGGTAAATATGTTGTTGCTTTTTTCGGATCTGAAGGTCTCTATTGTTATGATATGAACGGGAACCTGTTATGGCAGAAAAACTTTGGCATTTTAAGATCAGTCTATTTCATGGCAACATTTGCGGAATGGGAGTTTGCAAGTTCTCCCGTAATTTACAATGGCGTCCTGATAATTCAGTGTGATGTCATGGAGAATTCTTTTGTTGCAGCTTACGATGTCAAAACCGGGAAAGAAATCTGGAAAACTCAGCGCGATGAATACCCCGGATGGTGTACACCAAATATTTATAAAAACGATGGGAAAATATATGTTGCGCTCAACGGTTTTAAAAACCGGGGCGGATATGATTTCAAGACAGGAAAGGAAGTCTGGAAGATGTCGGGTGGAGGAGATATTCAGATACCAACACCTATTGTGGGCAATGACCTGATCTATTTTAACAGCGCGCATGGAAAAAGTTCACCGATAATTGCAGTCAAAACAAATGCTGTTGGAGATATAACTCTTAAGGAATCTGAGACCTCAAATGAATTTGTAAAATGGAGTCTTCCACGCGGAGGCTCATATATGCAGACTTTGCTGCTTTATAAAAATCATTTGTATAATGTAAACTGGAATGGATCTTTAGTTTGTCTGGATCCTAATATGGGAAAGGAGATTTATCATGCCAAACTTGGACAGGCAAAAAGTTTTATTGCATCACCGGTTGCTTCTGACGGAAAGATATATATAGTAGATGAAGAAGGTACAGTTTATATCGTTAAAGACGGAGATGATTTTAAACTTCTTGCTGAAATACCAATGAATGATATCTGTATGACGGCTCCTGCTATTACTGATGGGATGATAATTTTCAGAACTCAAAAATATCTTGTGGCAGTAGGAAAAAAATAACCTTCTTCTATTCTTTTTTAAGACTGGCTATAAGCGATTCCTTTGTTACTGATCTCACAGACAGAAACATGGCAATCAAACCTGTGAGCATTATCGCGAGAATCACCAGGATTAGAAATAACCACGGTATTTCCGGACTATCTGATATCGATGATGAAGTTGCAACAAGAGCAGAAACAATGCCCGTCGAAATACCTGCAAATAGTATTAGCTTCTGTTCTGAAAGAATCATGCCTCTGATATTTTTCACGTGAAAACCAGCAGCCACCATCAGAGCAAATTCTTGTTTTCGCTGGTTATAGTTCCGTAAGAGTACGAATCCAAGTCCAGCGACACCGATTATCATTCCAAAAGCCCCGAAGACTCCGAATACCGAGAGATAAGTATTAGTAACTTTATAAAATGATGCAAGCCGGTCAGATGTCTTTTCAATGTTTACCCCATAATTTCCCAGCCTCTCTTTCAAAGAACTTTTGTATAAATCGGTCAACACACTGTTACCGTCAACAAGAAGCACCTGGCTTCCGGAAACAGAAGGATAGTACTTTTCGAAATTTTTCTTTCCAATCAGCACATAACCCTGAAAAACAGATGAATGTAATCCGGCGGCAATAATAATATTCACTTTCCGTCCATTCTCCGCTCTCAGGACTAAAGTATCACCTCTTTTAAGCTTTAATCCCCAATCAAGAACAGTCTGATCAGCAATACCAAAAATTGTATTATTTGTTGATGAAAGATTTAGATATTCCCAGGGACTTTTAATACTATCAGAAGCAGGTATTTTTGAGAAAGAAAACGATTTTTTCACTATGAAATCATCAGGATCAATTCCCAGAATCGGAGGAGCAGTAATATGATTAAGATTCAGACAACTGGCGTCATTGCCGGAAGACTTTTTCATCTGGACGAAACTCATCTCTGAAAGTTGATCGTCGTCCAGTCCAACTGTTTTTCTTCCGGATTCTGTATTAAGATCTTCTTTTACAGGAATAGTGTTTTCGCACCAGAGTAAATATCCTCCGGTACCGCCAGAACGTAGATTTTGTTTTTCATTATAATTCATCCTGTTAGCACCGGTGACAAAGACAGTAAATATTCCTGCAGCTATAAAAAGAATTGGTGTCACAGCATTAGAAGGATTGAGAGAATAGTAGCGATGAGATAACTGTTTTCTGTTTTTGATTCTGCCTGAATTATCAATAAATCTGCCAATATAGGACTGTCTCAATAAAAGCACGAAAGTCAATAAAAGTACCATCCCGGTAGCAAACGAAAATGAGAATTTATGGTTTTTTAATAATAACGAAAGTACAAATAATGAAATTGTTACTGCAGAAGAGATAAGCAACATAAAAAGATTGCGGTTGGCTGAAGGGGTTTTGTGAATCTCTTTTTCCCTCTTATTCAACCCATTAAGGAAACGTTTAACCTTAATAAGTGTAAATATCAGAATCGTCAGGAATGTTATAATGAATCCTGAAATCATTGGTAACAGATTAAGGTATGTATCAAGTGTATCGGTTTGGACTGCTCCATTCCAAACGGTATTCAGAGCCCTGGTAATAATAATATTGACCAGATACCCCGCAAATACTCCACCGAAGCATCCGGCAATACTTATTAATCCCGATTCGAAAAATAATTGTTGTGCAATCCACTTGTTTTTAAAACCCAGGGCAAAAAGTGTGTCAATATGTTTGCTTTTAGAATTAAAATATGAAGATACAGTGAATGATAATAAAACCAGAGAAGCCAGAATGAGGAAAAAACCCAGGCTCAGGAATAAAGTTCCGAAATCAACACTCTCATCTGCTGCTTTAAGAGACTCATGCAACAGATCTGTTATATTGAAACCCATTTTTTCAGGATCAAGCGATCCATTTAGTCTGTCTTCAATCTCATTTTTTGTTACACCTTCAGGATAGCGAATAGCTGTTGCGGAACCAAAATTATTTCCCCACAATTCCTTGCCCTTCTCATAGCTGATAAATGCTTTAGGCGTACCTCTGTATTTATTCCAATAATCTTCATCTTTAGTACGAATCTTATGCATTTTTATAGGCACACCGGCATCCCATTCAGAGCAGGATTCTTTTCCTGAGATTCCGGGAAAATCAGGCATCAGAAGAGAATCTGCCCAGATACGTTCCATATCAACAATATGCCTGACTATAAAGCCGCTGCTTTTTTCAATTAGTTTATTTGACGAATCAGGGGAATACCAGTACATTTTTAATGTATCGCCTTCCCGCACTAAAAGATCATTTGCCATCCAGCTGTTTATTGTCATTCCATTACCGTCCGCAATCTCGGGATACAACGAAGACGGCAACGCTGAAACAAACGAATAGGGAGTGGACTTCGTGCCTGCATCAAACCTGTTGCCAAGGTATGTCATAACAGGAGCAGAAGCTGGCAACAGGTTACTGATCTCTTTTAAAGACGATTCATCTATAAAAATCCTGTCAGAAATAATCTCATATTCACCTGTCTTCTTCACTGTCCTGAGCTTCAGCCCAATATCTCCTGGCATCAAACAATGTTTTAGATCGACAGTTATTTGTTTTAATGAATTGATGTTGTCTCTGTTGATTAGCAGCCTGTTTATTTTAAGACTGTTACCTTGATTCTCTTCCATGTCTGACAGGTTCATGAAGAGATTCATAGGTGTTATTTGACTGATTGACAAGGAAAAGTTTCCGGTTTGAGCTGGTTCAAGAATAGTTCCTATCTTCATTACCACCGACTTCCCGGTACTTGCGCCCGGTGCAAATGGTGCATCTGAAGGTATGTTGCTTATGTCTTTGTATCGAATAATAATGTCATCACCCGGCTTAATTCCAAGATAATCTGCAAGCCTTCTGTTAACAGCCACTTCCCCGGGATTAATATTTAATTGATCGTGTCCTTGAAAAATAAAAAAGTCTTTACCGATACCATAAAAGTGCACATTGAATGCCTCTTTTTGCGAGTTCATACTCTGACAGAAACCGCTCATTTCAAGTATCCCGGAGCATAATAAATTTGAACTGTCTTTCATTCTTTGGACAAGTTCAGAATCAAAGTATCTGATTCCTGAACTTATAAGAATGCCTGTATTCCCCAGGCGCTCCGAGGCAGCTTTTTTCAGACTCTCCTTAACAGATCTGCCAGTCAGCAATGATCCGGTTATTACGGCACACAGTAATAAAATTATAAGAAACTGGTACAAAACCTGCTTTTTATAAAATCTTATCGAGTGAATTATTATCTGGAATCTGCCAGGCATTCTAATCAGTTATTTTCTATGAAGTTCAGACAATTAATTTACCTTCCTGCAGATGCAAAATTTTTGACATTTTGTTTGCAAGATCATATGAATGAGTTGCCAGAAGGAGTGTTGTACCAAATTCTCTGTTCATCGATAGAAGAAGTTCTCCGAGTTTTTCAGCATTCTTCGCATCCAGAGATCCAGTTGGTTCGTCTGCAAGAAGAATTGACGGGTTATTAGCCAGTGCCCTTACCAGAGCAACACGCTGAGATTCTCCACCGGATATTTGAAAAGGATACTTCTCTTTAATATCGTAAATTCCGGTCTTTTTCATTAATCCATCCAAGTAGTGCTCTTTATCATAAAGTTCTTCCTGTGAATGCTTTGATGCAAGTAAAGGAAGATGAATATTCTCTGATACCGTAAGATACGGCAGCAGCAGATGATCCTGGAAAACAAAACCGATATTCAGGTTTCTGTAATCTGCAGACTCGTCTTCAGTAAATTCTGATATTGAATATCCTTTGAAAGTAATGTCACCCTTGTCAGGTTTATCAAGCAAACCTATAATATTTATAAGAGTTGTTTTCCCTGAGCCTGATGGTCCCATAATGGCAACCGTTTCCCCTTCTTCCACTTTAAGACAGAGATTGTCAAGCACCAAACCTCGCTGAATGAATGATTTTGAAATTTCTTTTATTGAAAGCATTTCACTAAGGTATACGAAGTTAGAAATATATAAACTTAAGTTATAGAATTATAAACTTCAGATAAGCCTTCAGACATTTTTTCAAGTGAAAGTTCGGCTAATACTTTTTCTTTTCCCTGTTTTCCGAGCTTTATTCGCAAATCATTATCCATTAATAATTTCAGAAGGTTCTCTGCTAATCCGGAAACGCTGTCAGGTGCATAGGTAATTCCTCCTGATGTTTTTTCAATGATTTCCGGAAATGCTCCGGTCGCAGGCTGGACTACCGGAACCCCTGCCGAATTTGCTTCGAGTATGTATAATCCGTAACCATCATGTTTTCTTACTGGAACACTCATTACATCAATATTACTGAAAAACTCCTGCTTGCTATTCCCTTGAAATTCCGGATAAATTCTGACAGAATTTTTCAGCCCGTTAGTTTTTATTTTCCTGATCTGATCAGCAATAAATGGTTTATCATCACCTGTATACCCACCGGATACATGAAGAGTAAGTCCGGGCAGATCATTGCCTTTTTTAAGCTCTATAAAGGCATCTATAAGCTTATCGAAGCCATTCTGCGAACTGATCCTGCAGAAATAACCGATGGAAGGCCAACTGGACCTGTTTTCAATTTTTGCCAGGTCACCGGGATCAAAGCCGAGCGGTACAACATGAAAATTGTCCCCTGATATCCCTGTCCTGTCGAAGAATAACTCTTTAAAGTAATTACTTGGAGTAATAAATGCATCAACATGTGATGCTTCATTTGATATAAGTTTCCATGCGCCTGACTTAAAGGGTTCAGCCATCTCATCTATCCAGTCATCTTCATTTAAAAGCGAGCAGACGATTTTAACATCCAGTTTCTCCTTAATCCGTCGGGCCAGCCCTATTATCAGAGCATTTGAGAGATGAATAATATCTGGCTTACCATCTTTTGTGATATAATCCAACAGCCTATGAAGTTCTTTTTCAGGAAAGGCTTTTTCTCCCCTGATCATATTCAGTGTCATTTCTTCAAGCCCTTCTGTTCTGGTCGTCCCGGCACTGCGTGCTGCTATTTTCAGCATTGGTGCAGAATCAAACAATTTATCCATGAACACCGGCATATTCCTGAGAAAAGGAACTTTTTCCCTGAGGTACATAGAAATTGCACCGAAAAAAACGTTTTTATCAAGACCGGTTTCAACGGTTGTTCCATCCGGAGGAAGATATAATGGTATTGCTGAAGCCTTTATTCCGGGAACTTTCCGTATAGCCCTGAGGTAAATCATATCGCGGTAACAGTTACCACAATAAAATGAACCTCCCGAACCAGTTATAAGATAAACAATTTTCATATTATGTAATATTCTCTATGAACCTCTCGTGACAAACCCCATTGATTTTCTTCGTTTACCCCGACCCCAAGGGGAGCGAAGAAAATCAATTTACTCTCCGCCAGCTGGCGGAATGGGGTAAGTAAATTGATTTTCGAGCGACTACTTAATACCAAATGCCATCAACCTTCCGTCTTCAGTAAGAATGAAAAATTTGCCATTAATCACTGCCGGAGAACTACTTACAGGCGCTCCGGCATTGAAACTCCACACTTTTTTCCCATCTGTTAATCCCAGGATATATATATATCCGTCCATACATGTAAAGAGAACCTGCGAAGAAGTTAATACTGCAGAACCGATTACTCTTCCATTGGTCCTATATTTCCATAACAGTTTTCCGTTGAAAGAGTTGTAACAATATAGAAACTTATCTTCACTTCCAATGACAATTGAATTATTTCCGATAGCAGGAATGGACAGAATTGAACCTGAATCGTCACTTCCCGGAATCTGCCAAATGATTTTCTTTGTATTAATATTTACGCAGTATTTTGTGCCGTCATAATCTCCGAAATATGCCATATCATTCTTAAGGGCAGGAGAAGAAGCAATATAAACTCCAATATTTACCGAGTCTTTCTGTTTACCCGTCAGAGGATCTACAACCCTAATCATTCCGTCACATCCGCCAAATACAATTTTACCGTTAAGTATGGCAGGTGTTCCGTTAATATAGTTTTCGGTTTCAACTTTCCAGATCATTTTCCCTGTAGATGGATTGATACAATGAAGGTAGTAATCATAGCTTCCCACAATAATGCCTGATAAGTTTCCTGATTTCCAGATATTTGCTGATCCGGCTATCTGATTGTCAGTTTTATATGACCACACAACCCTGCCAGTCTTTTTATTTGCTGCATAAAGTACACCTTCGGATGTACTGTAAATGACATTATTGTCAGCTACCATCGGAGGGGCTTCAATCGGATCGCCGGCATCTGTTTTCCATACGAGTTTGCCCTCCATATTGCATGCGACAAGTGATCCCTTGTCTGTGCCATAGTAGATCAGACCATCGCTTATAACAGGTGAGGATTTTGTTGTTGAACCTGAATTCCAGCTCCATAACAACTTCGGGTTGGAAGGAAGGGGCCATTCAGAGATTCCAGAAAGATCTGCTTTTCCACGAAATATTGACCAGTCCGGACTCTGGGAAAAAACAATTCCTGAATTCAGCAGTAGAAAAAGTAATATATTAAAGCTTGGTTTCATCCGCAGGATCAATTTTAAACCATGATAAGGCTCCGGTGGGACATATTTCAATGCATTCTTTTGTTTTACTTTTCAGCACATCCTCAAAGCTATTCGTAAGCGGTTCAGACAAAATGGTTACGAATCCCCTGTTTATAAAACACAGGGCTGGCTCCAATTTGTTGTCTTCACAAATTCTTACACATAAGCCGCACTTTATGCACTTTGCATTTTCAAAGATAAGGTTTGTTTTCCTGTTAATCTTTTTGACTGCCTCAGCATTTACCAGTTTTCCACCTGTATTCTTCAATGCAAATTTATCTCCAAGTTCCCTTAGCTCACATTTTTCTGAAGCTCTGCAGTCACAATGCATACATGCTGATGCCTCATATCTGGCAGAATCATAATCAGAAATAGCTGAGAAGCGTCGATTGTCATACTCGCATTCCTTGAGCCATTCATTTAATTCAGACTCTGTCATTTTTCCTGTAAGGGAAAAAAACCTTTTATTTTTATTCGGAAGCCTGGTTTTTCTGTTCTCAGATTGTCCTTCGATAACTTCATGATTATCACCAGTTTTGTCCTCTTTATGTGAAATAAATATTTGAAGGTTTTTTATTGAGATCTCCGTATCGATCTTTTTTCTACGGCATGCGTTCTGGCAGTAACCAGGGCATTTTAGGCACCAGAGTTGTTCGCTTTTTGTCTGGTTAACTGAAAGGGTTGTGGCTTTAATTAAGTTATCGGTTGAAATCAGCCTGTTCATCAATGGTATATTGTAACCGACAGGGCATACCACACGGCAGGGAGCTTCACAATCGGCACGGTGTTCTGAAAGAAGCAGCTCTACTGATTTTTTTTGCAGACCAGTCACTTCGTCGCTGGATGTATCTATATTCATTCCATCCATAGCCAGGGCAGTGCAGGAAGGCAAGAACTTGCCTGTTACATGGTCTTTTACTATGCATACCATGCATGAAGTATAATGCTCAACCTTGTCGTTATTGCAAAGCGTGGGGATATAGACCCCAAGTGATCTGGCTGCTTCCAGGATAGTGGTGTCGGCAGCAGTGGTTACCTCTTTGTTATCTATCTTAAGCTGTGGCATTTATGTCAATTATTTCAACAGCATCTTCAGGACATACGACCCTACAGGTATCACATTTAGTACATAGCTGCTGATCAATTTCATGTCTCTCGTATGGTCTGAAGGCTATTGCATTAACCGGGCAGTCCTGGTAACATTTTGTGCATCCTGTACATTTTTCAGAAATCGCATATTTCACAAGTGACTGGCATTTCTTTGCCTTGCAGATGCCTTTTGTATGTTCCTCATACTCCTCTCGGAAATACCTGAGACCAGTAATGACAGGATTTGGTGCTGTTTTTCCTAGACCGCACAGGCTTCCGTTTGTAACTGAATTGCAAAGGGCTTCCAGTTCATCCAGTTCAGCAGAAGTTGCCTTGCCCATACTCAGACGTTCCAGGATATCAAGCATCTTTTTGGTGCCAATACGGCAGAATGTACATTTTCCGCACGATTGCTTATGGGTAAATGTAAGAAAGTACTTAGCCATATCGACCATGCAGTCTGCATCATCCAGCACTACCAGACCACCTGATCCCATCATAGCGCCAAGTCGTGTAAGCTCTTCATAATCAATGGGAGTATCAGCAAGGCTCTCGGGTATGCATCCGCCCGAAGGGCCGCCGATCTGGACTGCCTTGAATTTTCTTCCGGGTGCAACCCCGTTCCCTATATTTTCAACTATTTCACGTATAGTTGTTCCCATTGCAACTTCGATAAGGCCACCTCTTGCCACCTTACCTGCAAGTGCAAAAACTTTGGTTCCCTTGCTTTTAGCTGTTCCTATCTTTTTAAATTCTTCAGCTCCATGGTTTATTATCCATGAAACCAGCGATAATGTTTCAACATTATTTACCAGAGTAGGAGCCTGCCTGAATCCTCGTACGGCAGGGAAAGGAGGCCTGAAGTGGGGTGTTCCACGCTTTCCTTCCATTGATGCTATAAGGGCCGTTTCTTCACCACATACAAAGGCTCCCGCACCTTCGAAGATCGAAATATTAAAGGAGAATCCTGTACCCCGGATATTATCACCAATAATGCCATTCTTCTGGCATAAAATTATCGCATTCCTGATCCGGGAGACTGCAAGCGGGTATTCTGCTCTTATATAGAAAATTCCATTCTCAGCTCCTGTGGCAAGACCAGCTATCAGCATGCCTTCGATTATCCTGAAAGGGAATGATTCCAGAAGCATTCTGTCCATAAATGCTCCGGGATCTCCCTCATCTCCGTTGCAAACAACATACTTTCTTTCTCCCTCAGAATTCCTGAATATTTCCCATTTCTTCCCGGTAGGGAATCCGGCGCCACCACGTCCTCTCAAACCGCTTTTACTTATTATGTCGATAAGCTCTCTTTTGTCGCTGAACAGAAGGCATTTATTAAATGCGCTGAATCCGTCAAAAAGTAAATATTCGTCGAGAGATTCCGGAGAAATGATGCCGCTCTTTTCCGTTGCAAGATGAAGCTGGTTCTGAAGGAAACTGGTAAGTATCTCTTCTCTCTTTTGCTGAGGTACAAGGGCAGGATTCCTTAGTTTGCTGTCACTCACAAATGTATCAACAAGGTCATTAATCCTGAATTTCAGCTTTTTATTTATGGAACGCGGTTTAATATGCTTAAGGATTATATCCTCAACCTGGTCTTTTCTTACATTCGTATATCTTGATGCAGAGTTATTTCCGGTAATTATTTCCATAAGAGGAGTCTGGTTGCAAACTCCCACGCATCCAACCGGCTTCAGGGCAACATCAAGATCGTATTTTTGCCTTATATCAATAATCTCGGAGAGAATCTCCCTGCTGCCTCCTGCAACACAGCATGAACCAAGTCCGATCCTGATTTCAGCTGCTACTGATGGTTGGTTCTTAAATTCTGAACTCCTTTTGTTGGAGGAAACATGATGGAGAAAATCGGCAATTACCATGTCGACCCTGGCAGGGCTGACATGTCCGTACGTCTTGTCATCTATCTGTACTACAGGTGCAAGTGTGCAGCATCCAAGGCAGGCTACCTCCTCAACAGAAAAAAGCATATCGGAAGTAGTGACGGAATCCGGTCCCAGTTTCAGTTCTCTTCTGAATGCATCGGAGATAAGGTTTGCCCCTTTTACATGACATGCTGTTCCCTGACAGATCTTTATTATATGTTTCCCGGCCGGAACATGCCTGAACTGGGAATAAAATGTCGAAACACCCGATATCTGACCCGGTGTAATATCAGTGATCTCACAGATATGTTTTAGCGCCTCGGATGGTATATAGTTTAGTCTCTTCTGAACCTCCTGCAGGATCGGGATCACTTTATCCTTTTCCCGGCCGGCAGAGGCAACAATTTCCTCAACCACATTCAATACCCTGGTCAGATCACTTCCCGTGCAGTTGCACTCCGTTACAGTATTTTCGTCCTTGCTTTTCAATCTTTTGAAATACAATATAAATTATCCTTTCCCCTCAGATATATCCTGCCGTCAGAAAATGCCGGCGAACTATCTGCATTTTCACCCAGCGGCGATTCTGCCAGAAGTTTGAATTTTTCAGAAGCCTCAGCAACATGCATTATACCTTTCCTGTCAAGCATCCACAATTTGCCATCGCAGATTATCGGGGATGCATAGAAAGGATTATTGAACAGATGTGACCAGAGTGTATCACCCTTTTCAGCATTGTAGCAGGCGACATCTCCGTTACCTGTTGTAAGGAACAGGAACCGGTCATCAGCCACCGGGCTTGACACATCAGGAGTAAAAGTATTGTCCTCCCATAATTTGGATCCGGATTTACCCGGCTTCATGGCTATAAGCTTCGCATAATCAGTAACAGCATAAACAAACCTGCTGTTGACAGCCAGTGAAGGAGCAACATCACCAGAGACCCCTGGCTGACTCCAAAGTTCAGCACCAGTGATAGGATCGTATGATGATACATTTGGATTTCCGTTTATTATGACCTGGGTCTGCCCATCAAGATTTGCCATTACAGGAGATGACCAGACAGGTCTGCCTGTCCGCACTGTTTCCCATTTCTGCTCGCCACTTGAAAGATCAAAACCCTTGATTGAGATCTTTGCTTCGCTGTCGTACTGTACAATCAATATTTTTCCTGAAATAAGAAGAGATGCTGCATAACCATATGCACTTTTTGGTACTCCTATATTTTTGCCCCAAAGCCTTTTGCCGTTAAGGTCATAACAAACCAGGTTACCATTGCCAAATATTGCACAAACCACTTCACCATTAACTGCAGTGGTAGGAACAGCCATCCCGGCTTCCGCGTCGCTCTCCGGTATTTCTTTCGATGCTCCCGGAAAATCAGAGGCAGAAGCTGTCCATAGAATTTCTCCCTTTATTTTGTCGATGCAGTATACCTCCAGTGTGCCTGCTCTTATTCCTGTCAGAAAAAGCTTGCCGCCCCAAATAACAGGTGAGTTTTTCCCCCGGCCGGGCACGGGAATTTTCCACTTAACGTTCTTTCCTTCATTCCCGTTCCATTCAACCGGATATCCCGTTCCGCCTGCTATTCCCCTCGACCCTTCACCCCTGAAGAAGGGGTAATTGGTACTTCCAGCAAGTGCAGCAGCAGTCCCAATATTTTGAACTTTTCCGGTGTTTTTTGCATCCACTGCAACTTTAACTCCCGTTTCAGGAAGTGAACCCCTGAGCAAAAATGAAGAGATTATTGCTACAACTGTAATAAATGCTGCTGCAGAAATCAGGTATACCCTGTATTTCTTTTTCTGACTGACAATATCTGGTTTCTCAGACGCAAAAGCAGGTTCGGGATTCTCAGATCCTGCAATTAATCGACGGGCGAGAACAAAAATCACTGCCCCGGCAATAAGCAGGTAAGAACCTGTCTCGACCTGCCAGCGTGATGAAAAATAAGCCCGGCGTGCCATAAGGTCCATGGCTCTGACCTCTTCAGCTATATTCTTGTCTGACGGATCCTTGTCGTATTGTTCCTTTATTAAAGCAAGGGAGGGACTATCGAGAGGTTTGACCACTTTAAGCTGAATAAGTCCTAATATCATTGTGACTCCGACAATAAGTGTAAAAACAGCAGCAACCTGGCTAACACCGCTTAAAATTTTTATGTCTTTATCCGATAACTTCATTTCGATATTTTTGGCTCTATTGGACAATATTCAAAGCATTTGCCACAGCTGAAACATTTTCCCTGGTGCGGCTTATATTCGGTTCGGGTCTTTCTGATTGTCAGACTGAAAAGACCAGCGCCAAGGGATAATCCCAGGAACATTCCGACCCATGGAGTTCCTTTCCTGAATCTTCCCAGTATAAATGATTCTTCGGCGAAAAGCTGTTTTTCGGTCTTTCCTGATTCCTTAAAGGCTGCGGCGGCTTTAGACATTGCCGGAACTCCTTTTTCCTTCTCCAGCCTTATTTCCCTTGCCAGCCTTACATTGCTGTTGACGGCTGATAGTGCAGGGGAGAGGTTATAAAGAAGGATTGCGCCTGCGACAGTCATAACAGGGATCATCATCAAATAGAGAATGAATCTTTTTCTCGAAGTCTCTTTCGGTTCTGTTTTTTTCAGATCGTCAGAAGGAAGTATAGCATCATATGGGCAGCATTCTTCGCAAAGCCTGCAGTTTGTACACTCTGCAGGTGTTATAGTAAGGTGTTTACCTGAAAACCTCGAAAAAATATTCTGAAGAACCCCATATGGGCAGAGATACCTGCAATAGGGGCGGTTCACGAATATCCCGACAAGAAGCAGCAGGACCCCGAATATTATCATAGTAAAGGGAGCGTTGAGCCTGAAAATACCCACAAACGGGTCATACCTGCAAATGATGAACTGGCTTTGGGTAGCGGCAAAAAGAATCGATAGTCCCAGATAGATGAAGGGAATTGATGCAAGAACAGCTTCGACACTTTTATGAATTCTTACAGGTCTGAACCCGGTCAGTTCCTGGATTGCTCCGAGAGGGCACACTCCGGCACAGAATACCCTGCCATAAAGAAGGGCAAAGACGAGCGGAATTATGAAAAACAGTACTGCTGAAAGAGGAACCGAGTAATTATTGTTAAAGAGTGCTAGTGAAATATTCTGCACGGAGCCTATCGAACATATGCATCCCTGCCTGTAAAATCCAAAATAGGCAAGTGAGAAAACCGACATCCAAAGTATTCCGTTTCTGGATCTCTTTTTTATTGCAAACCAGGATGTAAGACTTAGCGCAGCGATAAGAACAGCCACATCAGCATATTCCCACATTGGCCCCCGCTGGTTAAGAAGTTGGTGGGTCGGCGTCTGGTAGCCCGATTCAAACTCCGGTCTGGGGAACCTTTGCTGCTGCTGGCGTTCCTGCGAATACATCACCGAATTACAGATCAGTAAAACTGCAACTAATAAATATGGAAGATACTTTTTCAACTTTTCATTTTTTTGCCCCTAATTCTCTAAAGATGACTTGTTTTACCTCCTTTAGGGGGAAAGGGGGCCAAACTCTTCAACTTTTTCTTATATATGGCTGATCAGCAGGTACCCTAACAACTGCATACGACGGGCAAGTACGGGCAATGGAACATTCATTGCAGTTCACACACAAATTGTGTCTTATCTGCATATACAATGAACCATTTCCAAAATCACCGCAGCCCTTTACACATTTTGCACAACCGTCGCAAAGCTTTTCGTCAATTGTATACTCGAAATAAGGCTCTTCTATGAACCTTCTTTTGATAGCCCCGGTTGGACACAGCTGGTTCTCAGCGCCGGTACTGATTGTTTTGACACCCTGTCGCAGGAATCCCCCGCAGAGATCACAATAACCGCACATTTTGAAGGCATGTGTGCATTTTGAGGCAGAAGGTGTCAGTACACAATTGGTTTTACACTGTCCGCATTGGGTGCATTTGTAGGGATCTATCTGCCAGACGTATCCCTTTACATTTGTCTTCCTGACCAGCATGACAGGAATCAGAAGCAGGGGTGAGGCCACAACTATTTTACCGGCAGTCTTCACAAAATCTCTTCTCGACTGATATTTATTCTTATCGTTTTCCATCTTTAAGAGATAAATATTTAAAACAATCCTGTTCTCCTGAGCATATTCCCTTTCCGGGACATGAATTACAATCAGAATTGCTGATAATCCTGTTACCTGTTGCAACTGCAATCAATGCCAACAGACCGAAAAGCAGGTATCTGATAATCTGTTTAATGAAATCGTCCCTTTTCATCAGTTCAATTTTTTATTGAAAATATAAACTTTCGAATCCGCTGGATTTGCACCATATATTGTTTTGCCATCCGATGAAGCCACAACAAGAGGAATTGATGGCGTAAACTTATTAACTGATGAAATGAATTCCACGAATTCTCCTTTACTATTCAGTATCTTTATCCGGTTGATTCCCTTTTCAGCAGTGACGAATCCTCCGGGAACCAGGGCAAAGTGAGCCGGGTTGCAGCAACCGCAGTAAAACTCAGGAGAAGTTCCGGTGCCGCCAAACTGTTCAATCATGGTTCCGTCAATCTTCCTTTTTTCAATCCGATGTTTTCCTGTATTTGCCACATAAATAATGTTTGCAGCATCAATAGCTACATCAAAATACGGGCTTGGCAAGATAAATGGTTCTCCGCTTTTCCCGATCATCGATTTAAGATCCCCTTTTTTATCAAGGACCATCAGAACTTTATTGCGGGCGTCAGCAAATACAACGAATGAGATATTGGCTGACACAGAGGTTATCATCGCGCTATCCTCAAATGGACCCCATTCTCCAATTTGCCTGCCCTTAGGGTCAAGCATTCTTATGGTCTCAGTTGTAGAGGTGAAGATTGTGTCTCCTGAAGCTGATATTGAAGTAACAGGTCTATCGGTTTTATTGTTCCATAGCATTCTCAATTCAGGATCATAACATGCAACAAAGCTGTCACCACCAATTACTACATTGTCATTTTTCATAATCCCCACTGATTCAACCTTACCGGATGCAGGATCGATTGTTGAAGTGACTTTCCATGAATCAGTTATTTCAGGGGTTGCTGTATTTGAAATCTCAGCCACGTCTTTTTCTTTTCTGAGAGCCACATCGTAGATGATGTACCCCAGGAAAAGGAGTAAAATAAGGATTATTAATCCTGATGCAACTTTTTTATTCATTTCATTCGGTTTTTGCGCCAATATTAAGACATACCAGGTTCCTTGAATCCCTCATAATAAGGTATTTACCAGCTATAGCCATCGGCCCCCATGCTTCTGTTGCATTGAGGATAACCTTGCTTGAAACAAGGGCAGCAGAATTCTTATCTATTTTAAACAGATATAGTTTCCCGTCATCATCGAGAAGATACAACTTTTGCCCGCTCATGATATATGGTCCAAGGCCTCTTCCAAACCTGCTCTCCTTGCCACTTGTCCAGACCGGATGCAAAATGTCAGAAGAAGGGTAGCATACAAGTTGTTTCTTAAGCATACCCGCGTTTTCAGGCATTACCGTCCAGATAAAGCCATCTTTAAGTATAGGTGTCTGCTGATCGCTTGCCAGTCCTTCTGTGGCCTTATGAGCGTCTGTTACGGAAGCTTCAAATCCGGCAGAGGTTCTGCTGATTTTAATTTTTGCACCGCCTGCTCCGTAGCTTCCAAAGACGGCAATCTCATTGTTGCCGAGATAGAGAGGCGAAGCAGCAACCGTAGCAGGACTCCAGTCGAGTGTCTTCCAGAGGATAGTTCCCCTGTCATTACCATCGGCTGAAACACTACATACTCCTCCAATAGCATTATAGACGTACATTTTCTTTCCCTCGATGGTCATAGGCATTATTGATGAGTGTGACATCCTGAGAGAATCAGGGTTGGGTGTCTGCCAGATAACTTTTCCTGTTTTGCAATCTACACCTATCATTATTGCTCTCCCGCCCGGCGCAATTATTGCCACATCGTTATCAATGAGAGGGCACTGCCCGGTATAAAAGTCCGGGGTAATTCTTCCCTTCACTGACCCGGGGATACCGAATTCTCTTTCCAGATCGTGTTTCCAGAGCAGTTTTCCTGAAAGGGCATCCACGCACATTACGTGACACCTTGGACCTATTGTGACAACGTATTTATCGGTCACAGAAGGTATGGTTCTTGAATAACCATGATTTCTCTTCATTTCGACCCTGTACCACCTTCTCCATATTTCATTTCCTGATGAAAGGGAGAAGCACCTTAGCATATCTGCCTTTCTTTTTTCGTTGTAATCGAGAATGTATACACGGCCATTCAGTACTACCGGTCCTGAATAACCTTCACCCAGAGTAGTTTTCCAGATAATCTGTGGCCCGACAGTATCCCACGATTCTGCCAGCGGGGTCGGATCGCTGCTGATATTGTCAAAATCAGGACCCCTGAAATGAGGCCAGCTTCCAGTCAATACTTTATCCATTTGTCCTAGAGAATCGAAATCCTCCCCAATATTTACAATATCGGACATTGGCTTTATAGGTGGTCTGTTATCCATTCCGGGAATCCTTTCAGGAGTTTTATACGAGGGTACGGCAAATATCCACCAGGAGAAGACCACGGTAAAAGCTACGGCGGTTATCCCTGTTATGATGGTGGTTCTGCTCATTGGAGAAATATTCAGTTATTTATTAAATTCCGCAATTTAAAAAAATGTATGTTAAATAAAGGTTAAAAATTGCATATAGCACGTAGCTCGTTTTCCCGCTTCGTTTGCATTAACTCCATTTTTTGTACCGACAATAACTACACTTGCTCCGGGAAATGCATTTTGAATGATTATTCATTAATCCGCCCGTCTTCTAAAGTATAAACCCTGTCAGCAAATTTATCAGGTATAGCTCCATGCGTTGCTATGACAATAGTAACCTCATTTTCCTTCCTGAAATTCGAGAGATGATTTAAAATCTCTGCAGCTGTTTCCTTGTCGACTGATCCGGTAGGCTCATCCGCAAAAATTATTGACGGCTGTTTGATTAATGTTCTGATTATTGCCACTTTTTGCTGCTGCCCGACACTCAATTCTGTTGGCATTAAATGTGCTTTGTCTCTTAAGTTAAACTTCTCAAGGAAATTCATTATGTTCTCCTCAACAATGGCACGGTTCAACTCAATAGGAACAATTGCAATCTCAATGTTTTCAAATACTGTATAGGTTGGCAACAGATTAAAGCTCTGAAAGATTATACCAATCCGCCTGGATAAAAGATTGCTTAATTCATTATCAGTAAGTTCATTGATGCATTTGTTCTCAATAAATACTTTACCACTGGTCGGTTTTATCAGTCCGCACATAAGGTTGAGCAGCGTAGATTTCCCTGCACCTGAACGGCCTTTCAGAATGACTGCTTCATTTTTACAGATGTGAAGGTTTATGTCTTCCAGTGCATTGACCATCAGGTTTTTATTAGTGTATTGTTTGCCTAATGAAATGCATTCAATCATATTGTCGCTCATAATCTTGTTGTATTGACAATTAAATATATTTATTTATCATATCTCCGGCTTTTGTACGGTAAAGTTTAATAATCGGGAAAATACCGGCAATTAATCCCCCCGTTAGTGACAGAGCTATTAATACCGGAATAATCCTGATCCGGAAATTAAATTCCAAAAGGTTGAACAGACTTATTTGATTGCTGTTCAATAAAAGTATTATTAAGAGCCCGAGGAAAATCCCAATAATTACCCCGATAAAAGCCTGGATAAGCGATAAAAATATGATCTGATTGCTCAGTCGTGTGTTTGACCATCCAAGTGATTTCAGAATTCCTATTTCCCTTGACCGTTCCATCAGAGATGTTAACTGTGTTCTTGCTGAAAAAACTAATAAAAAGATAAAAATCAATATTGTTAGCAATCTGGAAGCTTTTTCAATAATTGTCATCGTTTCGCTGGCAGGCTGGTAACAGTTATAACTGGAAACAGAAAAGTATTTCATTCTCTGCTTGAGCTGACTTATGACCTGGCTGTGGATCCTTGAATCTGAAACCTCGACCAGGATAATATTCATATCAAATCCGGGGGATAAGCATTTCAGGTTATCTTTTAGTATCCGTCTGACATTTCCTATCGGTGCGTATATATCAGCTTTCCCGGGTTTGATGCCTGAATTAATGATCCCTGCCAGTAATAATTTACCGCCATATATCTTTAAGGTATCTCCAACAGAAAGATTATGAGCCATTGCAAATGATTCTTCAGCTACTACTTCATCAGGCTTATCTGAAAGGAATTTCCCTGCGACAAGGTTGGTTACAGCGCACACATTGTTTTTTGTAGCTATGCTGTTCGTATCAATTCCGCCTAACGAAATGTCAGAATTATATTTTGGTTCGTACAACTTATAAAGCAGGTATGGCGCCGCATCTCTGACTCCATTAATTTTTTTGATAGAGTCAATTAAATCATAGGTCAGCATTATAGTATTTACTCCTTCTGCAGTAAGAGAGCCTTTAGAGTCCTCATTATCACAATTGACACAACACGCTGTGTTTGTCGGAATATATACAATAAAATGTGTTCCGGTGCCCCGTAGTATTCCGAATGAGCTCTTCTCATTTGTAAGAGTAACGGATAATATAAGCATTATAAAAACGGTTGAAATAGTATATCCGCTAACGCTCGCGATAGTTCTCGATGAATGACGGCAGAGTTCTTTTATTAAATATTTCATTGAGCGACTTTGACACACATTAACCGGCTCTGATCACGGATCAGGAGTTTGCCATCAGCAAGTGCCAGCGGTGCCCAGTTTTGAGTTTTGCCTCCGACTCTTGAAGCCATAGGATCATTTTCTGATCCTGTTCCTCCTTCCTGAAGCAATTTTGCTGATGCAATTGGTTTAAATCCTGTTGGATCGGGTTGAATAAGGTACAGACTATTGCTTCCATCTGTGGCCAGGATCAATCCATCAGCGAATATCATACCACCTTTGTCAAACAGGGGAGACCTTGATGTTTTCCATTGAACCTTGCCATCCATACTCATGCATACCAGTCCGTCTTTCCTTTCGTTTGTCGTATACTGTGCATAGAAATATCCGTTGCAAAGAACCGGAGGTTGTGTATGCGCACCAAAATCAGGATTTTTGTAAAGTTCCGTGAAGTTGTAGCTTCCATCTGCCTTCTTTTCAACCTTTATCATAGCTGCACCAGCCTCGTAACCGCCTGTAATAAGGATCCTGCCTTCACCGGCATCCACTGCTGCCGGAACAGGAATGTGACATTGCCAGTTCGTATATTCCCACAGATTTTTCCCGGTCAGAGGGTCAATTCCTACGACTTTTCCACCGCTGCCGCTGGATCCAAAACCACCACCGGCTGAAGCTGTTATCATAACGACCTGATCTTTTTCGCCAACTTTTACAAGTGCCGGGCTGACATATCCGACAGGACCAAGAGCCGGTGTTTTCCATTTCACATTGCCGTTAAGCTTGTCATAGGCAACAACCCCTGCCTGTGGCGCCTGTGAAGCAATAATAAGCAAATTGCCATAAACCAGAGGACACTGAGCAACTGCCCATTTCGGAATTTCACCGCCACCGAAATCTGCCCAAACGTTCTTATTCCAGACCGGCTTGTGTGTGTTGATGTCTATACAATACAGATTTCCATATGGACCGCATGAATAAATTCTATTACCGTCTAATGCCGGGACACTTCTTGAGCCGGGAAACATGACGGATCCCGGGGCATTATAAGCATAACTCCAGAGCTCTTTTCCGCTTGAAAGGTCAAAACACCTCAGCTTATCACCAAGCTTATCATCTCTGTCGAGTAAATAGACTTTACCGTCTCTGGCAACAGGTCCGCCGTAACCGATACCCACATTTACAGTCCATAGAACTTCCGGCCCCTGTTGAGGCCAGGAGCGTAAAATACCTTTCTGGGCCGATATACTATTTCTGCCGGGTCCAAGATACTGGGGCCAGTCCTGTGCATAGATGTTGGATATGAAAACTGATAATACAATTACAGAAATAAGCATCTTGCTTTGTTTCATTTTGGTCATTTTTTTCATTTCTATCAGGTAATTTATTTTTCAATATAAAAACAAAAATTGCTCAAAAGCAATTTGGATTTACTCAGGTATTACTTCATTTAAGCATTTTATTGCATTTAAAGTCCTTGGGTATCCCACATATGGAAGCAATTGAGTCATTACGCTAAGATGTGTTTCTTTATCATTACCAACATTGATATTACCCTGAATATGCCCTTTAATTTGGGGTTCAGTTCCTCCTAAAGCAATGAGCATGGAAAGTGTAAGAAGTTCTCTTGTCTTTAAATCCAGTCCTTTTCTGGTGTAGTAATCTCCAAAACAATTTGCAGATAAATATTTCTGGATATGGATCTGATTTGCAGAAGATTTCTCATACATTTTATCAATCGTTTCTCCGAAAATTGATTTTTGCACTTCCAATCCTTTTTCATATCGTGTTTCGCGTGTGGTTGTTGATTGACCTTCCAGTGGTATTTTTATTCCCCTGCTTACCAATATTTCATTTGTGGCATGAATAAAATCAAATACTTTAGCCATTCCGACATATGGTATAGCCTGGTATACAATTTCTTTCACTTCAACGGGAGTAACACCTATATTGAGTGCCCCACCCAGCATCACTTTATATTCGCCTAAAGCCTGGCTAGCTATCATTGATCCCAGAATCATTATCATCCTTGTTCTGGTATCCAAGTTACCATAACCAATTACTTCATCAAAAGCGAAATTGTCAAATACTTCTATCAGTTCCAGATCCGTTACCTTTAATGTTGATTTGTGATTTGGAAACAACTCCTCATGGTTTTTGTTTGCTACATCGCTTATATTCATAGTTTAAGCCCTCTTCTTATTAAATAATTATTCATTTTTCAAAAGTCTCTGCTACCTTTTTCATCCAGTCTGCGATAGGTATATGCTGCGGGCAATTTTCTTCACACTGTTTGCATCCGATACAATCTGATGCCTTACCACGTGTTTTTGTATAATTATCATAATATACCTTTTGCGTTGAGAACACACCTTTTGAGAATTGGTTTTCTGTATTATATAATGCTAAATATTCCGGTATAGCTATGTTGTTTGGACAGCCCTCCACACAGTAGTGACAGGCTGTGCAATGAATAGCAAGTGCTTCTCTAATTATGAATAACGCCTTATGTACAATATCAAATTCTTCCTTAACAAAAGGCTTAAAATCCACCATATAACCCGTATTATCAAGTAACTGTTCCATATCAGACATACCACTTAGTACCGTCATGATTCCCTCATGACTTGCCACGAAACGTATGGCCCATGAAGGTATGGACATATTTGGATTATAGTTTTTAAATAATATCTCCGTTTTTTCCGGCACATTTGCAAGGATTCCACCCTTCACAGGTTCCATGGCAACAATCGGCTTCTTGTGTTTTCTAGCCACTCTAAAACATTTCCCTGATTGAATGCCTTCATTATCCCAATCCAGATAATTAAGTTGTAACTGTACAAAATCAACTTCCGGGTGTGCTGTAAGGATTTTTTCTAATAAATCCGCATTGTCATGATAGGAAAATCCTATCTGTCTGATTTTTCCTTCTTTTTTCTTTTCCTGGATGAATTTAAATGTATCCAATTTTTCAGCTATTCTATAATGTGTTACTCCCAGGTTATGAATAAGATAGTAATCGAAGTAATCCACACCACATTTTTCTAACTGTTCATTAAAAATTCTTTCCTGATCTTCTCTTGTTTTCAAAATCATCACTGGCATTTTTGTTGCCAATGTGAAACTTTTCCTGTTGTGCCGGTTTACCAATGCTTCTCTGATAGCAGTCTCACTTTTGCCCATGTGATACATATAAGCTGTATCAAAATAGGTAAAACCTCTTTCCAAAAAAGCATCCACCATTTGATTTAATATATCCATTTCAATACTTATATAATCATTTGGGTTCCTTAATGGCAACCGCATTAATCCGAATCCCAGTTTTTTCATTATATAATATCCTTATTCTTCTTTATGAAAAGATACCATGTATGTGCATGTGTTATAATCATGTTAAACCTTTTTCCCCATTTCATAAGCATGTTTCATTGCAGGTTTCCCCTTGATATCTCCCATATTCCAGGCACCGGTTCCATAAACAATACCCTTCTCATTTGCTCCATCCAGACAATTTGTGAATGCGCGAAATTCTTCCAGCGTTCTTTCCATTGCAGGCTTGTTGTCGTCAGCTGCCGTTACAATGAAATAAAAATCTTTATCGGTGATTTCAGTATAACGTGAACATGTCCTGTCAATCAGCGTTTTCATCTGTCCGCACATTGTATAAAAGTAAACAGGTGTTGCCATTACGATTACCTCAGCTTCAACCATTTTATCCAAAACTTCGGCCATGTCGTCTTTCTGAGAACAGTTCTTTCCATTGTCGATGCAGGTTCCACATCCTGTGCAGTAATTGATCTTTTTATCTTTTAAAAAAATCTTTTCCGAGTGGTGTCCGGCCAACTGCACTCCTAAAGTGAACTGGTCGCATAGCAGATCCGAATTCCCGCCCCTTCGCGGGCTGGAGGATAGAACTAAGACCTTTTTCTTCATTTTATTTTAAAATCTAGCGATTAATCAATTTTGCATTGCCCCCGGAGTATCTATCACCCTGGACAGTAATTTTTAATGAAGCCGTGTTTATCTCATTAAGTTCTTCAGATGTGAGTTCTACTGCTAAAGCACCGAGATTCTCATTTAACCGATGCAACTTAGTAGTGCCAGGAATCGGAACTATCCATGGTTTTTGTGCCAGTAACCATGCGAGTGCAATTTGAGCAGGCGTAACTTTTTTGCTTTCCGCAACGTGTTTCAGCAAATCGACAAATGCCATATTTGCTTTAAGGTTTTCTGCCGATAAACGGGGAACTGTGCTGCGGAAGTCTTTACTGTCGAAAGTCGTGTTTTGGTCCATTTTCCCTGTCAGGAAACCCTTGCCAAGCGGACTAAATGGGACAAAACCTATTCCGAGTTCTTCGAGTGTTGGCATTATTTCTGCTTCCGGTTCCCGCCACCACAATGAGTATTCGCTTTGCAAAGCGGTTACCGTTTGCACTGCATGAGCACGACGGATAATATTTACTCCGGCTTCGGAAAGGCCAAAGTGTTTTACTTTTCCTTCTTTAATAAGGTCTTTTACAGCTCCGGCAACATCTTCAATTGGTACATTAGGGTCGACACGGTGCTGATAGAACAAATCTATAACTTCTACCCTGAGTCTTTTTAGCGAAGCCTCAGCAACTTGTTTAATATGGTCCGGGCGACTGTCAAGAGCGGAAGCTCCGGTTGTGTCGAAGCCAAATTTAGTTGCTATCACCACTTTACCGCGAAAAGGAGCCAGAGCTTCTCCTACCAGTTCTTCATTAATGAACGGTCCATAAACTTCAGCAGTATCAAAAAAAGTAACTCCGCTTTCTACTGCTTTATGAATAAGTGTAATCATCTCCTTCTTATCAGCAATAGTTCCGTAGCCAAAGCTCATTCCCATGCAACCGAGACCAAGTGCGGATACTTCAAGGTTGCTTTTTCCTAATTTTCGTTTTTGAATTTTTGTTTCCATAATTATTTCTTCTAATTAAAGTACAAATTTAAATCTGAAACAGGCCTGATAATAACTAAAGCAAAACAAATAATTACAAAATCAAACATTTCTGAATTTTAATGGACTTGTCTGAACGTGCTTTTTAAAGAAGTTATTGAAATGGGTAGTTTCAGTGAAACCCAGTGCATACGCAATTTCGGACACACTCCAAGTACTATGCTTTAACAGGATTTTTGATTCCTGCAAGATACGTTCGGCAATAACCTGAGATGTAGTTTTTTGTGTTGTCTCTTTTATGGCTCTGTTCAGATGGTTAACATGGATGTTTAACTGCTTTGCAAAATCAGAGGCTGAACGCAGGCTGAATCTCTGGTGGAGGTCATCAATCGGGAATTGACGCTCGAGAAGTTCTAAAAACATAACAGAAATTCTTTTCGAAGCGTTTATTTGTTGCTTGTCAAAATTTGTTGTTGGCTGAAGTTTCATTGCAAAATGAAGCAATTCAAAAACAAGATTCCGTAATACATCGTATTTATGTTGATAATCAGAATTGATCTCTTCAAACATGAGTTCATAGATGGGAGCCAGTTTTTCTACCTGTTCATCAGACAATTCAAATATATGTGTGCCGTTTGACTGAAAAACCGAATACTGATTCAGGTTACCATATTGATGAAAAAAATGTTGATTGAAGATGCAAAAGAAACCGCTCCGTATGTTATCAAGATGTTCCCATTCATAAGGTATCTGAGGATTGGAAAATGATAATGCCTGTTTCTTAACTTCAACAACCTTATCGGCATAATGAACCTGGCTGTTACCCTTCACAAGCATGATTTTATAAAAATCACGCCTCTTATAAGGTACAGGTTGTGCTTTTTCTCCTACAAAAGGCTCTAACCTGAAGACATTGAAGTGTCCGATTTCATTCTTTATATTATCAGGCATCCAGTCGAATTTTCTCTTATAAAATTCTTCTATTGTTTCTATTTTATCCATGGCTGCGAAATTACAAATTTCAAATAGGAAATGACGCAGTATCTTTCAAGAGTTTATTGTGCTTTAACATAATTATGTTTGAAAGAGTAAATCAAACTTGCATTCCAGACAAAGTCTTTATGTCCGGGAACGTTCGAATTAATTGTCTTGTTACCGAATATGGAGAAAAAAACAGGGAAATTTTTTCTTGCTAAGTTTAGTGTTGAGGTTACATTGAATCCATCATTCTTGTTTATTCTTAAATAGTAAATCAGTGGCATGTAACTCAGAAAAAACTTATCCGATAATTTGATATTTGAAATATTCAGATTTAACAGACAATAGTGCGTATTCCTTACATACTCGTTGTCAATACCATATGAATAGAGGTAATACATACCAATACTAATATTTCTTGTCAGAAAGTAATTTGGAGTAAATTCGCCGGCCAGATAGCGCTGTGTTGTAATTGTTTCTTTGGAGACACCATTTATCTCAACCGGCATAGTTGAATATGACAGTGATTCATGTACCCCAACCCTGATAAAGAGCTTTGAGGTATTTACTAATTTATAGCGCCACCAGAAAAAGAATGTCCAGGGCTTTCCTTCAAGCGAAAAACGGAATTGTGGTTCAAAGCTGAGTTTTCCTCTTCCCGCTGTTAAATCAAATAAGACGGCAGGTTTATCTATTGAAAAAGTGGGGATCAGTGAAATTCCGTTGTTGGTGACAGTTATTCCACCGCCAAAATAGTTGATAACCTTTGTACTATCAGGCTTTTGTGAATAGGATATATAAAAAAAATTCAGAAGAATAAAAAATAGTAATGCTCTTTTAATATGGTTCTTTGCCATCAGCTTATTTGTTGAGTTTTTTCATTTGGCAAAGGAATTTGATTTAACTGTCTATTAATAACAAATTTCAAAGCATTAATTACGATTTTCAAACAATCTGTCTATATTATAATAATCATCAGGATCTAAGGCTTAGTCCCAAACAATTGCAAAATATGTCGGCATCTAACTAAAAAAATAAGCATGGATGAATGCTAATATTTGTTTCAACATGATATTAGCATTATTAATAATATTTAATAAATATAAGTATTACATATCATTTATTTAGTAATTATAATTAATTGCTTAATTATTTTACAAAATAATGTATATTTTATTTCAATTTGTATAATGATTATTAAAATATTATTAGCTTTGCCCTTGTGTTTTTAGAATATTAATGGTTCACAAATTATTAACTGAAATTGTATGTGTGGAATTGTAGGCGTATTTGATCTGAAAGTCAATTACATGGAATTAAGATCGACTGTATTGAAAATGTCAAAGAAAGTAAGGCATCGGGGACCAGACTGGTCAGGGATATTTTATTGTGAAAAAGCTATTCTTGCTCATGAAAGATTATCTATAGTTGATCCTCAGTCGGGCAAACAGCCATTGTACAGTAAGGATTGCAACCTCATACTTGCTGTAAACGGGGAGATTTATAATCATCAGGAAATTAGAAAACGTTATGAAAACTCTTACGATTTCCAGACTCATTCCGATTGTGAAGTGATACTTCCTCTTTACAGGGATAAAGGGCCCTCATTTATTGAAGAATTAAATGGAATCTTCGCTTTCGCTTTATATGACAGAACGAAGGATTGCTATTTTATTGCGAGAGATCATATTGGCATAGTCCCTCTTTATATGGGATGGGATTCTTTTGGAAATTTTTATGTGGCATCAGAACTTAAAGCTCTCGAGGGTGTATGCAATAAGATACAGGAATTCCTGCCTGGGCATTATCTGTACAGCAAAGACGGTGTTATGACAAAATGGTACAAGCGTGACTGGGAAGAATATTCTGCAGTGGAGAATAATGAAACAAGTATCGAGGATCTTAGAAAAGCATTGGAAGCATCTGTTCATCGCCAGTTAATGTCGGATGTTCCTTACGGTGTTCTGCTTTCAGGAGGTCTTGATTCGTCGGTGGTTTCTGCAATAGCTAAAAAATTTGCTCCCAAGAGAATTGAATCACAGGATAAAAGTGAGGCATGGTGGCCGCAGCTGCACTCTTTTGCAGTCGTGCTTGAGGGATCACCCGATCTTGCTGCTGCCCGGAAAGTGGCGGATCATATAGGAACTATCCATCATGAAATCAACTTTACTGTCCAGGAAGGGCTGGATGCAATACGTGATGTTATTTATCATATTGAGACATACGATGTTACAACAATAAGGGCATCCACTCCCATGTACCTGCTTGCAAGAGTGATCAAGTCAATGGGAGTAAAGATGGTTCTTTCCGGAGAAGGCGCAGATGAAATTTTCGGAGGTTATCTCTATTTTCACAAAGCACCCGATCCCAAAGCTTTTCATGAAGAAACAGTAAGAAAAATAAGTAAATTACATTTATATGACTGTCTTCGTGCCAACAAATCGCTTGCAGCATGGGGTGTTGAAGGCCGCGTTCCTTTTCTTGATAAGGAATTTATGGATGTCGCAATGCGACTGAATCCGAAGGATAAGATGATAAAGAAGGATCGCATGGAAAAGTGGGTCCTGAGAAAAGCTTTTGAAGACTACCTGCCAGCTAGTGTCGCCTGGAGGCAAAAAGAACAGTTCTCCGATGGAGTCGGCTACAACTGGATTGATACGTTAAGAGCCCTTACTTCAAAAGAAGTCACTGATGAACAGCTGGCCAATGCTAAATATCGCTTTCCGATCAATCCACCAATGTCGAAGGAAGAGTATTTCTACAGATGCATTTTTACTGAGCATTTTCCGTCTGATTCAGCAGCATCATGCGTTCCATCTGTTCCCTCAGTAGCATGCAGTACGCCTGAAGCAATTGCCTGGGATGCATCTTTTAAGAATATGATCGATCCATCAGGCAGGGCGGTAAAGAGTGTACATAATGATTCGTATAAATAATTCTAACTTTCTCAAATATAAATATTTACATTAACTTCAGAAATCGCTAATTCTATTTATTTGGCTTCTCTTAAAATAGCTTGTAGATATATTATCAAAACTCAATAATATTATTGAACTGATTATTTTAGTATTAGTCATAAATTAGTGCTGAGAATAGAGAAATCTTTTATTACTGAAAAGTTAATTCTTAGAATTCAAGAATAACAATTGTATTAAGAGAGTATTTAGATTCTATTAATGCTAAACTAATAAATCAATATCAGAAACATGATGCATGAAAAGTTTATGAATTGCGGCAGAAAAATAAAATCCTCTGTCTTGATTGCTATGATTTTTACGCAGGCAGGTATGTTTGCATCCGCTCAGGATAAAAAAGATGCGAAAGAAGATGAAAACGGATACAAGAACTTCAATGTAGAGGTTTTCTGCTGTATCCAGGACGAACAGAAGATGATCTCTGATCCTCAATGGCTTGAAGAAAGCTGGAATTTAATAACCCGCTCCGTCAAGATCAGCAAAGTTTATGTAGAGACTTACAGGGATAACGAAACATTGCCGGAAGCTGATGTCAGAAAATTAAAGAGCTTCTTCGCAGGAAAGGGAGTTAAAGTGTCAGGCGGTATTATGGCGTCTGTTGCTGGTCCGCCCGGCGATCGTCTGAATGGGTTCTGCTATTCGAACCCGGCGGACCGGGAGAAGTTCCGGAAAATTGTAGCTTATACGGCATCCATGTTCGATGAGATAATTTTCGATGACCTGTTCATTTTCAATTGTCAATGCGAGTTGTGCCAGAAGGCCAAAGGAGACCTTACATGGGCAGAATATCGTCTGAAAGTTATGAAGGAGGTAGGAGAGGATCTTGTCGTCAAAAATGCCCGAAGCGTTAATCCGAAGATTCATCTGATTTTCAAGCCGCCTAACTGGTATGAACAATATCAGTTCTCAGGATATAACCTTGAATCCCAACCAAGGGTTTTCGATGAATTGCGCGCAGGCACGGAAACCAGGGATCCGGAAAATACTGTTCAGCACCTTCAGCCGTACCAGAGCTATGGTATAATGCGCTATTTTGAACATATTAAGCCGGGCAATTTCGGCGGCGGCTGGGTTGATGTAGGGCAAAGGCAGACGTTAAATCGTTACACAGAACAACTTGAGAATACATTATTTGCCAAACCCAGGGCAATCATCCATTGGAGCTACGGTAGTTTAGTCGAAACAATAAATAACACTGACGGGAAAGAAAAAATGCTCAGCCTTATTGCTGAAGCTGCAGGCAATACTTTTGACAAACTTGATGCTTTTCTTGGAAAACTGGGGGATCCTTATGGGGTTGCCGCTTATAAACCCTATAATTCTTCTGGCGAAATGTATATTCATAACTATTTCGGGATGGTCGGCATACCTATGGATCTGTATCCTGATTTTCCTGACGACCGTGGGACAGTTTTTCTTACAGAACATGCAAAGTTTGATACGGATATCGTCAGTAAGATTACTAAACATCTTAACGAAGACAAAATGGTGATCGTAACTTCAGGTCTCCTCAAGGCGTTACAGGGAAAGGGGATTGAGAAAATTCTGGAGGTTGAGTACACAGGACGGAAAGCATTGGTAAACCAGTTTACTTTCCGCAGGTTCATGGATGAAGAGCCTGCAAATATATACTTCTCCGATACCGAAATTCTTATTCCTGAACTGGCCTATGGGCTGGTGTCTTCCGAAGATATTATTCAGGCAATTTATAAGGGCAATAACCGATACTCCATGCTTATACAGGTCAGGGGTTTGAAAAAAGGCAGGTTTTATGTACTTACAATTCCTGAGAGCCTCGATGATCTGTACCATCTTCCGAAAGAAGTGCTTTCTCAGATCAGAAGAGTTATGATGGAGGAAATTCCGGTTTATCTTGACAGCCCAGGCCAGATATGCCTGTTTGTATACAACAATAACACCTTCATTGCCCAGTCATATCAGCCTTTTCCGGTAAGATACAATATTGTGATTAAAAAACCGGATGCAAAACTATATGATATTATATCAGGTAAAGAGTTGTATGGTTACGTGAACAGAAAGACAACTATTTTTGAAGTGTTGCAACAACCCAGGACGTACAATGTGTACAGGTTCGAATAAAAAAGAACTGAATTATGAAAAGAGAACTATAAAAAGAACTTTAGCTAATGAAAAAATCCTTTATAATTATCAGTTTTGCTCTTGTTCAGATGCTAACTCCTAATGTCCGGGCTGCTGTGCCAGATAATCGTCAACATTTGTCGATTGATCACAAATGGAAGTTTATTCAATCTGATGTAAAAGGTGCAGAAAAACAGAGTTATGATGATACAAACTGGAGGACATTGAACATTCCCCACGATTGGAGCATCGAAGGGGAATTCAATGAAGATGCAATTACTAAGGGCGCTGGTGGATATTTGCCAACAGGTATCGGATGGTACCGCAAACATTTTAGCTTGTCCTCACACACGAAAGATCAACAAATCTGGATTGAATTCGATGGAGTCTATATGAATAGCGATGTATGGATAAACGGACAACACCTTGGCAAACATCCGTATGGATATACAAGTTTTTATTACGATCTGACTCCTTTTATAAAAAAAGGGGAGAACCTGATTGCAGTCAGGGTGGACAATTCTATTCAGCCTAATAGTCGCTGGTACTCAGGCTCAGGAATATACCGTCATGTATGGCTGAATATATCAGGACCGGTTCATATTGCTCAATGGGGGACTTTTATTACAACACTTGAAAGTGATTCATCATCTGCAAAAATTTTGGTACATACTTCTATTGAAAACAATTCTTCAATCACAAAGAAAGTTGTTTTGAGGTCGGTTATTAAAGATGGATCAGACAAAGATATTTCAGTTGTCGAAACTCCTTTTTCATTGGAGCCATCAGTCAAAAAGGATATTGAACAGACCTTCAGTGTTGTTGCTCCTGCATTGTGGTCGATAGATAATCCATCGTTATATACGCTTCATTCTATACTTCTCGAGGCTACCGGACCAATCGATAATCTGATTTCACCTTTTGGCATCCGAAAAATTGAATTTGATAAGGATAAAGGATTTTTTCTGAATGGAAAACATATAAAAATTAATGGAGTATGTGTTCATCATGATGCAGGTTGTCTTGGTGCAGCAGTACCGGAACAAGCGTGGAGAAGAAGGCTTCAGATACTGAAAGAGATGGGCTGCAATGCTATCCGCACTTCGCATAACCCTCCGGCTCCTGAATTTCTTGATTTGTGCGATAAAATAGGGTTCCTTGTAATGGACGAAGCTTTTGATGAATGGATGGAACCAAAAGGACAGGTTCTATACGGGTACCATAAATATTTTGCAGAATGGTGGCAATCTGATTTGCTTTCTATGATACATCGCGACAGAAACCATCCTTCAGTCGTGATCTGGAGCGCTGGCAATGAAGTCCCTGACCAGGTGGTTGATAGTGGTAGTGAAACACTCAGGAAATTGATTGATACATTTCATAAAGAAGATCCTACGCGTCCCGTGACCCAGGCAAATGACAGGATTGCTGCCGGCGACGGACCGGCTAAACTTCCTTTCCTGAACACGCTCGATATTGTTGGGTATAATTATGTCGACCGCTGGTTCAAACGACGGGAGTTATATTACAGCATTGACCGACACGATCATACTGACTGGAAAATGATAGGAACGGAAAATGTTTCCATTGGTGGAATAAGGGAACAATATTCAATAGGGTCCGATCTTTCTGATAAAAGGCCGGGTCGCTCAATAGACTACAGGTTGAGTATGATTGAAGCTGAAGAATTATGGAAATTTACCTCTGTATACGATTATGTTATTGGTGACTTTATGTGGACCGGAATTGACTATCTCGGAGAAGCTTTCTGGCCTACAAAAAGTTCCAGTTCAGGTGTTATTGACCTTTGCGGTTTTCCAAAAGATGGATATTATTTTTATCAGAGTCAGTGGACAAAAAAACCGATGGTTCATATTTTCCCTCACTGGAACTGGGAAGGTCATGAAGGGCAGGTTATTCAGGTAATTGCTTATACAAATTGTGACAGTGTTGAACTTTTCCTGAACGATAAATCGTATGGAACAAAATCTTATGTTTTTCCGCAACAGGGACATTCTCGAGGCTGGAATTCATATGCCAGCCCATATATTCCTCCGACTACCTCCGACCTTCATCTTACATGGGATGTGCCGTATGAACCAGGCACTCTGAAGGCTGTTGGGAAGAAAGACGGAAAGGTAATCATAGAAGAAGTACATACTGCATCCAACCCTGCAGCTATTCGGTTAACAGCAGACAGAACTGATATTGATGCTGATGCGCACGACATAGTAAATGTAACAGCAGAGATTATTGACGAAAACGGACTTATTG